>JAABTM010000368.1 GCA_011389855.1 Desulfobacteraceae bacterium
CTTACGATCTGGTAGAGGTTGGCGATGAAGAAAATGTGGAAGAGAACGTCGCCCAGTTCCTCCCGCACCGCCCGGGGCGATCCGGCGAAAATGGCTTCAACCAGTTCGTAGGTCTCTTCGGTCAGGTGGGGGGCCATGGTCCCGGCGGTCTGTTTCCGGTCCCAGGGGCAGCCGTTTTCCCCCCGAAGCCGCCGGACCAGGTCCATGAGATCTGAAAAGCGGGGTTTGGGTGAATCCATGCAGCAGTATCCTGTGGTCGATTCCGGAGAAGGGGGTTGACGACGCCCCATCTCACCGTATATTTGTGGGTTCGGCCAAACGGCCGATCCGGCAAATCGTCAAAATGACGACGATAACAGCCCGACCCCTGAGGGTCAACCGGAATCGCCGTCCGCAAGACAATCCTTGCATTGGAGAGAGCTGATCGGATAGAGTAAATCCGATGCATGAACCCGGAAGGGCGGCTTGGCGGAAGCCGGCCCGTTTTTTTTATAACACAATGGAATTAAACATAAAACAATATGTCGGAACCCATTAAGGACCAGAACCTCGCCGTGACGTTCCCGGACATCGACCTGTCCCGTCAACTGTTCGGCGAGCAGAACAAACACCTGAATCAGATCGCCGAGGGCACGGAGGTCAACATCCATGCCCGGGGCAACACCGTTTTCATCGAAGGGGACCCGGTGGCGAGGGACCTGGCCCGGAACATCCTCGAACAGCTTTACGGCCTCATCGAGGACCGGTGCCCGGTCTATCCAACCGACGTGGATTACGCCGTCCGGATTCTCAGCAGGGACGACCGGGTCCGTTTGAAGGACATCTTCCTGGACACCGTCTATATCACCTCTAAAAAACACGCCATCAAGCCCAAAAGTCCTTCCCAGAAGGACTACATCGATGCCATGCGCAACTTCGACATCGTCTTCGGCATCGGTCCCGCGGGCACGGGCAAAACCTACCTGGCCATGGCCATGGCCGTGGCGGCCCTGACCAAGGGCGTGGTTCGCCGGATCATCCTGACCCGTCCGGCCGTGGAGGCCGGAGAGGCCCTGGGCTTTCTGCCCGGCGATCTGTCCGAAAAGGTGGATCCCTACCTGCGGCCCCTCTACGACGCCCTCCACGACATGATGCGGTTTGAAAAGGTCTCGTCATTGATGGAAAAAGGGGTCATCGAGGTGGCGCCCCTGGCCTTCATGCGGGGGCGGACCCTCAACGATTCCTTTATTGTCCTGGACGAAGCTCAGAACACCACTTCAGAGCAGATGAAGATGTTCCTCACCCGCATCGGGTACAATTCCAAGGCGGTGATCACCGGCGACATCACCCAGGTGGACCTGCCCGGCAACAAGTCGTCGGGCCTGGTGGAAGGAAAGGATATCCTCCAGGGGATCGAGGGGATCAAGTTCATCTTCTTCAAAAACAGCGATGTGGTTCGCCATAAACTGGTGCGGGACATCATCCGGGCCTATGAGCGGTCCGAGGCGGAGAAGGCCGCCGGATAAGGGGCGTTATGAAAGATGACAAAGATCGCAAAGATCGGAAAGATCGGAAAGATCGGAAAGATCGGAAAAAAGCGCCGTATCGGGAGTACCTGAACAACAGCGACGCCGTCCGGCTGGCGCTGTTGATTCTGGTGCTGGGGATCGTGACCGTCATCCTCTACCCCAACCTGCTCATGTCCCGCCACGCCTACGAGGTGGGCGACATCGTGGGATCGGACATCAAGGCGCCCAAGGACTTTTTCGTGGAGGACCTGAAGGCCACGGCCGCCAAGCGGCGGGAGGCCATGGAAGAGGTCCGGACCGTCTACGATCACAACCAGGCCCTCATCGCCGACGCGACCGAGCGGATCCGGTCCGCCTTCGAGGCCATGCGGCAGCGGTTCAGTGGAGAGGGCCCGGCGGAACCGGCGGCCCCCGATCCCCGGGCCGCCTTCCAGGAGAAGCTGGGCATCCCCGTCTCCGAAGAGATTTTCCGGGAGCTGAAGCGGGCGGAGTTTTCGGAAGAAGTCTCCCGAATCGTCCTGGATGTCGTAGAACAGATCCTGGAGAACGGGGTGGTGTCCAATAAGGAGGTCCTCCTCAATGAAAAGGACCGGGGCATCATCCTGCGGCGGCTCCAGAGCGGCGGCGAATCCGAGATCCACAACCTTCGCAAGTACTACGGCCCCGACCAGTACAAGGACATGGTCCGGATCATCGCCAAGCCCATGGTGGCGGATATGCCGCCCAAACTGACGCCGGTGGTGGTGGACCTGGGCCAGCGGCTCATCGAGCCCAACATCACCCTCAACCGGAGCGAAACCGAAAAGCGGAAAAAGGAAGCGGCCCTGGCCGTACCGCCGGTCCCCTATAAAATCAAGGAAGGGGAGATGCTGCTCCGGGAGGGGGAGCGGGTCACCGAGGAAAAGCTGGCCAAGATCAAGGCCCTCGATGCGGAAAAGGGGCAGGAAAAGCTCTACGAGCGAAGCTTCGGGGCCGTTGGCATCATCCTCTGCCTTTTGATCATCAAGTATTACCTCCATCTCCATCCGGCCCACCGGCGGTCGACGAACCACAACAAGGATTTGCTCTTCGTCTCCACCATCCTGGTCCTGTTTTTCTTCATCCCCAAGGCGTCGGCGGTGCTGTTCGACGCCCTCTCCCAGAGCACGGCCATTCCCATCGAAACCGGGTCCCTGTCGTACGGCATCCCCCTGGCCGCCGCCGCCATGACCGTCTGCGTCTTCATGGGCATGGAGATCGCCATCCCCTTCGCCCTGGTTATGTCGGTCTCCACCGCCATCATTTTCCAGAGCCGGTTCGAGATCTTCATCTATTTCCTCCTCAGCGCCACCATGGGCGCCTTCTGGATGAAAAACTGCCGGGAGCGGAAGGTCTTCATCGAAGCGGGGGTCAAGCTGGGCCTGCTCAACGTGGTGCTGGCAACGGCGGTGGACCTCTATACCGGCGACATGGGCGGGTTCAAGATTTTCTGGGACTGGGCCTTCGCGTTCCTGGGCGGGCTCACCGCGGGGATTCTCACCGCAGGCATCGTGCCGCTTCTGGAAATGTCCTTCGGATACACCACCGACATCACCCTGCTGGAACTGGCCAACCTGGAGCGCCCCATCCTCCGGCGCCTCATGCTGGAGGCTCCCGGCACCTACCACCATTCGGTGGTGGTGGGGTCCATGGTGGAGGCCGCCGCGGCCGAAATCGGCGCCAACCCGGCTCTGGCCAAGGTCTGCGGGTATTATCACGACATCGGAAAGATCAAAAAACCGCTGTATTTCATTGAAAATCAGACCGACGGCAAGAACCGGCACGACAAGCTGGCGCCGTCCATGTCGAGCCTCATCCTCATTTCCCACGTCAAGGACGGGGTGGAGATCGCCCGGCAGCACAAGCTGGGCCAGGAGATCCTGGACACCATCCGGCAGCACCACGGTAACAGCCTCATCCGATTTTTTTATGAAAAAGCCAAGAAGATCAAGGGGGAGGAGAACGTCAATATCGACAATTTCCGTTATCCCGGCCCCCGGCCCCAGACCCGGGAGGCGGGCCTGGTGATGCTGGCGGACGTGGTGGAGGCGGCATCCCGGACCCTGGAGAACCCGACCCCCTCGCGGATACAGGGGAACGTGCAGAAACTGATCAACGCGATCTTCACCGACGGCCAGCTGGACAACTGCGAGCTGACCCTGGCGGATCTGCACAAGATCGCCAAAAGCTTCAACAAGATTTTGAACGGCATCCATCACCATCGCATCGAATACGCCGAGGCGTCGGCGGCCGCCGGAAACCGCGACAAACGGGAACGCAAGGAGCGCAATGGGCGTACTGATCAACAACCGGCAAAACAAGGAAAAGATCAACCCGGAAGAGGTGCGGACGACGGCTCAGGCCGTCTTAGACGCCTTGGGGTTTCCTGACGGGGAACTCTCCATCCTGATCGTGAACGACGCCGGCATCACGGAACTCAACGAGACCTACCTCCACCGGTCCGGCCCCACCAACGTCATCGCCTTTTCCATGCGGGAGGGCGATTTTCCCCAGATCTCCCCCCAGATGCTGGGGGATGTGGTGATCTCCACGGAGACGGCCCGGCAAGAGGCCGATGCCGCCGGCATCCCCTTCCGGGAGCGGTTCGTTCAGTTGCTGGTCCACGGCGTCCTCCACCTTTTCGGATACGACCACGAAGGACCTGAAGCGGCGGCGGCCGAGATGGACCGGAAGACGGCCGACCTGCTCGGACGGCTGGGGGTGGCGGGGGAGAGGACGTTTGGGATGGTGGATAGTGGATAAGGAGGAATTTATGTATCTTGTGACGGCGGAAGAAATGCAGCGGATGGACCGCGAGACGATCGAAACCTTCGGCGTTCCGGGACGGGTGCTTATGGAAAACGCGGCCCGGGGGGCGACCCGGTTCCTGCTGGACCGGTTTTCCGACTTGGACCGAAAGCGGGTCGGGGTCATGGCCGGCCGGGGCAACAACGGCGGCGACGGCCACGTCATGGCCCGGTATCTGTTTCAGAAGGGAATCCGCGCCACCGTCTACCTTCTTTCGGAAAAGGAAAAGGTCAAGGGGGATGCGGCCGCCAACCTGGAACTGCTGGTCAAACTGGGCGTTCCGGTGGTGGAACTCCCCGACGAGGCGGCCTTTAACGCGCGGCGGACCGAACTGGCCCATCAGGATCTGTGGATCGACGCCATCCTGGGCACCGGGCTCGGTTC
>JAABTM010000369.1 GCA_011389855.1 Desulfobacteraceae bacterium
CGGCCAGTATTTTGCGTTGACCGTGGAGGGCCGACAGGCGGTAAGCTTCCTGAAACGCCGCCATAAAATCAGGCAGGGCGTCATAAGTGGGCGGGACGTGGTTGCCCACCCGCACATCCCGACGGCGGAATTCGCCGGCCGCGATAACGGCCGCCGCGTCGTCCGGGTGATCGGCATTCACCGCATGCATGTCGTTTGGCAACATTTCGTAAAACCGTCGATGGATCCATCGGATGAATTCCGGCGAGACGGCGGCCTCCTCCGGGCTGTCGCCGAGCCGTTCCAGTATGGCTTTTTGGACATCGACATGGGCCCGGCTCATCATTTGGCGCCGCCGCTTGACCGGGTCGGACGAATAATCGTCCTTCATGGCCCGTTCAATGTCGATGGGGTGGGTCCGGTGGCCCTCGATCAGGTTGGAATAATAGCTGTTGGCGACGTTCAGGAGGGCGGCGACCGTCCCGCGGGTGACCGGATGCAGGCGTCCCGCCAGCTCCGCCGACCCGGCGATCACCCGGGCTGAGAGGTCGGACAACGCGTCTGTTTCAGGCGGCGTCAGTGGGGTCATGTGGCGGGGAAAACGGTACATTTTTGCCGATTTCATTGTTTGGAATTAAATCTATAATACATTGTTTATACAAATTTATTTTAGACAAAGCAAAAAATTTGAGGCCAAATTTGCCGATCTTGCCGCCGATCATCCGCGCCGCCTTGGGTTAAAACCCCAGGCTGAACCCATAAAACCGGCTGAAAGCCGGTTATGGCTGTCGGGGAACAGATGAC
The DNA here is from genome assembly GCA_011389855.1 of Desulfobacteraceae bacterium. Lineage (GTDB taxonomy): Bacteria > Desulfobacterota > Desulfobacteria > Desulfobacterales > JAABSP01 > JAABTD01. The sequence goes on from JAABTM010000369.1 coordinate 784, forward strand.
AGTTTACAATTCAAGGTTTCAACCCAAGGCGGCGCGGCCAAGGCGTTGGATTTTTAATTGGGATGTCCATTTTCGGCAATCGCCTTATGCCGTCGCTTGGGCCTGGTAATACGGCGACGGCACGGACGGGTAGACGTGGAACACATGGGCGTAAACGTCTTCGGCCCGGGCTTTAACGTCGTCTTCGTTGTACCGGTTCACGGGCAGGCCGGTGGCGTCGTCCCATAGGAAATCGCGGATGGCCAGGCGGACGGCGTCCCGGGTGGCTTCCTTGTCGCGCCAGTGCTGGATGCGGAGTTTTTCGGCTTTGAGCGTCTGGAGGAGTGCGACCGCCACCGATTTGATCCGCTCGATCTCTTTGGCGGACAGGTCGGGCTTTTTCAGCAGGTCGAAAACGGCCAGGGATTCTTCGTCGAGGCCCTCCCGGACGGCCCGGCTTTCTTCATCGTTCATTTCGTCGACGAACCGGAGCAAATCCTCGAAGGTTTGCTCGATGGCGACCCGGTCCTTCTCCCGGTTGTAGTCGGCCACGATCTCTTCGTAGTGGCGCTGGAAATCGGTGCGCAGCGGGTTTTGCCGCAGCAGGCGCTGGAGGCGGTCCTCGATGGCCTGTTTGAGGTTCTGGACGGTGGTCCGCTTTCTGGGGCTGCGTTCGAATTCCTTCCGGAGCCGGTCGAAGTCGATGCGGCTGATGTCATAGGCGGCGTTGGGCAGGGCGTTGCGCATGTTGAGGGCCAGGGTTCCGTACTGGGTCCGGTGGGCCTCGTCGGTGATGACGATGACGTCGTCCCGATGGGTGTAGGGATCGTCCGGGGTCACGTCCCGGTGGAATTTCTGGATCAGGGAGAAGATGTGGGACTTGCGCCGGCCCAGAAGTCTTTTGAGATGGTCGCCGCTGGAGGCCCGGCAGGGATCGCGGTCGTTGTCCGCCACGCCGCAGCCGGCGAAGGTCTTGTAGATCTGGGTGTCGAGGTCGTCCCGATCGGTGAGGACCAGGAAGGTGAAGTTGCCTCCCAGCTTCCGGTGAACCTTCCGGGTGAACAGGACCATGGAGTAGCTTTTTCCGGCGCCCTGGGTGTGCCAGAAGACGCCCAGTTTCCCGTCCCGGCGGTCGCGGTCCCGGACGGCGTCGACGGCCCGGTTGACGCCCAGGAACTGGTGGTTGCGGGCCAGGATTTTTTTGGGTTCGCCGGCGGAGTCGTCGAAGAGGATGAAGTTTTCCAGCAGGTCCATGAATTGGGTTTTGTCACAGACGCCCTTGAGCAGGGTCTCCATATCGACGACGCCCGGCGCGTCTTCGGCCAGCCGCTTCCAGTCGTGGAAGTGTTCGAACCGGCTGGTGACGGAGCCGATTTTGGCGTCGATGCCGTTGGCCAGGATCACGAAGGCGTTGTGGTGGAAAAGGTGGGGGACCGTGTCTTTGTAGTCCTTGAAATTCCCATCGTAGGCGGCGCGGATGTTCTTGTTGACGTTTTTGAGTTCCATGAACAGGAGGGGAAGGCCGTTGACGAATCCCACGATGTCGGCCCGCTTGTGGTAGATGTCGCCCCGAATCCACAGCTCCCGGACGCAGAGGAAGTCGTTTTTGGCGGGTTCGGCGAAATCGAAAACCCGCAACCGCTGGCGGACCCGCTCGTCCTTGTGGTTGCGAAAGGCGATCGGGACGCCGTCCCGGATAAGGGCGTATTTTTCGCGGTTGGTGGCGGGCAGGGTCTGGGCGGCGGAGGTGGCGGCGATCTGCCGCACCGCTTCGTCGTAGGCGGCGTCGGGCAGGCCGGGGTTCAGGTCGACGAGTTTGGATCGGAGGGGGCGGGTCAGGACCATCTCCCGGTCCGAGTTTCGGCCGAGGAGGCCGTCGGGGCCGAAGTTCTCGGCGTTGTAGGCGTAGACGGATTGCCAGCCGAGGTGTTGTTCCAGGTAGTCGGCGGTGGTTTTTTGGACGAGGGCGTCTTCGGTGTAAATGCCGGCACTCATATTTCGCGCTCCTTCGGTTCTACCTTGAGGTTATCCCACTCTGCCCCTGACTCTGCCCCAACTCTGGCCGTGACTCTGGCTGCCACTCTGGCTGTGACTCTGGCTGCGGCTACGACTCTGCCCCCCCTTTGGCTCATCTGCCTTTTGCATTCGTCTTTGATGGGGGAACAAAAGTTTCTGGCTTCACGAGTTCGTAAATGTCTCTGTCCGGAAACCATTCGACAATCTGACCCTCTTTTTCGATGATCACGCCGTGGCCGAATCGTTTGGCTCTTTCCTGGGCCATTTTGGCTGCACGCTTTAAGGCGACATAGGAATTGGCGATGTCTTCGTCGATTTTGATTTTATTGTGTTCAACATCTGTCATGACCGATGCCCTTTATCGATAAGAATCAGGTTTTCTTTTGAATTATCGTATAAGACCCACTGGTTTACAATGGGTTTGTAAATATTTTCAAAATTGGCAAGTCCGGCGTGGTATCGACGGGAAATCGTTTCACTGTCAATCCAGTGCCCGCCTTCCCGAACGCGCTGATTTACTCTTGATATTGCCAATTCAGCGCTGGATAACCGTAAAAAGAACAGTTTGATTTCATATCCTTTGAATTGCCAATCCGGAATCATGCGGGCATACCCGCGCCCGCTGAGGGTGGTTTCAAATGCAAAGCTGACGCCTTTGGCGACATACTCCTGGATCTGCGACATCATCAGTTTTCCTGCCTTGATCGCCATGGTGTGGGGCTGAAACGGGCTCAGGCCGGCGGCGATGGCGTCGGCGTTGACGAAGGCGGGGCAGTTGGCTTCCTGCAATAGGAAGTTTTCGGCGAATGTGGTTTTTCCCGCGCCGTTTGGGCCGGTGATCATCAGTATGCGTTTATTGCTCATCCGGCTTGTCCCGGTTGAAAAACCACAGCTCGCAGGGGACGGTGCGGGTGTAGAAGAAGTTGGAGCGGATGGCGATCAGGATGTCCACGTCGCCGGACTCCACCAGCTTTTGCCGGGCTTTGGCCTCGTCGCCGCCCGCACTAGACGCCTGGGAGGACATGACGAATCCGGCCCGGCCCCGCTCGTTCAGGTAGCTGTAGAAATAGCTGATCCAGACATAGTTGCCGTTGGAGATCTTGCCCGCGCGATCCGGTTTCTGTTTCGTCCCTTTGCTCACGCCGGGTAAACCAAAGGGCAAACGCGGGTCGGTCTTGACCTTGCCGGCATCGATCTCATCCACGTTGAACGGCGGGTTGGCCATCACGAAATCGGCCCGCCCCACCAGCTCATGCGGATCTTCGTAATAGGTGATGGCCTTCTGGATGTCGCCCTCCAGCCCGTGGACCGCCAGGTTCATCTTGGCCAGGCGGATGGTGGTGGCGTTTTTCTCCAGGCCGTAGAAGGTGAGCTTGTCCACCGGGTTTTCGTCCCGTCGCTCCACGAACCGGGCGCTCTGGACGAACATGCCGCCGGACCCGCAGGCCGGATCGAGCACCACGCCCGCTTCCGGTTCCAGCACGTTGGCGATGAGCGACACCAGGGAGACCGGCGTGAAGAACTCCCCTGCGTCGTGGGCCTTCTGGTCGGCGAACTGGGTGAGGAAATACTCGTAGATGCGGCCGAAAACATCCCCCGACGCCCGCCGGAGTTCATCGGGGTCGAGGGTCCGGAGCAACTGGCCAAGGACTTCGTTGTCCAGCTCCTGATACTCGCCCTTGGGCAGCACGCCCCGAAGGCTCTCGTAGTCGGCCTCGATGGACTCCATGGCGCCGATCACGGCGTTCGCCCGGTCGTCGCTGTCGGTCAATCCCACCAGATAATCGAATTGCGCCTCGGGCCGAAGAAAGATGGCGCTCTTCTGCGAAAAATCCTCCTTGGACAACGCCCGGGTCTTCCCGCCCCGCTTGGGCAAGCTGTCCTGGATATCGTCCTTTACGGCCAGATACCGGTTGTAGGCGTGCCGCAGAAAAATC
>JAABTM010000370.1 GCA_011389855.1 Desulfobacteraceae bacterium
GGGGAAAGGCCCATCATCTTGATGGCGGTCCGCTTCCACAAATAATGGATGCCGAAACTGAGCACCGTGTTCATGATGTCGTAATAGCCGGACACGGTATTGAAATGGCGCCGCACCCATTCGACTTTTTCGTCCCGGGGGACTTGGCGGTATCCGAAGTGGGTGGTTTCGCTGCTATTGATTTGTGATGACATAGGGTTTCGATCTTCCAATTTGGTTGGTTATAAAATCCGGTGCATTTCCGGACACGCCCGTTTCAATGAATCCGGAGCCGTGTCGGGCAATGGTTGGTTTCGGTTTTCAGCCAGTTGTTGAACCTCCGGCTTGCATGCCGATACATTTTCAAGCTTTGGATATTGCGCTTGTTCGTTTACATTTTCTCTCTTCAGATAGTGAATCCATGTTTCGATATTTCGTTTGGGAATGAATATGGCAATTTTTTCATCGGTTTTACGATCTTCAAGGGATGCGCTCTCCAATCCGTTTTTCAATTGAAGCATCCGATCAGTCACATTGTAATTCGGATCCGCATCGATAAAAACAACCAAAGATATGTTCAAATATTTTCGAGAACGGAACGCTTTTACTTCAGATGGATAGTTGTCCCGGACAAATTGTTCGCCCGCCCCTCCGCCTGAAGGCGCGATTCTGACCCGAATGCGCCTTGGATGGACGCCGCATTTCACCAGGAAATATCTGGCGAATACTTCTTGCTGCCTGTCTTCACACAATACGACGACTTCTGTGTAATCAGGCATTAAGCCAGCCCCTTGCCACCATTTCAGACATCGGCATGCTCTCTTGCTGTTCCGAAGTCCCGATGGGCTTGATGCGCGTCGGCTGGTTGCTTTGGCGTTCGAAAAGATAACCAATGGGCGATGCCAGAAGATAATTTATAAATTCAGGATGATGTGATATAAGCAAACATTGCAAATCCCCCTTGTTGGATCGATCGAAAAGTTCTGTCAGCCAAGGTTGAATTTCCGGCAAGGCCAAAAAATTTTCCGGTTCGTCCAGGCAGAGGGTATATTGACCGAATTGTTCGGAGCCGGCGGCGGCCAACAGGGTATAAAGCGCGATGAGCATGCGCTGTCCATCGGAAAGTTCACTAAAATCATAACCGATCGCCGGATGGTTTCTGTCATTTTTAAAATATATCTTGAGCAACCGGTGTTTTTCCCCAACGGATTCAAATTTGAAGAAATCGAATCCAGGCAAAATATCTTTTAAATTCGACATCAACTGAAATGCGACCCCCTGGTCTTGGGATAAAAAGCGGTACCACGATGTAAAATTTCCCAAGTATTTTGATGGCGCCGCCTCTTCTTTTGGGCTTTCCGCCGCCATCATGGGAGGAATGGGCTGAACAATGACGATGTTTTTTAACCGATTTTTAAACCAGGTCAAACGGGTGTTATCGTCCCTGGGCGGAATAATGTTCAAGGCGGAGACATTTCGACCCACCGGAAAACAGGCGCCTTCGGAGAAATCATCCTTATAGAAACAGGCGTCTCCCTCTTCCATCTTTAAAAGCGGCTTGTCCTCAAAAAGCAACCGTTCATGTTTAACTTTCGAAAAAATTCTGTTTTCACGGTGCTCTACCGACAACTGGTATTGGTAGGCGCCATCTTCGTGACGAATTTCCATTTCAAATGTCTGATGATTCAAAGTCTGCCATCGGGTTTTATACTCTATACGAAATGCTGTTCCAATGGCGGCCCCTTCGCATACAAAATTCTGTATGGCGCGGATCACCTCGAATACCGACGACTTTCCGGAGCCGTTGTCGCCAATGAAAAGGTTAATGTCGCCGAAATCGATTTCGCAATTCACCATGCTTTTATAATTATCTATGTAGATTCGTTTAAGCATCTCTTTTGCCTTCTGAAATTCAATGGCTCACGCATCCCCGGACACAGCCGCTGGAATTAAATACACTTAACATAGGGTCGGGTAAATATCCAGACCGACTTTTCTACCCCATCCAAACCCCGAACCGAACCCGCCAGAGGATGGCCGGGCCGGCGGACAATAAAAAGAAGAGGAGAACCGCGATCACGATGCGTCGCCCGGACCGCCGGATCCGGATCGCCGCCGATTCCGCTATCGCCGGATGCCGCCGTCCGATCCCCGCCGCGACCCAGGCCGCCGGCCCTTCCAAAACGATGATCGCCAGAGCGCCGAAGAGCGGATATCCCACACCGTAGTGATCCACCAGAAACAAGCACCAGGGACAGTGGTGATGGAGCACGCCGTAGTGATAGGCAGCCAGGGCCCGGACCAGGGCGATGGCCGCGACGGGCGCCCATAAAATTGCGGCGACCGCCAAAAGACGGACCGAACTCCGGGACGGTCGCCACGCCGCCGCAGCCCAACCCGCCGCCCCCAACAGCAGTAGACCGGCCGCGACAAATCCCCAGACCCAGACGCCGTCGGGGATCCCGGCTGTCCGCCCCGTCCCGGTAACGGATCGAACCTGGTCGTAGATCACGGCGCAGCAGGATACGGGGCCGTGGGACGACAAAGCGCCGGCGGCGCGGACCGTGTCCATGACGCCCAGGAATACGGCGGGCGGAGCGAGGAGAAGGGCCCGGGCCTGGGAAACCGCCAGCGGCGATTCGGGCTGGGCGCGGTTCAAATCTTCGGTTGTCCGCCAGAGATAGAGCGCGACCAGACCCAAAAGTCGAAAAAGCAACGCCCGTCCCCCCCTGCCATCGGTCGCCTGAAGCACCCCCGTGCCGCACATGGCGCCGGGGACGATGGGCGGCAGAGCGTTGGCCATGGCCGCGATCAGCACCACGGTGGAGACCGCGAAAAACCCGAAAGCGATCCGGGCATGGAGGGCGGCCCCTTCGGCGGCGGTTTCCAGTTCGATCTGCCGGCGATCCGCCGATCCCGGCGTCCAGCCGGAGAGAATCCGAAGGGCCGTCAGGGCCGAGGCGATCAGGAAAAGCAGGGAGAGCCCGTCCATGACGGCGACGCCCATCAGCAGCGGATGGCGGGTCATGGGAGGGGCGTCAACCGGCCCGCCGCCAGACGATGCCGCCGGTCGGCGAACCCCGCCGACAGAAGCCGGTGGTCGTGCCCGGCCACGATCACGGCGGCCCCCCGGTCCCGCTCGGCAAGAAAAACGTCCATGACGATCTTCGCCCCGTCGTCGTCCTGGTGGGCCGTGGGTTCGTCGGCGATGAGAAACCGGGGTTCGGCCGCGATGGCGCGGGCCAGGGCCGCCCGCTGCCCCTCCCCGCCGGAAAGGATCGCCGCCGGCAGACCGGCCAGGTGGCCGGCGGACGCCCTGTCGAGGCAGTCCCCGGCCCGGCGGCGGATTTCAGCCAGGCCCCCGCCCCGGGGGATCAGGGGGAGCATCACGTTTTCCAGAACCGTCAGGTCCGGGCTTAGCGACGGCGTCTGGAAAAGAATGCCCACCCGCCGGCGCCACCGGTCCCGATGGGCGGTGATCCATCGGGACACCGGTTCGCCGTCGGCCCGCGCCTCCCCGCTGGTGGGGCGAATCAGACACGCCAGCAGGTGGAGCAGCGTACTCTTGCCGGCGCCGGTGGGGCCTAAGATCAATGAGATGCCGCCGACAGGAAAATCGGCATCCACGCCGTCGAGAACCGCCCGTTCCGTTCCATCCACGGCGCGTCGCAGGAGGCGGACATCATGGCAGGAAAGGCCGGCGGTCATCCGGGGGATCCGTCCCGCAAAAAGCCCTCCGGATCGGCCGCGGCCAGCCGGATGGCCGGCCAAAGCACGGCGGTCAGGTAGGGAATGAACACCAGGGCGGTCACTTGCAGGAGAACCGACAGGGAACCGGCCGGGTTGAGGTAAAGACCCGGCGGACGGCTCTCCCACGCGGGAAGAACAAACCCCAGCCACGCGGCGCCGGGCCAGAAGACCAGGAGGTGGGCCGCGGCCATGCCAAGTGCGGCGGCGGGGAGACCGACGAACAGGGCCCGGTAGAGCTGAAGCCGGACGATGTCCGGCGTGGTCCACCCAAGGGCCTTGAGCAGCCCGATATGGCGCCGCCGGCCCATGGTCTGGCGGACCGACGCCGCCATCAACAAAGCCAGTCCCAGGAGGGCCGGCGCCAGGGCCATCCCGGCGACGCCGCCCCACCTTCCCGACATCGTGAGTTGGCGGCCCAGCGCATCGGTTCGGGTGGTGATCCGGACCGGCCACGGAAACGCCGCGGCCAGATCCGGGCGAACGGCCTCCGCCTCGCCTTCATGGAAGACGGTCACGGCGAGGTCGCTGGCATGGCCCGGCGGGATGGACAGAAGGCGGCGGGCGTCGTCGGGATGGAGCAACACCAAATCGTGGGCGATGGGGCTGGCCCGATTCGGCCATCGCCCGACAACCCGAACCGTCATGGAAACGGCCCCATTCAGAGTCAGAAAGGCCCCATCAGCGACGGTATCGGTTTCGGCCGACTGTCCACTTTGTCCACCCCGTCCACCCAGGTCCACTCCGTCCACCTGCCCCGAAGAAAGACCAATGCCGGGGCCCACCATGGCGTCGCCGGGCCGAATCTTGTCTTCGACAGCCCACACCGTGACCGGTCCGTCGGGGCCGTTCACCGTCCCCCAAATCCGGGGCTGAACCCCGATGACCCCCGGCACCTCGCCGGCCGCTTTCATCGCGGGGTCCAGCGGTATCGGAACCCATCCACCCGCCGTCACGCGCCGCA
>JAABTM010000089.1 GCA_011389855.1 Desulfobacteraceae bacterium
CTAAGGGGCTGCATGATCGGTGCGATGTATCCTGCATTGTTGACGAGACCGATCGGCGAGAGCTACTCAATCGACTTGCCCCTCCCGTCACCTCGTGCGGCACGGTGAGGGTATGCGTTGCGGGGGGGCATGTTCAGATTCCACTGCAACGGATTAAGAGACTTCGGATCGAGCCCGCGATGGAAATGGTGCGGCAGTTCGCGGCTTATATGGCACGTACACCACACGAAGTCGATTTGGCCCGAAAGGCATAGATGTATCAGCATGGAGTAGCAACGGAGAGGGACATCCATGATAAGAAAGTCCAAAGAGAAAAGGGAGATTCCTTGACGTTTTGGTTTGAGAAATCCGGGCGCTATGAAATGTTGCCCGCAGCCGACTTTTTGATGCTCCCGCTTGGGTCGAGTTTGGTTACCGACCAAGCTCCATTTGCACAATCAGGCTGAGAGATATGGCTCTCGCTTGCCGAGAGGTATACTACTGCCTAACAAATGCGTTAACGCGGATTGCTTTTTCCGCTGGCGTTCCAAAAACAACCGGTTACGCTGATCGTTACACAACATGAATGAATCCAAATCATCAAGAGTCCGCGGATCCCTATTGGGCGGAATCTGCGCCGATGCCATGCTCGCGGGGTTCGAGGGGGGGATTCTTGAGCGCGGATTGTGGAAGCTGATAGGAAAGACATCTCAGGGCAGGCATCGATACACCGACGACACGGCAATGAATTTAGATATTATGGATGAATATCTTGAGAATGGCGAGATTGATCAAGATCGTTTGGCCAGGCGGTTCGCCGGTAGTTATCGATGGTCCAGGGGGTATGGTCCGGATGCCGGTAGAATTCTAAAGGGGATAAGAAGGGGTGTTGGTTGGCGAGACCTGAATCGGAAAAAATTCAGTGATGGATCATTCGGGAATGGCGCGGCCATGCGGATTACCCCAGTCGCCATGATTTCTCATTTTCAAAATTATCCTTTAGAGGATTTAGTTGTTCAGGTTTCTGAAATCACACATTGTCACCCGGTTGCAATTGATTCCGCGAATTTGGTGTCCCGGATAATAATTGGCATATTAAATGGTCATTCTCTGCCTGAACCCATTCATTGCGCATGTATGTCGGTCGAAACCGATGAACTAAAATCCGCAGCTGAAGTATTGGCTAAACATTTGGATGACCCTTTCCCTGTTTCCAGATTTAAAGAAAAATTCGGAGTCGGCGTCGCCTCTTTTCAATCGGTCCCATGCGCGATCGCCGTTGCATATAGTCATTCAGATGCGCGGTATTCCGATCTGATCTCCGCCTGTGCCCGGATAGGCGGAGATGCGGATACCATCGGCTCGATCGCCGCGTCGATTTGGGGGTGTCTGAATGGATTGGATTCTGATATTGTGACCGGCATGGTCAGTGTCGAGGCGCATGAAATCATTGTGCGGAAGGTGCAGGATTTTGAAATGAGATTGTGTAGCTAAATTGGAAGGTCATACCATACGGGCGGAAGGGAAAATGAAGGAATATCACAAGATCCAGACTGTATTAAAGCGCGACCCGGAAAACAACAACAAAACGCTCATAGAGGGCCGGTTTTCCTTGCCGGAGTTTGAATATCTCAAAAACAACACATGGGTCTTTACGGAAAAAGTCGATGGCACGAATATCCGGGTCATTTATGACGGCGATCGAATCCTTTTTGGCGGAAAAACGGACCGGGCGGAGATTCACGCCGCCCTTGCAAACCGTTTAAACGAAAAATTCATTCCGCTGACGAGCGTTTTCGGCGAGATGTTCGACAGCGCGGAAGTCTGTCTTTACGGAGAAGGCTACGGCGCGAAAATTCAGAAAGGGGGCGGGAATTACCGGCAAGACCAGGATTTTGTGCTGTTTGATGTCATGGTTGGCGGATGGTGGCTGCAACGCCCGGATGTGGAAGATGTGGCCGTCAAGCTCGGGCTGGATGTCGTCCCTGTCATTGGCCGGGGAACGCTTGCCGAGATGATAAAACTTGCCCGGGCCGGATTTACATCGACCTGGGGGAATTTCAAAGCGGAAGGCATCGTCGCCCGGCCTGAAATTGAACTGAAAATGAGGAACGGGAACAGGGTGATCACGAAAATTAAACACAAGGATTTTCCGAAATAACCCAAAATGAAGGTCCGTGCGCCGACATTTCAACCTTCCGCCGCTGTTCGCACAATAAGGCTCTAAATGGCTATCCCCCCAAATTTTTGTTTAACCAAGTCTTTTCAACTCATTTCAGGATGGACCCTTCATGAAAACAATTACAACCTTTCCCTGCCCTGTTCGGGAAGTGGCGCATACGTGGATTCCACTGTCCGACGGCGCCCGCCTGGCGGCCCGGCTCTGGATCCCGGAAACAGCCGATCGCCGGCCGGCGCCGGCCATCCTGGAATACATCCCCTACCGAAAGCGCGATTTTGAAGCCGTCGGCGACGCCGTTACTCACGGTTATTTTGCCGGCCATGGCTACGCCTGCGTCCGGGTCGATCTGCGCGGCGCGGGGGAGTCGGAGGGCGTGCTCCGGGACGAATACCTCCCCCTGGAGCAGCAGGACGGTTTGGAAGTGCTCCGGTGGATCGCCGCCCAGCCCTGGTGCAACGGAAATATCGGCATGATCGGCATCTCCTGGGGCGGGTTCAACGGGCTTCAGATCGCCGCACTGCGACCGCCGGAGCTGAAGGCCGTCATTACGGTGTGCTCGACGGACGACCGGTACGCGGACGACGTCCATTACATGGGCGGATGCCTCCTGGGCGACAACCTGTCCTGGGCCTCGACCATGTTCGCCTACAACGCGTGCCCGCCCGATCCGCTGCTGGTTGGAGAGGCGTGGCGGGACATGTGGATGGAGCGGCTTGAAAAAAGCGGCCTGTGGCTGGCCGAGTGGCTTTCCCACCAGCGGCGGGACGACTACTGGCGGCATGGCTCCGTATGCGAGGATTTCGACGCCGTCCAGTGCCCGGTCATGGCGGTCAGCGGATGGGCCGACGGGTATTCCAACGCGGTCTTCCGGTTGCTGGCCGGACTCAAAACGCCGCGCAAGGGGCTGATCGGTCCCTGGAGCCACAAATACCCCCATTTCGGCGTGCCCGGCCCGGCCATCGGGTTTCTCCAGGAAGCCCTGCGCTGGTGGGACGCCTGGCTGAAAGGCGAGGAGACCGGGATCATGGAAGAGCCCATGCTCAGGGTCTGGATGCAGGACAGCGTCGCGCCCTCCACCCGCTACAGAAAGCGCCCCGGCCGCTGGGTGGCCGAAGCGTCCTGGCCATCCGGACGCATCGCCGAAAGGCGGTTCTATCTGGACAGAGCGCGCCTGCTTTCAGAAGAGGCGCCGGAAACAGTCCAACGGGAATCCGCCGCCATGACCATTCAGTCCCCTTTGAGCGTGGGGTTATATGCCGGCAAATGGTGTTCCTATGCCGCGCCGCCGGATCTTCCCCACGACCAGCGCGAAGAAGACGGCGGCGCCCTGGTATTCGAAACCCCGCCGCTCCAAGCGGCTCTGGAAATCCTGGGGGCGCCGGTCCTGCACCTCGAACTCTCCGCCAGCCGGCCGGTGGCCATGGTCGTCGCCCGGCTTTCCGACGTGGCGCCGGATGACAAGGCCACCCGCATTACCTACGGGATGCTCAACCTCTGCCACCGAAACGGGCACGACAAACCCGAGCACCTAACGCCGGGCCGGATGTATACGGTATCGTTTCCGCTAAACCATATCGCCCAGCGCTTTCCGGCCGGCAACCG
>JAABTM010000090.1 GCA_011389855.1 Desulfobacteraceae bacterium
ACGATCCATACCGGCGCAAGCCGCATGGATCTTCCCGTGCGCAAGCCGCGGGAAAGCGACGACAGGCTTCGTCCATTTGATGAACCCGAGGGCGCGGCGCCGCCGGCCATGACCCGCCTGGCGCCGCCGCATCTCAAATGGCGGGTGGTCCGCGATCTCGGCGACGATGTCTCCACCCTCGAAGTGATCAAGGACGAGGGGATTTTCCGGTTGGATGACATCGACTGGACGGTCGGCAGCAAAACCCTCGAATGGTATTCCTACCAGGACGATGACTTTGATTCGGTCCGGGGAGAGACCCTCTGGCGGCGCAGCTTCACCCGCGGAGACTGGTCCGCGCGGACCGTCACCCGCACCGTGCTGACATCAACCGAGAGCCATTTTCTTCTGCATGCCGAACTCGATGCCTGGGAAAAAGACGAGCGGGTGTTTTCCCGAAACTGGCGATACGAGATCCCCAGGGATCACGTGTAGCATCGCACAACAAACTGCCCGTCACGGCCTGGTCATATCCTGCACCCCGCCCGTCAACGGCGCGTCTTCTTCCACTGGCAGCTCCATGGGAGAACTCAGCACCTGGATGGCGATCTGCGGGTCGGTTTCCGGCAAGGTCTGCCGCGCTTTTTCCGGCAAAAGCGCCGGTATGGTAAGATCTTCATAGGAAAACCGGAGCATCTCCCGAACCTTCCGGTATTTGTCCAGAAGCTCTTTCTGGCTGTCCGCGCCCAGGTAGATAAAGGCGGTGGCATAGCTGTAGCTGTCCTGCTCCGGAATCTCCGAGAGGCTCATCCCGACTTTGCCCTGGATATCGATCAGCATGCCCGGGACTTTTTCGTTGATCTCCAGGATATCTTCTTTGGTCGGTATCCCGGTGATCCGCTTGTCCTGGTATTCCCGGAGGAAAAATTTTCCGGCCACCCTGAATTTCCCCTGTCGCTTCGGAAATTGGGGATCCCGGTTGAGCGCCACGTCGAGCATGATCTGGTGGTTGGATGCGCCGTCCACCTTCATGAAAAGATCGGAATGCGACTGGGGGATGCGGGTGTTGATCTCCAGAAACCAGATTTTGTCCCGTTTTTCATCCCAGAAAAATTCGAGGTTGAAGGCGGAATGGTCAAAACCGATGTGCGTCATGACCTTTTCGCTGATTTCCGTCATTTTTTTTCGCACGGGTCCGGGGAGCGCCGATGGGTACTGATACCGGGAAAAAGTGGTCCGGTTGGGCTCCCGGATGGAATCGATAATGCCGTACGTGTGCACCTCTCCGTTTCGGACGTAGCCTTCCAGGGTGCACTGGCGCCCGGATATTATCTGTTCGGCCACGCAAAAAGAGGAGTTCACGCGGGCCACTTCCTCCGGCAGCGCCACCATGTCCAGCAGGTAGTCGAAGGGCTTGAACAACCCGATTTTCTCCCGCAGGATTCCGATGGCCCGCTTAAAAGCCTTTTTGTCGTTGATCCGGAATCCGAGCTGGGAGCCGGTGGACTTGACCGGCTTGATCCAGAAGGGAAACTCAAGGGGGATTTTTTCAAGGGCGCCGTCGTCGAACGGATCGAACGTGTCAAACCGGGGAAGATGCTCGGGGATGACCTGCCGCTGCTCCAGCCGGCTCCAGTACTTGTGTTCACTTTTCAGGACGCTTTCGAGGGTCGGGCCGGGAACATTGAACTTCGCGCACAGAATCGGCGTCATGGTGCTCACCGGGAAATCCGTGTACCCGCTAATGGCGTCAATGGGGCCGTCGAAGTTTTGCAGTTCCTGTTCGGCTTCCGCCAGCATGTCCGCCAGCCGGTAACGGCCGCTGTCGATCAGGGCGTGAATATCGAGCAGGCCGATAAAGTTGCAATCATCGGCATTTTTGAGGGATTGCAGCATCTGCAGGTTGAAATCGTCCAAACCGATAATAAATACGTTTTTTTTCATTTTCTCCGATCCATTGTAAAAGATTTGTCAGCCGGTCCGGTCCGGAACCGGTTTCCGTTCGGACCGGTGAAAAACATCACTCTCTTTACCCAACTTCATGGCTGCAAATTTTAATTTCTATAAATACAGCTTGTTGCAGCCATGACAAGCCGCGTTTTGGCACTACGTTTCTTTTTTCGAGCCGGTCATCGGCCAATCCGATGGGGGGCGATTTATATGATCGTTTTGCAGACCCCGCCGGGCTGGTGGCTGAGACCGAGGGCGTCATAGATCAGCTTGTGGCATTCCTCCGGCTTAGATGGTTTGCGGATGTACAGCATTTTTCCATCGAATCTCTTCATGGAGGTGGTCAGCCGATAATGGGACGCCAGACGGCTTCGAAGGGTCGCCCAGTTGTGAAATATGCCGGCATCCCTGAGTTTGGTCTGGATCGCGTTGAGAACATCGTCAACCGCTTTATTAAGGGTTTTGACAATGTGGAATTTATCGAAAGTTATCCGGGCGTTCGGAAGATAGCTCTCGACTCCGCTTATATAAGCGGGGGATATGTCGCAGCTAACGTTCAATCGTAGCCGGATCTCCTCCCCGCTTTACCATTTCCTCGACGAACTGCTTGATTGTCGAGGCGTCTTTTTCTTCCTTCGGCCGCATTTTGGACAAGGGAACAAGCTACCGGAACTAAAATCGATTTGGATATCAAAAAATCCATTGTCTATGTCCAAATCACACGCCTTAACCTCCCAAGGTTCAGGCAACCCCAAGCCAACTTGTATCAAATCTATATCTTGCATAATATTGACATGTTAACATGATCAGTTATCATATTGCAAGTCACCCACACGATATAGCGAGGAACCGCTTGTCTTTGCAAGCCAGATGCCAGATTTCCACGATTTGACTTTCAGCGAAAACAGACCGTTAATGCATGCAGGGTTCGGCCTACAGCGCGTCTTTCCTCTCCCGACACTTGACAACCACCAGCGTCACGTCATCGGTCTGCGGCACGTCGCCCCTGAATCGACCATGGGCGTCCAGGATGGCTTCGATGATCTCTTCCGAAGAAGATCGGTGGTGTTGCCGCAGCAGGGCTTTGACCCGGTCCCGGCCGAAAGGTTCTCCCTCTCCGTTTTCCGTTTCCCACAAGCCATCGGTGGCCAGCAGGATGATCCCCCCCGGCCTCAACGTCGAGCACCCCTCCTCCTCGTAACTGCTCTCGGGATCGACGCCCAGGGCCATGCCGGGCCCTTTGAGTTCGGTGAAGGCGTCCGACGCCGGCGCATAGGCCATGGCCGGCTCGTGTCCCGCCCGTATCCACCGGATTTCGTCGCTCGCGACATCCATCAGGAGAAAAAACAGGGTCATGAAACTGCCGCTCAGGGTCGTGTCCATGCAGAGCAGCCGGTTTACGTCCCCGATCATCCGGGGCAGCGATTGCGCGTGGATCGCCCGGCTCCGGATGAATGCCCGGACCGAAGTCATCAACAGCGCGGCGGCCACGCCGTGGCCCGACACATCCCCCACCGCCACGCCGATCGGCTCCTGCCCCATTTCCGGCAACCCGATGAAGTCGTAGTAATCGCCCCCGGTCTCGTCGCAGTAGCGGCTTGTGCCGGCGATATCCAGCCCTTCGACGATCAGGGGTTCGGAGGGCAGCAGATTCTGCTGGACTTCCATGGCCAGCTCGAGGGAATTTTTCAGACGGAGATGTTCTTCCAGTTGCCGGGTCATGGTGTTGAATGAAGCGACGAGTTCGCCCACCTCGTCCCGGCTCTTGACGGGAAGGTTATGATGGAGCCGGCCCTCGGCGATCTCCCGTGCCGCATCGGAAACGGATTTGACGGCGACCACCGTTCGGCCGGCGACCCACCGGATCAGCAGCAGCGTGACCAGGATGAAAAATGCGGCCCCGAGCAGGTAATATCCACTGAATCGGACGATGGACGCCAGCACCTCCCGGCCAGGCGCCGAGATCACCAGGAACCAGGGGGCTTCGTGGAGCCGGAAAAAGCCGATGATCTCCTCCGGCGGATGCCCCTCCCCCATGACCGCGCCGGCCGCGTGCTCCGCCATCTCCGCCAGCGCCGTTTTCCCCAGCTCGTCGCCGTTATCCCCCAACCGCCGGGGCGGCGTTTCCGTGTTTCCGGCAAGCACATGCCCGTCGCCGTCGACGATATAGGCCCTGTAGCTGCCCCAGAGGTCGGAGGTCGAGACCGCGTCCACGAGATAATCGAACCGAACCGCCGCCGTCAGGGTTCCGATGGTTCGGCCTTCCGCGTCGTTCAGATTGGAAATGATGGAGACGGTCCGGCCGTCCACGGACACATCGTAATAGGGCGATGTCACCTCGGCGATGCGGCCCTGGTGGAAACGGTGCGGCATGCTCATCATCCGGGCCGTCTCCGCTCCGCCGGCGCCGTGACGCCGGGGCATCATCCGCAACATGGGCATGGCCGCGGAGTCCTCGTCCCTCCGCCAGTCCAGCCGGACCCAGGCGACGCCTTTTGTGGATTCGATGCGCTCCAGAATCATCTCCTGGACCGCCTGTACATCGGCCTTGCCCCCGGTCTGGAGGAACATCTTCATCCATTCCTTGGGCTGCTGGAGCCGCATGTCCACGTTGTGAGCCGCCCGCTGGAGCTTCAGGAAACCCGCTTCCCGCCACTGTTCCAGGATGCTGTCCCGGGCGTAAATAAACCCAACGGTCCCCATGGAAATCAGCAAGACCGTCACGGGCAGCATCAAAAACAGCATCAGGCGTTGCTGGAGGGTTTTCGGACGAAACATATTAAAGGTGCTCCTTGCGGCTTCCGCTCCCGAATGGCGCGGTTTTTTCTCATCCGCGGGGCGATGACGCGAAAATTTTTCCCGGCCCCGCGCGTTCGATTTCCTAATGAATACCCGAATCTGCTTTGAAAAGCAAAGCGAATACGATACAATACCCATTCAAATGTGGAATCGTCTTTTGAATTCATCTATGCAAACATGACGCCAATCGATACGCCCATGACCCTAAAAACCGTTCATACCCCCCAAGACAGCCAATTCGTGATCGATCAACTCCGAAACCGCACCCCTTTTCTCTGGCGGAATCCAAACCGCATCCCACTGGCCTCACTGCCCCCCGATTTTCCGCTTTCCCTGGCCGACATCCGGGACGCCGACGCCCGGCTAAGGCGGTTCGCGCCGCTGCTCGCGTCGCTGTTTCCGGAACTCGAAGCCTCGGAGGGCCTGATCGAATCGGATTTGATCCCGGCCCCCCGACTGGCGGAACGCTTCAAAACGGATGACTGCCTGACCATCCCCGGAACGCTGATGATCAAGGGCGACCATGCGCTGCCGGTGGCCGGCTCCGTCAAGGCCAGGGGCGGGATTTACGCGGTTCTCAAATATGCCGAAACCGTGGCCTTCGAAGCCGGACTCATCGAAGACGAATCGGACGATTATACCCGCCTGGGAACGGACCGTGCCCGAACGGTTTTCGGGCGCCGCCGGCTTACCGTCGGCAGCACCGGGAACCTGGGGCTGAGCATCGACCTCGATGAAAACGAGACATCCCGGAACAGCGACGGGGAACTCTTCGGCCTGAAGCGGCTCGAAGCGGCCATCCGGGAGCACGCCGCCGCCGGCGCCGCCGACATCCGGGACGCCGTCCTGGAGCGCCTGGACGCGTTCAGGGGAGACGCTCCCATGGAGGACGACGTGACCCTGGTCCTGCTCAAACTGGCCTGATCAACGGCCCAACGACAACCCATCGCCCCCTGGAGCGAACCGCCATGGCGAAACGCAACGTTCCGGTGATCCAGCGCACGCTCTTCTCCTGGGTCTTCACCCCCGGAAATCTCAAACTTCAGATCCTGCTCATCATCATCATCCTGGTGGCGGTAGTCGCCAGGGTCGTGCCCCTGGAAATGCAGAAGCGGATCGTCAACGAGGCCATCACCATGGGCCAGATGGAACTTCTGATCAAATACTGCGGGATCTATATCGCATCGGTGATCCTCGCCAGCGGACTCAAATTCGCCATCAACACCATCCAGACCCTCATCGGCCAGCGGACCCTGGCGACCATGCGACGGGATCTCTACCGGCACATCCTGACCCTGCCTCTCCATTTTTTCCGGAAATCCCAGCCGGGCATGGTGGTCTCCTCCCTGGTCACGGAACTGGCCTCCGCCGGCGATTTCGTGGGCATGGCCCTGGCGGTGCCCGCGGCCAGCCTCCTGACCCTGGCGGCCTTCGCCGCTTACCTGCTCTGGCTCAATCCGCTTCTGGCCGCCGTCTCCCTCGCCCTCTATCCCATGGTCATGCTGATCCTCCCCCGGCTCCAGCGCCGCGTCAACCGGGCCAACAAGCAGCGGGTCGACATCACGCGAACCCTTTCCAGCAAGATCGGGGAATCGATTACCGGCATCCAGGAGATCCACGGCAACGGCAGCTTCGCGGCCGAAAACCGCAAATTCGACGGCATCGTGGAAACGCTGCTAAAGACCCGGATCGTCTGGAACCTCTATAAATTCGGGGTCAAGGTCACCAACAATTTCTTCAACAACCTGGGCCCCTTTTTCATCTTCCTCCTGGGCGGATATCTGGTGATTCAAGGCCGCCTGGAGCTGGGCGCCCTGGTGGCGTTTCTGTCGGCCCAGGAAAAACTCTACGACCCTTGGAAAGAACTCATCGGCTTCTATCAGGCCTACCAGGACGCCACCGTCAGCTACCGCCGCACCATGGAATACTTCGACGAAATGCCGAACCACCCCATGGTCCCCGAAGATCGCGCCCCCTACGAGTTGACCGGCGAGATCCGGGTCAAAGACGTCACGTTCCTGGTCGACGGCGACATCCGGCTGCTGGAAAACATCTCCCTGAACCTCGAAGCCGGCGAGCACATGGCCCTGGTGGGGTTTTCGGGCAGCGGCAAGTCCACCCTGGTCCACTGCATCGGCCAGCTCTTCGATCACACCACCGGCAGCGTGGAAATCGGCGGCAAGGAAGTCTCCACGTTCACCAAGGCGGACGTGGCCCGGAACATCGGCATCGTGTCCCAGTCCCCTTTCATCTTCGACGGGACCATCGAGGAGAACCTCCTTTACGCCTACCTGAGCGCCCGGGAAGGAGACGGAACGGAACCCGCGAGCCTGGACGACGAGATCGAAGCGATCCAGCAGGCCGGGCTTTTCGTGGATGTCCTCCAGTTCGGCCTCAACGCGGTGCTGGAAAAGGAGCAGCACGCCGGCCTCGTCGAACAGATCCTGAGAATCCGGGAAAATTTCCGTCAAACCTTAGCCGACTCCTTGTCCGACGATGTGGAGTTTTTCAACCCCAATGCCTACCTCCAATATTCCAGCGTGGCCGAGAACATCACCATGGGGGCCCCCAACCGGGACGACTTCGCCCACGAGCATCTGTGCGGCAACCGGTATTTCAGACGGTTTCTCGACAAAGCCGACCTGACCCGGCCCCTTTTGAGTCTCGGCGCCGACATCGCCCGGCAGGTGGTGGACATCCTGGGCAACCTCGAACCCGACCCTTCCCTGTTCGAGCGGAGCCCCATCCAGCCGGAAGAGCTGCCCGATTACAAAGAGCTGACGGATCGGCTCAAGCGGCAAAAGCTCCACCAGTTGTCCCCCGTGGATCAGGAAATGCTGCTCCGGGCCGCGCTTCGATTCGCGCCGGGCATCCATCCCATCGTCTCCATGCCCCCGCTGCTGGAAAACCTCATCCTCGAAGGGCGAGCCCTTTTCATGGACCGGATCACGGAAGACGACCCCGACGCCGTCACCTTCTACGAAATGCGCCATTACATTCACTCCCAGACCCTTCTCAACAACATCCTTTTCGGAAAGCTGAAGACGGACCGACCCCAGACCATCGAAAAAATTAACCAGGCCATCATCCAGCTTTTGGTGGAAGAAGACCTCATGGAAACCGTGGTCCGGATCGGGCTCCAGTACCAGGTGGGCAACAAGGGAGAAAACCTGTCGGGGGGCCAGCGGCAGAAGCTGGCCATCTCCCGGGTCTTTTTGAAAAAACCGCCCGTTCTGCTCATGGACGAGGCCACTTCCGGGCTGGACAACAGCTCCCAGGCCCGGATCCAGCATTTGCTGGACTCCCGGTGGAAGGGGACCACCACCCTCATCTCGGTGGTCCACCGCCTGGACATCATCAAGAACTATGATAAAATCGCCGTCATGAAGGCCGGCAAAATCGTCGAAATGGGCGCCTATGACGACCTCATGGGCCGGAAAGGGGTATTGTATGAACTCGTCGGAAACACCTGACAAACATCCCCGCTGCGGATATCAGGAAAACCTCGCGCTTCTTCGGACCATCGATTTCTTTTCGGTGATCCCCCTGGAAACGCTGAAAGTCGTGGCGCTGATGTGCGCACGGGAAACCTACAAAAAAGACGATTATCTGTTCCATCAGGGAGATGACGACGGCCATGCCTTCTATTTCATCTCCGGCCGGGTGGAAATCCTGAGGGGGACCGACAACGCGGTCTCCCTCCGCACCTATGGGCCCGAGGATTTCATCGGCAGCCTCTCCCTCCTGGGATCCATGCGCCGCCTCTTTTCCGCCAGGATAATGGAAGAAGCGACCTGCCTGGTGCTGACCCGGGACAAATTCGAAAAGGCCATGGAGCAGTTTCCCAACCTGATGCCCCGGATCGTCCGGATTTTGATCCAGCGGATCCAGGGATGGGAAGAACGGTTTATCTCGGACTGCGCCGAAACTTGCGACCATTACAAGGAAAAGGTGGGGGTGAGTTTGCTTTAAGGAAGGGACAGAGGGACAGAGGGACAGAGGGACAGAGGGATTGGGAGTGTCCATAAAGTCCATTGTGTCCACTTGGCTGAAACGAAGATCAATGCCGGGATTTGCATTATGTTTCGGAAGAAAAAAAAGCGGGTATCTTTTCAGCTGAAAAACGACCTGTCGGAACTGGCGGTCCTGACCCGCCATCTGGAAATGTTCGCCGAGTCGGCGGGGCTGTCCCGGGAGGTGTTGTTCCGGCTCAATCTGGCCCTGGAAGAGATCTTCACCAACATTGTCTCCTATGGTTACACGGACGAAGCCGTTCACACGGTGGACTTCCACCTGTCCCAGGAAGACAACGCCATCACCTTCCGCATCACCGACGACGGCGCGCCTTTCAACCCCCTCTCGGTGGACCCGCCGGACACCGTCTGCCCCCTGAGCCAACGACAGACAGGAGGCATGGGACTGACGCTGGTCAAGCATTGCATGGACGATGTCCAGTACCGGCGCGTCGGAGGCCTGAACATTCTGACCATGACCAAAACGATCTAACCGCGGATTTAAGAGGCAACGCAAATGGAAATCATCGAAAATACGGAAAACGACATCACCGCTTTCAAAATAGCGGGCCGCCTCGACTCCAAAACCTCGGACGCCTTCGATCGGCGGCTATCCGAAACCATGGAAAACGGCGCGCGCCGGATCCTCGTGGATTGCAGCGAACTGGCGTACATCTCCAGCGCCGGTTTGCGGGTGTTTATCAAGGCGGCCAAATACCTTCAGCGTGCGGAGGAAGGCGCCATCGTCCTGTGCGCCATGGAGGATTACGTCCGGGAGGTCTTCGAAATCGCGGGGTTCGACAGCTTTATTCCCATCGCCCGGACATGCGAGGAGGGGCGGGAGCGGCTGAAACGGCCGGAAGAATGAGGTTCAGGTCAGTCCACAAACGACGCCACCGGCAAATGAGGTCGGGAACGAAAGGGCTTCAAGAGATCCTCGAACTGGGGCCGAAATCGCTCATAATGCGCCTTATCTACGTACCGACTGGCCCCACTGCTTCCCAGAGGCACGATATCCTCTGTCCAGTCATAGCCAAGGTCAGCAAAAATGGCCCTTAGCTGCCGATTTAGCTCACGGCTTGAATGCGTGCTGCCGGAATGGTTCAGGAACCATTCACGGGGCCGGTAATCCCCCAAACTCCGCAGCACCTCCGCGATGGCTTTCGGCAGTTCACCATCCGGAACCGCCTTCCCCGTCATGGGGTTGAAAATCTCCGGGTTCATCCCGCCCATGCAGGAACTGGCCACGCAGGGCACATCGGCCCGGAAATATTCGTAGGTCGCCCGGCAGCCGTTCTCGTACAGGGCCAGATGCACCCCGACCCGGCATTGGGGCAGCAAGTCATAGACGTCGTCCCGCCGAAGGTTCGCCTTCACCGTCACCCTGTTCGAAAGCCCTGCTCTATCCACCTGCTTTTGAAAACGGGCCACGTTCCCATCCTCCCCCCGTCCCAGAACAAGGGCCGCGGCGCCGGCAAGCGGCGGCTGGCGCAATGCCCACAGAAACAGATCGTGCCGTTTCCGTTCCATTTCGTCGAAAGTGCCGTTGAAAATCACATCCCAGCGTTTGGCCCCGTCCGGTTCAGGGGTTTCATCCGGTTCCAGGAAATCGCCATGGGACAGAGGGGTCGTGAGGATATTCGGCTGAGACCCGAGGAAGGCGGCGTCGCCCTCCCCGCCCAGCCCGAAAAGACAGGGATCGGGAAGGCGGGAAAAGGCCCGCAGCCAGGTGTGCCGGTAAAGGACGCCGGTGGCGGGCTCCACGTACAGCAGATAGTCGCGGCCGATCTCATCCAAAAGCCCGGGATCGGTAAACAGGTAGTATAGAGAAAAAATCCGGAGAATTCCCTTTTCCTCCGGGAGGCGGGGCCGTTTCAGAATCTGGCAGAAATGGCGAAGCTGGAACTGTTTCTGGCGCTTCTTCTCGATTTTCCGGGCGACTTTCCGCCGTTCTTCCTCGAACAGCGCCGAGAACTCCGGATCATCCGCCAAACGTTTCTCCGCCCGCGACAGCCACTCCCACTGGCCCGGAAAGGGGAGTCGCGCCAGAAACCGAAACGCGGCGTCCCGGATCGAACTGTCTTCCGAATTCCGGGCAAGAGAAACAAAGCCGGCTTTCCGATCCGCCGGCGCCCCATAAGGCCAGTCCAGCCCCCGCGTCGTCTCCAGAAAAGAC
The DNA here is from genome assembly GCA_011389855.1 of Desulfobacteraceae bacterium. Lineage (GTDB taxonomy): Bacteria > Desulfobacterota > Desulfobacteria > Desulfobacterales > JAABSP01 > JAABTD01. The sequence goes on from JAABTM010000090.1 coordinate 10,918, forward strand.
CGGCCCCGCACCAGCAGATGGCGCAGGGCCGAAAGCACATGTTCCCGAATTTCCAGGAGCCGTTTCGGATCATCGTCGGTAAAAAGCGCATCCGCATCGACCTGGTCGAAAAAATCATCCAGGACGCCAAGCGCCGCCCGGTTCTCTTCAGCATACGGATCCGGATAAGAGTCGATGGCCGCCATCTATCGCAACCCGATCAATCCGCGCTTGCCCAGTTCCCTGAGAAAGCGGGTGACGGCGATCTCGGCATCGCGGTCCGTCACCTTGTAGTTTTCCTTGAAGGCCCGGATGATCCCCTTGACCGGACGTCGCCCGTCGATGAGTCCCCACACTTCGGTTCCCAGTTCATCCAGCTGAAGCTTTTTCGGCGGCAGGGGTTTTTCTCCGCCCCCCAGACGCCGCCGGAGGCCGGCGATCCACGGTTTGATCCGGACCGGGTACGAGAGCATCACCTCCCCGCCCTCGCCCCGGGTCTCCGTCACCTGGTGATTTTTCACCGGCCGGCAGGCGAGGGCTTCCTCACGGGTCAGGGTCGGTCGCTTTTGAAAGGGGTTCCACATCACGCGCCGCCTATTGCGGAATCAACTCGTCCCACTCGGCCTCATCCATTTTCTTCTTGCGCAGATCCGCAGCCGCTTCCTTGTGCCCGTGTTTCTTTTCGAAGCAGGCGATTTCTTCATGGATTCGGGTCGTCAGGGTCATTTTCACCGAATTGCCCATCTTCTCGTCTTCGTCCTTAAGGTTGTGCTGGAGGATCATGCTGAGGCGTTCGCCGTTTTCGTCTTCGAAGGACCATTTCCAGGCGATGACAATGTGAAACGGGTCGCCCCGCCATTCCACGGGTTTTCCAAACTTGGACGTGAAGCGATCCAGCAGTTTTTCATAGAAGCGTCGGGTGGGATTGGCGTATTTGAGTTTGATCCGGAGGATTTTCCCCGGTTCGGCGCAGGTGCCGTAGGCCACCAGGCCGCTTTTGTAGCCCGGCGTCTCCTTGATCTCCAGCTCGTGGATGCACTCCATATGGCGGACGGGCAGGTCGGAGCGCATCCGGAGCCGGTCCTTGTATTGTTCGACATCGGCCCCCAACGTGAATCCAGCCAGGGCGCGCGGCATGTCCGCGGCATGGAGGGGCGCGGTGGTCGCCGTCAGCGCGACCGCCAGTATCAGTAAAAACAATCGGTTCATGATCTCCTCCCCGAGGCCCGCGTCATGGGGCCTTCATAGATGGCCATCTTCTTCCATAACGGAAGGTAACCACTTCAAAACATACTTCAATACGCCAGCCGTCCCAGGGATTTCAGGATGAGGGCGAATCCCATGGCGAACATGCCCATGAGGCCCATGCCGCAGGAAAATCCGGCCAGGAGCACC
>JAABTM010000371.1 GCA_011389855.1 Desulfobacteraceae bacterium
CGAATTCGAAGAGGTGGTGGGGTTGGCGTTGAAGGGGTGGAAAACCGAATGATGCGCCCATTGCGCATTGAGTCCGCGATGTTGCTTTCGATGGCGGCCATTAGCCCGGTCGGTTTGCCGGTAGGGCGTTTAGAGGGTTGTGGATTGCATACATTTGGTTTGACCTCGGGAATGTTTTTGGGGTAAGGTCTCGGAATATATTCGATTGAGACGCCTGTGAGGCTTTTTGCCCGCCTAATTTGTCTCATGCGTTTTGCTTTGAGGTCAATACGAGGTTTGGAATCTTTTTGGCGCGGCGCTTTTTGGCTGGCAATCCGGTGAACGAATAATATGCCGAATGGATAACATCATGCACGGAATCATCGGATATTGGATATTCTGGAATATCGGGATATCGGGATATACAGAAAAGCACCATGGAAATCCTTATAAATTCATGGGTATAAAATAAACAGATGTATACAAATAATTGCACTTATGATATGTATGAAGGTGATCATGGTATATCGGATAACACAGGATCCATAATATCTGATATCCCATGATTCTGTATAATACTGCGGTTATTTTTGAATCAATATAAATAAGATATAAAAAATGGATTTAAAACTTGCATTAAAGCAGCCAATTTTTAGATGGTTGCCAAAACATCTGAATCATATCGCTGAAAATATCGTCATCAGAAAAAGAAATATTTCATTTTTAGCTATAAACGCCTTATTCAGACTGAAAGATTATAAGGTGTCGAAGGCAGCCATGCCATTTGCAGGGAGCTTTGTCATTAGCGGGTATGTTCCGTTACAGCAAAACGATCTATTGAGAAATCAGGCTGAAAAATTGTCTGTTATTTTCAGAATTGACAATCATAACAATATCATCCCAATAACAGCATATAGTGAGAGTGATGAAAAATAACAATTTGCAAACAATCGAAGAGCAGGACGATTATATCCAGTCATTGGATATTGCCCGATTACTTGAAGTGGAAAGAAACAGTGAGGTTTTATTTCAGAATGACATGTCATTGCAGGTCGACAAAAATTCCGAGGACTTGAAATATGACAACACAGATAAGTATATCCAGAATTTGCAATTGAAAGAGTTGAAAGAACTTGAGACAAACAGTCATTTGCTTGAAAAAATAAACGAAGCGGATTTGCGGCACAAGGTAAAACTTACAGGATTGGAAAGAGATATAATATTACTTATTGAAACAAAGAAGGAAAAAGCCACTCTGGAGCAAATAATGATCTACTGTAACAAATTACACATTCCTTATAATCAGATATTGCCTGAACTTTTTATTCAGGCAGGATGTTAATATGTTTGTCTGAGCTATGAATTAATTTGCAGACACCGGTTCCAATGAAAAAATATGGGGATAGGGAGAAGCCTCACGGCTCCCCCCTCCCACACCACCACTCATACGGGTCCGTAAGCGGCGGTTCGGCTGGTTAAAGCAGGTAAGAAACCCTGCCGGGTCTTCAAGAACTCAACGATGACGACATTTCAACAACTGTTGCAATATGTCGACAAGTATACGCTCTTTTACAACCACAACCATTTACCCGCGTCCATTCGGGCGGGGGCCGTTCGGGCCTTCGCCGGGGTGAGACCTCCGCGCCTGTTTCATCGCGGCTCGTTTCCCATCGGCTACTATGCCCTCTGCTGACTTCCGCATGGCGGTCGGCCGCGATTGCTCGCGACCCTGTCCGTTTCCGGCTTCAGGTCGAAGCGGTCAACCGTACGACTAATAAAAAAGACGTAGATGTAGCATGAAGAAATAAGAAGATGACTATCAATTATAATTTTGAGTGGAACCCCAGAAAAGCAAGACTTAATCTAGATAATCACGGTGTAGCCTTTCAAGCAGGAAAGCAAAAAAGAAAGAAATTAAGACATATGGTGAATGACATGAGAGAAGAGTATGATTTTTCAGAAGGTGAAAGAGGCAAATTTTATCGGCAAGATTCAAGGCTGAACATACCAATTTATCTTGATGAGGAAGTTTTAAATTTTGTAGAGAAAATTGCATCTAAAAAAGGAATTGATCGGTCGTCAGTTGTGAATGATCTTATTAGAGGTGATATAAAAATCGCTGAGGCAATACAGTAAATCGTTTCGGCGATGGGGATAGGGAGAAGCCTCACGGCTCCCCCCTCCCACACCACCACTCATACGGGTCCGTAAGTGGTGGTTCGGCTGATCAGGCGGAACGAGGACCGGGCAGGAAAAGACCGGGCGAGTCCAAACAGGCGCCCGACGCCCACCGGCCTCTTCGACCATCACACCATTAAAATGGCGGCGTTGACAGCTTTCCCCCCTTGCCATCCTCAAACGATCTATGTCAAAAAACCAAAACCCCTTTTCGGGCGTCTTTCAGCACCCTTCATTCCGGAAAAGGCCATTGAAATGGAAAATCTACTGGATGGATTCATCGCCCCGGCGAGCATCGCGGTTATCGGGGCCAGCGGCAACCCCGGGAAGCCCGGCGGGAAAATCGTGGAAAACCTGCTGACAAAAGGGTACGCCGGGGAACTGCTTCTCATCAACGCCAAATCGCCCCGGGTCCAGGGCCGGCCGGCCCTGGCGTCCATCGCTGATCTGCCCTGCCCGCCGGATCTGGCCTACATCGCCATCCCGGCGCGGTTCGTGGCCGACGCGCTGACGGAACTGGCCGGGCTGGGAGCCCGGCGGGTGATTGTGCTGAGCGCCGGGTTCGGGGAGATGGACGAGCAGGGCCGGCGGGCCGAAGCCCGGCTGGCCGACATCGCGAACCGGCATGGCATGGTCCTCCTGGGGCCCAATTGTCTGGGCGTGACGAGCCCGGTCCACGCCGGCAAATTCGCGGGCCTGCTGCCGGACATGCGGCCCGGCGGCGTCGATTTCATCAGCGGGTCCGGGGCCACGGTGGACATCCTGGCCGAACAGGCGACGCGCCGGGGGCTGACGTTCCACACCTTCGTGACCGTGGGCAATTCCGCCCAGACGGGCGTCGAGGACGTGCTGGAACTGTACGAACAAGCCCACGGCCCAACATCTTCCAAGCACATCATGCTGTACATGGAAAAAATCGGGTCGCCCACGAAATTGCTCCGCTGCGCCCGAAGCCTCGCGGAAAAAGGATGCGTCATCATGGCCATCAAATCCGGCGTGACCGAAAGCGGCAAGCGGGCGGCGGCCAGTCACACCGGGGCCATGGCCGCCAGGGATACGGCCGTCCAGGCGCTTTTCGACAAAGCCGGGCTGATCCGGGTGACCAGCAAGCTGGAGATGGTGGACGTCGCCACCGCCCTCCATCTGGCCAAAGGCCGGACCGACGGCCGGCGGGCCTGCGTGGTCACGGACGCGGGCGGGCTCGGCGTCATGGCCGTGGATGAACTCAACCGCCAGGGCATCCAAACGCCCCTCCTGAAACCGGAGACCCGCCGCAAACTGGCCCGACTGCTGCCGCCCGGCGCCGGGCTGAACAATCCACTGGATATCCTGCCCACCCGCACCCCGGAACAGGTGACCCGGGTCCTGGAGATCGTGGCCCACGACGAGGCCGACGCCATCGACTACATCCCCGTCCAGCTCGGCGATCCGGGGTTTACGGACAACTGGCCGGTGCTCAAGGCGGTCATCGACGCCATGGACGCCCTGCCCCTGCCCATCTTTCTCTCTTTTCCCTCCGCCATTTCCTCATCGGCGGCGCTGTCAAAATTCCAGGCCGCCGGCAAATGCCATTTTGAAGACGAAGTCTCCATGGCCCGGGCCCTGGGCCGCATGGTCAACCGGCCCAGAGTGTCGGCCCCCGCGCCCGACCCGGCGGATTACGACGGCAAGGCCGCGGCCCGGATTCTGGAAGGCGCGACCGGGGTGGTCCCGCCGGACGTGATCCAAAAGGCGCTCCAAGCCGCCGGCATCCCCCTTCCTGAAGCGCGGATCGTGGCGCGGCCGGCGGATCTGGAGAGGCTGGATTCGGCGCTGCCGTTGCCCTGGGTGATGAAGGTGGTCGGCCCCCTCCACAAAACCGATCTCGGCGGCGTGGCGTTCGCCGAAACAGTGGCGGACGCCAACCCCATCTTCAACCGCTTGATGGCCATCGACGGCGCCCGGTCCGTTCTGGTTCAGGAAAAGATTTCCGGACCGGAAGTCCTCATGGGCCTGAGCCGGGAAGGCGCGTTCGGTCATCTCGTCGCCTTCGGTCTGGGCGGCGTGCTGGCCGAAGCCCTGGGGGATGTCCAATTCGGACTGGCGCCCCTCTCCCCGGAGGAAGCCGCCCGCCTGATCGCGTCCATCAAGGGACTGCCCGTTTTACAAGGCTATCGGGGCCGGCCCGGCATGGACCTGGATCGCCTGGCCGATCTGCTGGTCCGGGTCTCGCTGCTGGGTCGGGATGTGCCGGGCATAGAGGAGATGGACATCAACCCGGTGATGGGCGTCGGCGACAGGTTGTTCGCGGTGGATGTGCGTGTGAGGAAATCATCACCCTGGAGGCGCTCATGTTGAAGACGCATTGGATAGTTTATTCGATCTTGACGGTGTTTTGCCTGCTGTTCTTCTGCTCGGGGCCCCAGGCTTTGGACATCATGCTGCCTCACGTTTATGAGGGAGACATCGATGTTTCCAACTGGCTGATGAGCGAAAAGCTGGA
>JAABTM010000372.1 GCA_011389855.1 Desulfobacteraceae bacterium
TTCCGATCTGATCGATGATCCAGTATTCCCGGACGCCCGCCTGCTGGTATTCCCTGAATTTTTCATCCCGGTCGTGCTTTACGCTGTGTTGTGAGATGATTTCCACCGCCAGGTCGGGGGGGCCGTTCAGCCGCTCCTGCGTCAAACGGGACAGATTCTCTTTGGCGACAAAAAACAAATCCGGCTCGCGGGAAGCGCCGATGGGGGACAGCTTGACTTCAAAAGGCGCGGCAACGACCTTTCCCAGATCAAACAAATCGGCGTACAGGGCCAATAATTGCTTTAAAAACCCCACAACCGATTGGTGAATCAATTTGGGCGGCATCTGTACGATCACTTCCCCGTCTTTCCATTCCGCATGGACGTCTTCATTCGACCACTCCAGAAACGCTTTATAATCCATTTTGTAGATCGTTGGTTCTTTGGCTAACAAATGTCAATCCTCCGGAATATAAGGAATCAACCCTTTCTCGAATGCGATTTCCTGTATGCGCCGGGGCTGAGTCCGAGCATCGACCATAAACCCGTTGATCGTGATGGTCCACGCCAATGGATTCTCATCCATCAGACTGGGCAGGCACCAGTTGGGGTCCATTTGCACCAAGTCCAGGGCGTCGCGCACTTTTTTGGAATAATTGCCCCCGCTGCTTTTGCTGACGCCGAACGCGTCGCAAAGCTCCGTCATGCTCATGTGCGGCTCCGTTGATTTGTCGGATAAAAAATTGACAAAGCCCAGCGCGTAAATAATCCCGCAGGCCCAGGATTTTTCCTTGCCGTTTGCAAGGGGGGACGGTCGCTTTCGGGCAAGGGCCGCGGCAACGTATCGGGCCAGTCGCTCGTATTCGTCATTCAAATGTTTTTTGCAAAATTCATCGGTCATCTTTACGATTGACGCGACTTTCGGCGTCATCTCTTTTGGAACTCTTTCGCTTTTTGTCGTCATGGACGCCCTTCCATTTCCTTTTACTGCAATGGCAATCAGATGTCTTGCAAGACGTTGAGTTTCATTTGATTTCAGAACCGCCCGCTGATATTTTCGCCCAATACCCCACCGCACGGGCGATATCCGCTATGGCTTTGTCCTGATCGTAATAGGCGGCGGCGGCCCGATTTCGGGCGCGGTTGCGGTCGAGTTCGGCTTCCAGGTAGCGGGTGATGGTGGCCGATCCGCCTTCGTACTGTTTTTTGACCAGGCTGAGGGATTCTTCGGCCGCCGCCACGCTGGCCCGGACCACTTCCAGGCGCGCTTTGGCCGCTTCGGCGTTCAAGTAGGCGTTTTTGACATCCATCTTGACCGATAGGGCCGTCTTTCGGTCGGCCGAGAGCATCTCTTCCAGGGCCGCTTTGGCCTTCAGCTCCTCGGCCCGGGTGGAAAACCCGGTGAAGATATCCCAGTTGAGCATCACGCCGACGGTCCAGTTTTCCCGGTCGGTCTCGTAATCGAGATCCGGGTCGTCCACATAATATTTTCCCTGAAGGTCCAGCCGGGGCAGATAGCCGGCCCTGGCCCGGTCGATGTTCATTCTCGACCGGACCAGCTGCCGGCGGACCTTTTTCAGTTCGGGCCGGTGGTTCAGGGCGAAGGCCACGCCCCCCAGGTAATGTTTGGGCACGCGCACCGTCAGAACCCGGGCTTCCCGCGGCCGGATGGGCGGCTCGGGGCTGACGCCCATGACGTTGGACAGGGCGGTGAGGGCGATCCGGTACTGGTTTTCGCTGTCCACCACCGCCTGCCGGGCCTCGGCGAGCCGGACCTCCAGGGACAGCAGGTCCGATTTGAGGGCGCCGCCCGCCCGGTACCGGACGTTCATGACCCGCAACTGGCTTTCCACGGTGGCGACCGATTCCCGTGCGATATCGATGAACGCCTTGGCCGCCAGGCTGTTGTAGTAGGCCTGGATCGCCGAGGCGACCAGGGAGTTTTCGACAACCTGGCGGTCGAGCCGGGAGATGGTCACGCCGGTTTCGGCCATCATCCGGTTGAGCAGGTTCCGGCCGCCGTTGAACAGATTGAGGCGGCCGGTGAGGCCCGACTCCCAGTTTTCGATCCGCCCCGGTCGGTTGAAATCCGTCTGTTGCGGCAGTTGGCGCTGGTCGATCTTCTTGAAGAGATAGGCGGACGGGGCGTCGCCCTCCATGTATTCGGTGTAAAACCCGATGGCCGGGAAAAAGGCCGCGTTGGTCCGCATGAGGTCGGCTTCGGCCTTCTGGATTCGGGCGATGGCCATCATTTTATCCGGATTGTTGGCCAGGGCGATCTCGATGATCTCTTTCAGGTTGACGGGCCGGTCCACGGCGCGGCTCCGGCCCGTTCGCTGCTTTTCAGCCAGGGGCGAAAGGCGGGGACGCGCGTCTTCATAGTCCGCCTGGACGGCGTCGTAGGCGTACCGGCTGTAGTGTTTGTCGGGAAAGCATCCCGCCGGGCCGAGGAGCCCGACCAGCAGCGGAAGCCATAAAAAAGAAGCGGAGCGGACCGGGTATTTCATGCGTTCACCCAATAAAAAAAGTTCGAATGGATGGTATCCTGTCCTGCCGAGTTGCGATTATTATTCAAATATAGGATAGTTCCTCCAATGAATCAATTGAAAATCGCCTTTGGAGACTTATAGTGCGGTTAGAATAACCGCGAACGCGGTTTGCGCCATGGAGAAAACGATGAACAACAAACGATATGCCATCATCCTCGGGATCATTCTGGCGGCCTGGGCCGCCGCGGCGCCGGCATCGGGGGACGCCGCGCTGGCGGGTCCTTCGGCCCGGTCCATCACCCCCCGCATTGTCGGGGGACAGGACGCCGTTCCCGGGGCGTGGCCCTGGATGACCGCCCTGGTCTATTCGGACGACAGCAGCGCCTTTTACGGGCATTTTTGCGGCGCGGCCCTGATAGAGCCCAACTGGCTTCTGACGGCGGCCCATTGCGTCGAAGGAATGCGGCCGTCGGAGCTGGAGGCCGTGGTCGGGATCCATGATCTGAAAAACGATCCCGTGGAGCGGATCGGCGTCCAGGAGATCCTCATGCACCCGGATTACGATCCCTACAGCCTCGACTCGGACATCGCGCTGGTGGCGTTGTCCCGGAGTCTTTCCTGGGAGACCGTCCCGCTCATCGCATCGGGAACGGTTTTGACGGGCGAGACGGGCATCGCCCTGGGATGGGGCTACACCGACCCCGACCGTCTGAGTCCTTCCGAAACGCTTCAGCAGGTGGCGCTGCCCATTGTGTCCAATCCGACCTGCAACACGGCGTTCAACGCCTACACGGGCTACTCGTATGACGATCCCATAACCGGGAACATGGTCTGCGCCGGGGATATAAAAGGGGGAAAGGACGCCTGCATCGGTGACAGCGGCGGTCCGCTGATCGTCCCGGATGGCGATGCCTGGCGGCTGGCCGGGCTGGTGTCGTGGGGCGAGGGGTGCGCTGAACCGAATCTTTACGGGGTTTACACCCGTGTGGGCGCCTTTATGGATTTTATCGACAAGAACGTGCAGGTCAGTCCCCTCTACGGCCAGGTGACCACCGACTTCGCGGGGCAGAGCGGACTCGGCGTGGCCAACGCCACCGTCGTCCTGGAGGACACGCCCTACACCGTCCTCACCGATGCCGAGGGGCGGTTCTCCCTGGATGCCCCGCCCGGCGGCTATTCGGTGCGGATCGAGGCGGACGGCCTGGCCCCGCTCACCGAAAAGGTCACCCTGTCCACCGTGGACGGCGTGGAACTGAACCGCCGGATGACGCCCCCGCCGGCCGGCGACTTCAACGGGAACGGTCGCTTGGACATGGGGGATGTGATCGGGCTCTTGCAGACCCTGGCGGGGGCGCGGTAGACCGTTATTGGACATTCCGGAACATCCTCAACGAATTGGGATGGTGAAGTTCATATTCCATATCGACGGTGTGGCAGACCTTGCAGTTCTTGTCGGCGGCGATGGGGTAGGGGGCGCCCTGGTACTGGATGGGCTGGAGGCTGTCGCCGCCGTAGCGGTTGGAGGCCGGGTAGACGGCGTGGGGGCTCCCGTGGCAGGCGGCGCACAGGATGCCGGCGTTGTCCATCCGGTATCGGAACAAATCGGCCATGGCGTCGGTCCGCTTGTCGGGGGGAACCCTGTCCGTTTCAGGCGGCTGGAAATCCACATGGCAGTGGAGGCAGTCCGGCTGCTGGGCCCAGGGGCGGCGGGGCGAAATGGCGTCCGGGTCCACGCCTTCTATCATCGCCAGCCGTTTTCGGGCGGACCGGTCGCCGCCATCCGCCGCGTGCTTCAGCAGGCCCGCGGCGTGTTCACCCATGGACCCGTGGCAACTGACGCAGTCGAGAAAGAGTTCCCGATGGATGCCCCGGAACCCCTGGGTGAAGGTGTCCGGAGACGACGGGTGGCAGGCAAAGCACGCGTCGGCGCCGTTGTCGACGAGGTAGACGGCGTGAAAACCATGGATGGCGGCCGACAGATTTCGGGCATCCGACCCTTCCGCGCCGTGGCAGGAACCACATGCCTGGGGCTGCCCGTTTTCGGCTTTCCCGGAAAGATCGGCGCCGTTCATGCGGTCGTGGACCGCGAGGACGTTGTCGGCGGTTCGGCCGGCGATGCCTGTCCGCCCGTCGATCCGCCACTCGCCGCCGTGGCAATGCCGGCAGCCCATCTCCGTGGAGACGGG
>JAABTM010000373.1 GCA_011389855.1 Desulfobacteraceae bacterium
GTTTTATATCGATGCCAAAGGCCAGCCGCCGATGGAAATGCCCCTGGTGGCGGAAGGTTTCCGGAAACTGGCCATGCTGGCAAGACTGATGGCCAATGGGTCGCTCCATGAAAACGGCTGCCTGTTCTGGGACGAACCCGAGGCCAACCTGAATCCGAAGCTCATCCGCCTCGCGGCCGAGGCGGAAATCCTGGGCCACCGGCGCTCCTACGTGGGGGCCCTGCCGGGCCGGATCATCCAGGAGGTCCGCCGGGCCGAGGTGAACAACCCGGTCCTCATGCTCGACGAGATCGACAAGCTCGGCCAGGACTTCAAGGGGGACCCGGCCGCGGCCCTCCTGGAGTTGCTGGACCCGGAACAGAACAGCCAGTTTACGGACCATTACCTGGACGCCCCTTTTGATCTCTCCCAGGCCATGTTCATCGCCACCGCCAACACCACCGGCCCGGTGCCGGCGCCGCTGCTGGACCGGCCTCCGGAACCTCCAGCGCCGGATCGCGTCGTCATGTTCATCGAGGCCTCCATGATGAAAGGCGGGCGCAACCTGATCCTGACCGGCTCCCTCGGGGACGTGATGAAGGAATCGGCCCAGGCGGCCCTGAGCTACCTCCGGAGCCATACCGAAACCTTCGGCATCGACAACGGGTTTTTCGAGGATCACGACATCCACATCCACGTACCGGCCGGCGCCATCCCCAAGGACGGCCCCTCCGCCGGCCTCACCCTCGCCGTGGCGCTGTCTTCTTTATTGACCCAGACGCCCTGCAAGCGCCAGGTGGCCATGACCGGCGAACTGACCTTGACCGGACGGATCCTGCCCGTGGGCGGCATGAAGGAAAAGCTGCTGGCCGCTCATCGGTCCGGCGTGACGATGGCCATCTTCCCGGAAAAAAACCGGCATGATCTGGTCGGCGTGCCCGAGGATGTGAAGGAGGACCTGGAGATCGTGTTCGCCGATGAGTTTGAAGAGGTGGTGGGGTTGGCGTTGAAGGGGTGGAAGGCGGAATGATGCGCCCATTGCGCTTTGGGCCCGCGATGTTGCTTTTCGATGGTGGCCATTAGCCTATTCGGTTTGCCGGTAGGACGTTTAGAGGGTTGTGGATTGCTTACATTTGGTTTGACCTCGGGAATGTTTTTGGGGTAAGGTCTCGGAATGTATTCGATTGAGACGCCTGTGAGGCTTTTTGCCCGCCTGATTCGTCTCATGCGTTTTGCTTTGAGGTCAATACTCAAAGCAAGAAAAAGACTTAATTTATGAAATGAAAAGATCGATAATCAATGAGTTTCGGTATCAAAATAAAAAACCAGAATACGATTTTATAACTATGTTTGGCGCACCTGACATGCCGATTGATGTTGAAGCGGCTGGTGAAGGAGCGCCATCACCGTGAGCCGGAACGAGGTCCTCTACGGACTCAACCCGTCGGAAAAATTCATTCCGGCGGTTGTTATCGTGGACGGGGACGGGGTTGAAGGGCCGTTTTACATCCGCAATCCCTTCCAACAGGAACCCGATTTCGGGGTGGCCACCATCAACTATGATTTGGACGACCTGCTGTCAAAGGCGGCGTCGCCGGAGCGGACGGTATGAAACTCGAATCCATAGAATTGACTAACTTTAGATGCTTTGAGCATCTACTTATTGATTTTCATTCGGAATTGACCGTGCTTGTTGGTGTTAATGGTTCCGGAAAAACAGCCATTCTTGATGCGATAGCAGTTGCATTTGGTCCATACCTCGGGGCCTTTGACAAGGGAAAAAGCAGAGGATTTGCTATTGAAGACGCTCGCCTTGTGAGAACACGACCTGATGCGTTGGAAATGGAATCTCAGTTTCCGATCTCATTATACGCCCACGCCCTTTACAACGATGAGTTACTGCTTTGGACGCGTCAGTTATTGGGTGAAAAATCCAAAACAACAACTGCTTCGGCAGATATTCTCTCCAATTTGGGAAAGGAACTACAAGAGGATGTTCGGTCTCATGGAAATGTTGTTCTACCCATTCTCTCGTATTATGGCGCCGAGCGTTTATGGGAGGTGAAGCAAGTTAAAGATAGAAACAAATCAATTTTATCCGAGAGCCGAACAATTGGATATCGAGAATGCATGAACCCGTCGTCCAGCTACAAAGAATTTGCTTTTTGGCTGAAACAAGTCTTTCTCGCTGATTTACAGGAGAAGCTGGAGATTTCACAGAAACGAGAGGAGCCTTCAAAGACAAAACTTACGGGTTTGATCACTGCGATTCAGAAAGCCGTAAACAAACCCTTGAACGCTACCGGTTGGCATACTATCCGTTACGACGCCGGCACAGATCAAGTGGTTGCGGAACATGAACACAGCGGCAAACTGCCTGTGGCTCAGTTGAGCGACGGCGTGCGCAATATATTGGCTTTGGCCGCTGACATCGCCTTTAGATGCTGCAAACTAAACCCCCAACTCGGATCGGAAGCGACGACCCAAACGCCGGGGATTGTTTTGGTGGATGAGTTGGATATGCATTTGCATCCAAGCTGGCAGCAAAAGGTTGTAGCGGCTTTTCGAGAAGCATTTCCAAAAATCCAGTTAATTGTCACAACACACAGCCCGCATTTGATTTCAACTGTCGCATCCGAAAGTCTGAGGATTTTGAAAAATGGTGTCGTATATGCTTCACCTCCAGGAACCCGAGGCGCGGAAGCCTCGCGAATTCTTAAGAGGGTTTTTGAAGTTGACCCCAGACCTAAAGATAATCCCAATGCCATCCTCCTAACAGAATACCTTAAACTGGTTTATCAGGACCATTGGGATAGCGATGATGCCATAGAAAAACGTATAAAACTGGACGAAATCTATCAGGGTGAAGAACCTGCTTTGACCGAAGCTGACCTATATATCGAAAACCGAAAGTGGGAATTGGCGGATGAAGCGGATATGCAAGAGTGATGAGCGAGAGGAATTAGAAGAATTAACGGTTCACCGCCAGGAAAATCCGTCTGGAGATTGGAGGACGTTGAAGAATGAAAACCGTGATCTATACGAAAAGATAAGGAGTCAATGCATAGAAGACCAGGGTTGCTTATGTGGCTTCTGCGAGATTCAACTGCCGGATACGCCCATGGGCCGAAGGGTCGAACACTTCCATCCCAAGTCGGACAGGTCGCCTGATCACAATTGGGCTCTGGATTGGAACAATATGTTAGCCGTCTGCCTGGGCGGCTGCAATTCGGCGCTTGGAAACTATCCGGGCCATCACCTTGAGCCATTGCCTCAAAATTTGAGTTGTGATGCTTATAAGGACTATCTGATCCAAAGAGGCAACTTACCAGAAGCCTGCGAGGGCTATTTGCTGAACCCGTTGGAGCTGATGGCGTTCCCCTGCCTGTTCGACCTAAATAGGGCTACGGGCGAACTGGCGCCCAACAGCCGAAACTGTGAAGGTTTGCCGATCTCACCCAATCATTATTCCACCATGGAAGAACTGGTGGAAAATACCATAAGGGTGCTGAATTTGAATTGCGACCGCCTGAACGAGGAACGTAGGAAGGTGTTATTCAGCATCGAACACGAGAAAAAGAAGGCTCGAAAAAGGAACCAAAGACCAAGTACATTTTTATCGAGCCTCGCTGAACGGTACTTCAGCGAAAAATGGCCGCGCTTTTTCACCACAAGACGAATTTTGCTCGGTAAATACGCAGAAGATTATCTTCAAAGTATTTCATTCAACGGATAACCCATGCCCACCATCAAATCACCCAAAAAACTCATCGAAGTCGCCCTTCCCCTGGACGACATCGAAGTCGCGGCCGCCCGTGAGAAATCAATCCGCCACGGGCACCCGTCCACCCTGCATTTGTGGTGGGCCCGGCGGCCTTTGGCGGCGGCCCGGGCGGTGTTGTTCGCCCAACTGGTCAACGATCCGGGCGGCGAGCGGGGGTATTATGCGGGGAAAACCAAGGCCCAGGCAGACGCGGAGCGGGAGAAGCTGTTCGAAATCATCCGGGAGCTGGTGAAGTGGGAGAACACGACCAACGAGCGGGTTCTGGAGCGGGCCCGGGCGGCCATCCGGAAAAGCTGGCGGGAAACCTGCGAGATGAACAAGGGGAAGCCGGGGTTCGATCCGGAAACGCTGCCGGCGCATGCCTTGGATCTCCCATCTGCTCAAACTTTTCTATTCGGTATTGGCCGCCAGTGCCGAAGAAGGGAGAAAGCCCGGCGCGAACGGCCCCACAAAAACGTTCCTGCAACCCAAGCTCGCGGAGAAGCTGATCGGCGTTTTCCGCCCCGAGTCCCTGGGCCGGCTGGCGCGACGGAAAAAGGGGCGGGACCGGTGCGAAGTCGCCCTTTATACAGACAACGAAGACCTTGACATCGGCTTCAGTTTCGCCCTCCAGAGCAAATCCGAAGTCACCGTGGACCGTCTGCCCAACGCTTATCCGGCTCATATGCCGGTATTTTTTCCCACGCGCGAACTTCTTACCCTCTATCCCGGCTTCCTGTCCCTCTACGAAAGCCACCACCTGGAATTCGAGGAAACCTGGCGGGACGCCTGCCTGCTTTTGGGCGGAACCATCAAACGGATAACGCACTTGCCGGGCATCATGAAGGAGGCTTTGAAAAATATCAATGATGCCATGGGCGGAGGCGTCACACTTG
>JAABTM010000091.1 GCA_011389855.1 Desulfobacteraceae bacterium
TCGTCGCCGCCTTTGCCGCCCACTACGCCGGCAACGAATCGCCGGACGCCGAAACGCTGGCGGCCATCGAGGGCATGCTGGCCAGCAGCGACCCCACAACGAAATCCCTGGGTCAATCCCTCTATGCCCTGTGGATGGACGACAGCCCGGACGTGGATGTGATCCTCCATGCCGATACCGGGGAGGTATCCTCCGGGGAATCGCCCATTCACCAGTACCGGCTCGTCTGGACCGACGATTCGGCCACCACAGTGACGGTCGGGTTCGGGCAGATGGACGGCGACAACGCCTATGTCAAATACGCGACGAACGCCGATTTGACGAACGCCATGACCCAGGAGACCGTCGCCTCGACCGCCTACGCCAACCCGAGAGACGGCGGCGATGCGGACAAGGTCCTCACCAGCTATTTCGCGGAGCTGACCGGCCTCGCGCCCGACACCGCCTACCATTTCCAGGTCTGCAATTCCACCGGATGCGGCGGGACCTACTGGTTCAAGACCGCGCCTGACGCGCCCACGGACTTCACCTTCGTGGCCGGCGGCGACACCCGGACCAACGAGACGCCCCGGCGGCACGGCAACATGCTGATTTCCAGGATCCGGCCGCTCTTCATCGCCCACGGCGGGGACTACATGAACGACGGGACCTACGACGAATGGGTTCAGTGGCTGGACGAATGGCAGTCTACGATCAGCCCGGATGGCCGGATGTACCCGGTCCTCCCCTGCCACGGCAATCACGAAAACGACGTGACCGACATGATGGCCAAGATCTTCAACATCCCCAACCCCGACGCCTACTACGCCATGAATATCGCCGGCGACATGATGCGGCTCTACACCCTCAATACGGAGATAGAGCCGGGCGTCGGCTACGGGGCGTTCGACGGTCAGGACGCGACCCAATGGAACCGGCAGGCGGAATGGTTTGCCGACGACATCGCCAACTACCGCGATTCCGTGACCTGGCTGGTGGCCAACTACCACCGGCCCCTGCGGCCCCACACCAGCGGCAAGGCCGAGGGGACGGGCCGCATCGCGGCTTGGGCCGACGCGTTCTACGACAACGGCCTCGACCTGACGGTGGAATGCGACACCCACATGGTCAAGTACACCTATCCGCTCAAACCGTCGGACGGCCAGTGCGGCTACCAGGACTTCGCCCGGGACGACGCGGCCGGCACGGTGTTCGTGGGTGAAGGCTCCTGGGGCGCCCCCACCCGGCCCACGGACGACGACAAGCCCTGGACCCTGGACAGCGATTCCTTCTGGCAGTTCAAGCTCATCCACGCGTCCCCCGACGCCCTGAACATCCGCACGGTGAAATTCGGCAGCCAGGAAGACGCGGTCGACGGGATCATCTACGATCCATCCGCGGTGACGGTCCTGACCCAGGCCGAGCAGGATGCCGATCCCTTCGCCCTGCCCGCCGGTCTGGACCTATGGCAGCCTCTTGCCGGCGAGGTGCTGACCCTCCCCTTCACCGGGGCCGACATCGAAAAGACCGCGTATGTCTGCACCGGGTCCGAATGGCGGTATCTGGACGACGGCGCGATGCCGGCGGCGGAATGGACGTCGGCCGAATTTGACGACAGCGCATGGGCCGCGGGCGCCGCCCAGCTCGGGGACCCCTCAGACCCGTCCGTCGCCTGGCATCCCCTGACGGTCGATTTTACCGGCGACGCTGAAACGTGGCACAATAGCGGGGACATCGACATCTCCGATTACGTTGGAACCGACGTCTATGTGGCCATTGTGTATGAATCCACCGGAACCGGCGGGGGCGACGGCCGGCGCTGGGGCGTGGACAACCTGAAGGCGACCAAGGGCCTGCCCGACAGCGTCAACGTCGTCTTCACCGCGGATAACTCCCGGGTCCCCACCGGCGAAACCGTCGGGTTTGAGGCCCAGGCGTCCGGCGGAACCGAACCCTACGCCTATAGTTGGGCCTTTGGCGACCAGCCATCCCACCCCGCCGGTTTTCGACGGCGACGAGGACCGCAACGGCACGCGGAACCACGACGAGATCCGGTTCTGGGCCGATTACGTCGCGCCGGATCAGGGCGGTTACATTTATGACGACGCCGGATCGACCGGCGGGTTGCCGGCGGACACGCGGTTCGTGATCCTGGGCGATCTGAACGCCTCGCCCGACGAAGGGGACGGCATCGCCGGGGCCGTGGATCAGGTGCTGGACGCGACGCCGGTGAATGAGACCTTTGTGCCGGTCAGCCCCGGCGGCCCCGAAAACGCGCCGTCGAACCCTTTTGCGGAGAGCCACACCGCCGACTGGAAAATGCGGGCCGATTACGCGCTCCCGTCCGACTTCGGGCTCGCCATCGAGGACGGCGCCGTCTTCTGGCCCGCCGCCACCCAGGATCTCTACTACCTGGTGGGGCCGGACGTCCAGAGTTCGGACCACCGGCTGGTGTACCTGGATCTCCATATCGTCAACTGATCGTCGAACCCTGACGGCCATCCGGATTCATCCCCTTTTGAATCCGGATGGTCAGGATTTAGCCTGGATAGCCAGGATGGTCCACACCCGCCATCCTGGCTATCCTTTTTTCCTAATGGATTAGAACTGAACTGCAATCACAGTATCTCTTTTTCAAGACTTCTATTTTATGCAATTCTAACGCCTAAGCTCACCGACGGCAATGGAGTGCAGCTGCAACCATTTTTTCTCAGACTTACCGGCGGTAAACCCGGAAAAAAGTTCAATCTGTCTGATAAATACTTCAATCAGGTCATTTTTTATTTTACCTGTCTGATCGGTTCCACGAATCATCTGAAACAGCCGGAATTCATTATCTGTTAAGCTAACAGTGTGTTTTTGCATTTTTTTCTTTCCTAAAAGGCATAACGTGCCGGTCAAAGGCGGCGATTTTTTGCCGTACGGTGACTGGCTGGGTTATGCGGCTGCACTATCGTGAAGTACGATATCTTTACCTGGAGCAACGGCTTGATACAATTCGACCAATTTCTCCAAGCTGGGCATTGATGTTCCTCGCTCGTAACGAGCATAGGCATTGCGAGACTTGGCGCCAAGTCGCTCGGCAGCTTCTGATAGCGAAAGACCGCTTCTCTCCCGCTGCCTTCGCAGAAAAAGGCTTATCAGAAACCGAGGATCGTTTGCACTCACCTCAAAGTCACCGTGTTTGCCCGGATGCACACTAACTTTAAAATTTGGACGGTTCACTAAGCTTTCCAAAAGGTCCTCAACCATGGCATAGGCATCCTTTCGTGTATGGCCTTGTGTCATGGCATCGAGAAGAGGCAGCTCCGCCAGCCAGAACGTGCCGTCTTTGTATACTTTCCCGTAAAAACGCATATCAGTTTCTCCTCTCGGCTCGCCCGAGAATTGTTCTTGCAAGCTTTTCGTTTATTTCGTTGTGGCGAGGGATTGCTTCTTCACGTTCTCCGTCGGTCCAAATATCATGGCGCCTTCCATGGCGAAGAAACGTCCAACCGATCCTCCCAAGCGCCTTTTCTAAATCGCGTTTCTTCATAGACCTATTGTACACCTATGGGTGTACAATGTCAAGGTGTCGATTTTTCTCATAACCACTGATTACCAGGCAAATTAGCCATATTAATTCCCGCCTTCACCTATTATCAGGGCGAATTCGCCCTGATAAACTCTTTTTTTTTACCTGTTATCCAGGCAAAACTTGCCCTGATAATTTCTGGCCGGCCTTGTTAACGGGGCGAAGCCAAAACCCCATGTCAAGAGGAAAATATCGATTGGATTTAATGGGATACGCCCTTTTGCGATGGGACCGGCCGGTTCGTCGGGTGACAGCAGGACGTTTTTCATAAAACGTCCTTTTTCTCGTCACGCCAGCGAAAACAACACCGGCGTCAACAGCTTTTCGTCAATGAAGGGGCGGCTTTCGGGGGTGATCAGTTGGCAGTCGATGATTTTGACGCCGTGGTTTTCGAGCCGGGCGTCATCGATGTCGCCGATGTAGTCGCCGTTGGTTCGGTCGAGGATTACGAAGTCGAGGGCGTCCCGGCCCGGCCCCAGGCGGCGGAGGAGGCGGTCGATGCCGTCCATCAGGGTCATGCCGTAAGTTTCGGGGTCCGGGGCGGTGTTGGGGACGTAGACCTTGGGGCAGGGATTGTCGCGGATGGTCGCGGTTACGCCGTCCGGGAGCAGGTTGGCCATGAGGCTGGAGTAGAAGCTGCCCATGGGATAGCAGATGAGGTCCGCCCCGGCGATAAGGGTTTTCATCTTGTCGCGGATCCGGGGCCGGACCGGCCGCGGGGAGTCGGTCCGGTCGCTCAGATAAATCCGGCGGATGGGGTCTTTTAGGGGCGCCGTTTCCTTGCCGGTGATCCGGTGCTGGCCCACCACCGTCTCCCCGCTTTCCAGTTCCGCCGCCAGATGGAGGTGGCGGTTGAGCACGGGCCGCACGATCCCGCGCACCTGGACCAGTTTGGAGAAGATGAAGATCACCGGGTCCACGTGGCGGCCGTTGTCCAGGTACCCGCCCGTGAGGATGAGGTTGCCGATGGACGCCTTCCGCAGATCGAAATCATCGGGCATGTGGCGGCGGAACAGATCCAGGTGGTGGCGGATAATCTTCCGCATGGGATCGGGGATGGCCGCCGCCAGGCGGTGCTTTCCCCGGATCATCCGGTCGAGAACGTCCGCCAGTTCGGCCCTGTCGCCGTCTTCCGGGAACCGGTGGGCGAAGAGGCGGAAGATCTCCGGGTTGCCGTGGAGGCTCCGGTCCGCCAGGGAGAGGAGCCGGTTGCGGACATCGCCGATGGCCGGCATCCGGAAGGCATCCCGGAGCCTGGCGGAACTCCCCCCGGAATCGAAGGGGGTGACGATGTGGATGGTGTTGTGGCTGTAGCGGATGATCTCCGCGCAGGCCGCGCGCAGGGCGGTGCCGCCGGAAAAGAAGAGGAGTTTGGGCCCCAGGTCCGGGCTCCGCTGATAAAGGGCCATCCGGACCGGGTCGGGCAGCGCCAGCCGGCGCTTTACCTGGATAACCATGCCATCAGGTCCCGGGCCGCGCTTTCGAAATCGATCCCGCCGCCGATCTCCCATACCGCGCAGGCGGCGAGATGCTCGGCGTACACCGCTTCGGTGGGGTCCGGCATAACGCAACCGTCTGAGGGGAGGAAGAAAAGTCCGGTGGATTTCATGAAGGCGGGCAGGAGATCGGGACGACGGCTCAGGTCCACCCGAGACAGGGTCGGCGGCCCCGCGTTCCGTTGCCAGTTGAGAATCACCAGCCCGTCCATGGGGCCTTCCAGAACGAACCGACCGTCGCCGAAGCAGGAATCGATGGGCGCGTCGTATTTGTGCTCCACGGTCCAGAGGTCGGCTTCGGACATGCCTGAAAACCGCCGCCGGTCCGATTCGGGCATGATGCCCGCCAGATTGGGGTTGTTCAGCGCCGTGCCCGGATTGATCCGGGGCAATTTGGCCACCCCGTTCATGGTCAACCCCTGGCCGGATCGCCGGATCATCAGCCGGTCGTTGCTGACAAATGTGGCCCCGTGGTTCATGAGCTGGAGGGCCAGGGTCGATTTGCCGGCGCCGGAAAATCCGGCCAGTCCCAGCCCCCGGCCGTTGACGAGAACGCCGGCGGCGTGCCCCAGCAGGGCGCCCCGGCACAATTCCCATTCGATGTGCCGGTTGTTGATGAAATTGACCACCTGGTTGAGGTTCTCTTCGCAGGGACCGACGGCCAGATGTCGGTCGTTGCCGAAGATGAATAACATGCCTGTGAGCCGTTTCCGGACGATCCGGCCGTCCCTCAAGTCGAGGAATTCCTCCTTGATTTTGGATTTTCCGGGATCGGGCGGCTTGACCTCGAAGGGGACGTCGAAGGCCGGCGGAGGGGCTTCGTGGACTGAAATGCGGATGGCGCCGGCGTCGCTTCTCTCCTCATTGTCGCGCACAAAGGGGCCGAAGTAGTCGGTCAGGGCACGGATGAGGGACGACCGGTCCGCCGCCACCCGGATGGCGCAATCCCCGAACCGGAGGGTCATGGCGGCTTCCGCGGGATGGGCGTCGCGGATTCGGTCGGCCAGATCGGCGCAGGTCGGCGGGGGGGCGGTCATGATCCGATCCTTTCCAGGACGTAATCGACGTAGCGCCCGGCCGGGTCGATGTCGCCGACCGTCCGGATGCCCCGGAACCCCCCGAAGGCCGATACCTCGAAGACCATGGGACCGTCGGCTGTCTCCACCACATCGACGCAGGTGAAATCGAGTCCAAACAGGTCCTGGGCCCGCCGGGCCAGGGCGATGATGTCCGCCGACGGGTCATAGGGCTTGTACTTGCCGCCGGACCGGGTGGTGGTGTTCCAGGTCTCCCCGTTGGTCGCGGACGCTTCGTTGTGCCGGGCGTAGGTGGTCAGGTAGGTTCCGCCCAGAAAGACCACGCCCAGATCCTGTTCGGGCAGATCGATCTTCTTCTGGACGTAGAGGAGCGTGTTTTCGGCCTTGTAGGCATCGATCTCCGCCCTGGCCGATTTGCCCGGCCGGATAACCTTCATCCCCCGGGCCTTGGTGGTGTAAAGCGGCTTGAAGACCGCCTCGCCGTAGGCATCGACGGCATCCAGGGCCTTGTCCACGCTCTCGGTGATGGTGGTGGGCGGCATGGGGATTTCGCCCAGCCGCAGGGTTATGGTGCAGCTCAACCGGTCCAGCAGACCCATGATCCGGTCCGGCCTGGAGAACATCGGCAGGCCCCGGGCGTTGAGGAACCGGAGTATTTCCAGCCGGTCCATGAGATCCGGCGAGTACCGGGCGCCGACCTTTTTGATGATGATCGCGTCCAGTTCCGACAGATCGACGCCGCCGAACACCGCCTTTCCGGAATCGAGATCCAGGCCGACATCGCCCATGTCGATGAGAAGCCGATGTCCGGTCCGCTGGGCCGCCGCGTCGGCCAGCATCTCCGAGGACCAGCCGCCGGCGGTGCCGACCACGCCGATTTTCGTCATGTTATGCGCTCCCTTGTTGCAGGTTCATCAGTAAAACAGAATCCGCCGGGGCAGCCGAAACGTCTCCCAGGGCTCGTCCCGGCGGGCGGCCAGCTTCTCCATCAGAAACTGGGCTCGCAAGTACATATCCCGTGCAAACGCGTAATTCAACTCGAACCGGCTGGAGGTGTAAAACGACCGGGTCAGGGCCAGGGCCATCCGGGCCTCGAAGGTGCTGTCGCCGTGTTTATTCGCGAAGCGGGAAAAGAAATCGAAATAATGGTCGATGACCCGGTTGATTCGGTCCCGGGTGGCTGTTTCGAAGGCCGGGAGCCGAAAATTGGAGATCAGGAACACCGAAGCGTCCTGGACGTAGTCGGCCATTCTGGACCGGTAGAGATCGATGTAGTTGATCCGCTGCTTGTCGTGGTTGTAGATGACGTTGTTGACGTTGAAGTCGCCGTGGATGAAGATGGAAAAGGGCGCCGGCAGGGTCTTTTCGATCCGGGCGCACAGATCCATGAGGGCCTCCGTGGACAGGATGTCAAGGGCGTCGATGCGCCCCTCCGGCCGGTAAAACGAGGGATGGACCCGGCGGATGGCGTCCAGCCGGGCCTTCAACTGGGCGATGTAGTCGGTGGAGACGGCCCCTTCGGTCCGGGTTCCCTCCCAGATCTCCTCCAGGGTCTGCTCGAAGACGAAGGTCACGTTGGCCAGGAGTTCCTCTTCTTCGGTGAGAATCACCTGTTCCAGGGTGCAGCCGGACAGAAATTCCACCAGCATGGAGGCCGTCTCGCCCTTTTCGTAGAACCCGAAAACCTGGGGCGCGATCCCCGGGTAGATGGTCTCCCACCGCCGGATGCTCTCCCGTTCCTTCAGGATCTTCCGCTTGGCCCCCTCCTTGAAGAGGCCCTGGGCTTTATGGGCGGATTCGTGCTTGCTGTCCACCTTGCCGATGCGGCACCCCGAGCGCGACCCCCATATGGAGTTGAAGGCGATGTCCGACAGACTGCCTTCGAACCCCGATTCGGAAAGGGTCTGCTGCAAGGCTTCGAAATGGCGGATTTTAATCCGGTCGCCGATGATGGCGAAGATCAGGGCCTCGCCGATGTTGAGCAGGGAATCGCCCACCCGTTCAAGATAGCGGAAGATGAACAGGACGGTGATGAAGTCCTGGACGTCGTCCTTGCGCCGCATCTCCATCATGATCCGGTCGAAGCTCTCCTTGTAGAGTCCGTCGAGACGGTATTCGGTTTTGCAGATATCCAGCGCGCCGGACAGGTTCCGGTCCCCGAACACCGGGATCACCCTGGACAACCCCTCCTGGATGACCGTGAACATGGTCTGGTAGTCGTAATCGTGGATGAACGTCCCGTCCGCCAGGTAGTCGGTTTGACGGCAGATGTTGACGCAGAAATCGGCGATGCGCTCCAGGTTGACGCAGATGACGTGAAGGGACCGGACCGCGTTGGCCTCGTCTTCATCGGCGTCCTTGTCGTTGTGGATCCGCGAAAAGC
Source organism: Desulfobacteraceae bacterium (assembly GCA_011389855.1). Classification (GTDB taxonomy): domain Bacteria; phylum Desulfobacterota; class Desulfobacteria; order Desulfobacterales; family JAABSP01; genus JAABTD01. The sequence continues at coordinate 8,470 of JAABTM010000091.1, forward strand.
AAAGGTTTTCGACGGTGGTCTTGAGATTGTCGATGTAGTCGTCCTTGGCGGCGATCTTTTCGATGAGTCCGCGGTCGATCTCGTTGAGGAGGCCGCAAGTGAGCTTCACCTGCTCCTGAACCTCGGTCACCAGGAAACGGGCGTTGTCGACGATGGTGGGCAGGGTCGGCATGATTTTGTCAGATTCCGATCTTGATGCCGCTCTCCCTGCCTTTTTTCAGCTTCGAGTCCTTCCACTGAATTTTGAGGGACAGCTTGTTTTTGTTTCCTTTTTTGCGGGCCTTGATGCTGAACTGCACCAGGGGGTCCGGCGTCAGCATCAGTTCGTGGCCGTCGGAAGAAAGCGAGATGCGGCCGTTCCGGAACCCTTCGATCAGGGCGCCCAGGTACTGGGCGATGCTGTCCGCATCCTGGAGGGATTCGTGTTCAAATTGTTCGTCTTGGGACATGATGTGCTCCAAATGTCGTTTAGAGTCTATCCGGCGGCCAGCCGCTCTTTATAGGCCGCGATCACCTGACGTCGGCCGCTGTTGGCCATGATCAGGACTTTCCGGATGGTCAGATCGTCCCAGGCCGGCTGATGTCCGATCTCGCGGTTGGCCTTTTCAGGCTTCTGATCCGCCGGGACCAGGGTTTTTTCAGCCATGTGGGTGTCGTCGCCCATGAAAATGAGCAGGGGCCGTTTGGCGCCGGCCCGGCGCCGGTTCTTGTCCTTGAGCACCGAGATCAGGAACTGGGTGTATTGGTGGGACTGGGGATTCCAGACCTCGATGCCGTCCACATCGTAATCGGCCAGCAGAACGGGCCAGAACTGTTCCGGGTGCGGGATGACGATGCCGGCGCTAAGCGACCGCGCCTCTTCGATCACTTCCGAGGTGCGGTAAAAGTACTGGGGAGGAAAATGGGCCTTGACGATTTTTTTGACCGCGGTCAAAAACGTCTGGGACCGGTCGATGAGGGCGTCGCCGTAGTCGGGCCGGAGGGTGTCGAAGAAGTTCCGGAGGATCTTGTTCTTGATGGAACGGGTCGGAATCCGGTCGGCGCGCCGGTCCATCAGGTCGGCGATTTTCCCCACATAGGCCCGGACGAAATCCACCAGGGCCGGGTTGGCGCCGGTCTCCCGGGCCGCCCGGTCCAGTCGCTCCTTTGCGGGATCGGTGAGGGTCCGGATGAAATCGAACAACTGGGAGGACCGATATTTAAAGGTATGGGCCAGCATCTCCTTCAGGACCGCGGCGTCGGCCGCCCGCTCCGACTCGAAATGGAGCAGGAGCTGCACCTTCTGGTTGAATCCCTGGGAGTAGCAGTCCACCTCCACGCCGGTGTAGTCGTCGTAGTGCATCAGCTCGTTGTGCTGGGTGGGGATGATCAGTTCGGTCTTCCGGTCGGGAAAGGTCGCGTCGATCCGCCGCCGGATCAGGTCCATGGGCACATGCTCCGGGTGCCAGTGGACCGCCAGCACCGCCTCCTGGCGGGGGAAGGTCCTGGCCGGCGTGGCGATCCGCGCCTTCTGCTCGTCGGACAGGTCTTCCGACACCACCGACCAGAAGCGGCGCTCGTCCGACTCGGTAATGCCGTCAGGGATTTTCCGGGGCGTCAGGGGGATGCACCCGTTTTCGTCCGCCCTCTCCGCCTCGTCGACGTCGGGGTCCCTGAACGCCACCTTTTTATTTGTATCGGTCATGACATTCACTTTTCAGCCGCTCCAGTTCGTCGCGGGCGATTTTGCAGGCGGCGAGGTCGGCGCTTCGGTGGGCCTCCCTGAATCGAAAACAGGCCGCCCGGTAGGCTTCGTAATATTCGTCTCCATAGCCGGGTAATCGGATCATCCGCTCCGAGTCGGACAAGAAGGCGGCGACCACATCGGCCGGGGGGAGGGCGTCGGCGTCCAAACTTTCTTTTATAGCCTTGAAGGTTTTCTTCATCGACGTCTTCAAGTCCTTATAGGCGTCCCTTTGCGTTTCCGCTTCCCCGGCGTTCTCATCCGTTTCCGGGGAACGCACGGGCGCCGCCTCCGACGGCGCCTTGCTCCCCTTCACCTTGGCACTGACCTTGACGCGGTCCCCGACCCGCTTAAACCTGATTTTCATTTTGGTGAAATCGCCCAGATTGGGCAGGCCGGCATCGCCGGGGTCTTTCTCGGGGTTTTCGAGTCGATCCGCCAGATCCCGGAGCCACTCCGCCGCCTCCGCCATGGCCATTTCGATCTTGATCTTTTGTTCCGGCATTTTTTCTCCTCTCCAGTGGGTTGGCCGCCGCTCCGTCGCGGATAGGCTCTAAGAGCCATATATAAACCGCGATTGTTAGCGTTTTGTTAGGAAAAGGATTTTTTTTCGTTTACCGCCCTTTTTTTTCGTTTGTCGCCGCTGCCCGGATAAAAACCGGCGCTAACGAAATTCTAACATTTCCCTGACACTCGGCTAACAAACCGCCGGTAAAAGAAACTGCAAGGTCAGACCGGATCATACCCGAACCCAATTAAGGAGGAAAGACATGACTCAATCGAACCGGCTTTACCATCTGAGCCATGGTGATCAAATCGGGGCTTTGAGCCATGCCGACTGGGCGCGACTCCAGCGGGAAAACGCGGAACTGAGACGCGAAAACGAGCGCATCAAACAGGAGGCGGCCCGCCTTCAGGCCCAGCGCGACGATCTGGCGGCCCGCCATGACAATCTTCGGGCGGCCCATGAAGCGGCCCTGGAACGGATGCGGAAAAAAGAGAGCGATCTCGGCGCCGGGTACGAGCTGTTCAAAAGCTTCGTGGACCGGGGCGACCAGGACATCGTCCTCATCGACGCCGCCTATACCATCCGATACGTCAACCGGCCGGCCGCCGCGGCCCTTCAACTGCCCGATCCCTACATTATCGTGGGGCGCCGGATTTTCGATTTCTTCGCCCACAAAGACGCCATGAAGGTGAAGGACAAAATCGACAAAGCGTTTCTCAGCGGCGAAAAGCAAAAAATCAAAGACGTGGCGTTTCAAAATCTGAAAGGCGCGTTTTTCAAATTGAAAATCAAAATGACCCGGGTCCGCTACCAGGACAAACCTTCCATCAAACTTGTCCTGAAATAACGCCGTCCCATGGTCCCCGATTCATCGTGGTCCGCGCTCCTGCGTCCGGGATGGTCGGACCGGTTTTTTTGCCGGTCTCCCCTGCCCCCGTTCCATTCCCGGATGCGGATGTTTTCATGCGAAAACGCCTGGTGGCTGTGCGAACTGTCCCGCCTGATCTACCGGCAGGACCGGGCGGAGATCGGACCCGACGCGCCGGCGCCGCCCAGAAGCGCCTTCCTGGAGCGGATCGGCTTGCGGGAAATCTTTACCTCGCGAAACGGAACCAATTTCTGCGCCGTCGTCGCTTCCGAAACGGCCTTTCACGACCCCTTCGCCGCCCTGATTTTCCGGGGCACCAGCGGATTTGAAGGCTGGCTGTCCAACCTCAACGCGGTCCAAACGCCCTGGCCCTGGGGCGGCGCGGTCCACTGCGGCTTCCGGGACGATTTTCTCGGCCTCTGGAACGGAACCGCCGCGTTTCTCGACACCCTGGACCTTCCCTTGTTTTACGCCGGCCACAGCCTGGGCGGCGCCCTGGCCATGCTGGCGGCCTCGGTCCGGCCGCCCCTGGCGGTTTACTCATTCGGCGCGCCCCGGCCGGGAGACGTCGCCTTCGCCCACGCCCTGCGCGGCTCGCCCGTCTTCCGGGTGGAACACGCCAGAGACATCATCCCCACCGTTCCACCGTCGGTCATTCCGTTTCATTTCGATCATCCGGGAATGCAAATCCTTTTGGAGCCCGTTCCCACCGCGGCGAGCGACGCCTGCCGCTCCCGGCGGTTTTCCGATCCGCCGGAATTTTTGTTCAGACACGCGCCGGTCAATTACACGGCGATGCTAAACGAAATTCTAACAATCCCCTGACATCCCCCTAACAATTCCATTCTATACATGCGTTTCCGTGGGCCGGCGAAACGGCCCCGGGATCGCCGAGCGCGGCGACAGGACGCCCGCGGAACGCCGATACGCGAAAAAACGGTGGAACCCCATGCTAAAATGAACGGAGAGACCCCATGACAGCGACCCCCATATCGTTCCCCACAACCCGGATCGATCTTCACGTCCATTCCAAATTTTCCAAACGCCCCTCCCAGTGGGTGCTCCAGAAGCTGGGATGCCCGGAAAGTTTTACAGAGCCGGGACAGATTTACGACATCGCCAAAAAGCGGTCCATGGACCTCGTGACCATCACCGACCACAACACCATCGACGGGGCCCTGGAAATCGCCCATTTGCCGGGGACCTTCGTCAGCGAAGAGGTCACCTCCTATTTTCCGGACAGCGGGTGCAAGGTCCATGTGCTGGTCTACGACATCGACGAAACCCATCACCGGGAAATCCAGAAGTCGCGGGAGAACGTCTTCGATCTGGCGGCCTATCTTCAGAAAGAGGGGATCTTCCACATCCTCGCTCATCCCCTCTACAGCGTCAACGACCGGCTCACCATGGACCATTTCGAACAGCTCCTTTTGTTGTTCCAGAACTTTGAAATGAACGGGGCCCGAGACGACCGGCAGAGCCAGTGCCTCCAGCAGGTGCTGGCGGCCCTGACTCCCGAGGTGATGGAAAGACTGGCCGACAAGCACGGCATCGCCCCGGCCTTTTCCGAGCCCTGGCGGAAGAACCTCACCGGCGGGTCCGACGACCATAGCGGGCTCAACATCAGCCGGACCCACACCGTGGTCCCGGGGCCGGCCACCGTCGACAATCTCCTGTCCGCCATCGCCGGGGGACGGGCGAAGGTGGTGCGTCAGTCGGCCACGCCCCTGACCCTGGCCCACAATCTTTACGGCATCGCCTACCAATTTTACCGGAACAAATTCGACCTGGGCCGGTACGCGGATCGGGACGTGCTCATGCGGTTTCTGGACCGGTCCCTCAGCCCGCCGTCGGAGACCGATCCGGGGCTCTTTTCCAAACTCTATTTCATGTGGAGCTACCGGAAGCCGCCCAAAGTGGAGACCGCCGTTCCCCAGAGCCTCATGGACGCCATCCGCCGGGAGACCCGGAACCTGATCCACGAAAACCCGGCCCTGCTCAACCCGGAGGATGATCCATCGGGCCGGTTCGAGAACCAGGAGCGGCGGTGGTTCGATTTCGTCAACCAGCTCTGCAACAAGGTCATGAAAGGGTTCGCGGACCATCTGATGGGGCATCTGTCGGGCGCCAACGTCTTCAACCTCTTCCACACCATCGGATCGGCGGGGGGCCTCTACACCCTGCTGGCGCCGTATTTCGTTGCCTTCTCCCACTTCACCCGGGACCGGGCCTTTATCGCCGATGTCGCCGACCGGTTCGCCCAAAAGCGTGAAGCGGCCCCGGCCAAAACCAGCGAGGTGCGGGTGGCCCATTTCACCGACACCTTCTACGAGGTCAACGGCGTGGCCCGGACCCTGAACCAGCAGGTGGACATCGCCCGGAAGAGCAACAAAAACTTGACCGTCATCACCTGCGACGCCGGGGACCGCCCCCAGCGGGCGGGGGTCAGGAATTTCGAACCCATCGGCGTCCGGGAACTGCCCGAATATCCGGAGCAGAAGATCTTCTATCCGCCCTTCCTGGAGATGCTCAATTACTGTTGCGAGCAAAACTTCACCCATATCCATGCCGCCACCCCCGGCCCCATCGGTCTGGCGGCCCTGGCCATCGCCCACATCCTGAAACTGCCCATCAACGGCACCTACCACACGGCCCTGCCCCAGTATGCCCGGTACCTCACCGGCGACGCCGCCATCGAGGACCTCACCTGGAAATACGCCCTCTGGTACTACGGCCGGATGGACGCGGTCTACGTCCCCTCCCGGTCCACCGGAGACGAACTCGTCGCCAGGGGGCTCCCACGGGAAAAGATCCGGCTCTTTCCCAGGGGCATCGACACCCGGCTCTTCCATCCGTCCAAGCGGAACGGCTACCTCAAAAAACACTATGCCATGAAAGAGGGACCCACCAAGCTCCTCTACGTGGGACGGGTCTCCCGGGAAAAGAACCTGCCGATTCTGGGGGAGGTCTTCAAGACACTGGCGGGGGAGGGCGCCGACGTCCACCTCCTGGTGGTGGGGGACGGTCCCTACCTGCCGGAGATGAAGGCCGATCTCGCCGACCTCCCCGTCACCTTCACCGGCTACAAGAGCGGCGAGGATCTGGCGGCCATCTACGCCTCCAGCGACGTCTTCGTCTTCCCCAGCACCACCGACACCTTCGGCAACGTGGTGCTGGAGGCCCAGGCCTCGGGGCTGCCGGTGATCGTCACCGACATGGGCGGGCCCCAGGAGAACCTGGACCCCGGCCGGACCGGCTTCGTGGTCCGGGGGGACGATCCCCGGGCCTTTCTGGCGGCGGTCCGGAAGCTGACCGCCGACCCGGATCGGCTCGCGGAAATGGGCCGGGAGGCCCGGGTCTACATGGAAGCGCGCTCCTTTGAAAAGGCCTTCGACCAGACTTGGCGGATGTACCGCCATCCCCAGGAGGGGTCCCGGATGGCCGAGGCGGTTTAAGGGCAATACCCGTGAACGGATTCTCCGTAGAACAGCCTTCCAGGCTGTTCAAACAGCCTGGAAGGCTGTTTTACGGGTAAAAAGACCGACTGAATCTCATTCATTCACGGGTATTGGGTTTAAGGGCGATTCTGAATTCTAATTCAAGTTGATCGTCCTCGCCGCCTTGGGTTGAAACCCCAGGCTGAACCCATGAAACCGGCTGAAAGCCGGTTATGGCCGTCGCGGGATGGATGGCGGTTTGCAATTTGAACCGGCTTTTAGCCGGTTTTGGATGATTGAGCCTGGGGTTTCAACCCAAGGCGGCGCGGCCAGGGCGTTTGGCTTTTATTGGGATCTTCATTTCCGAAAATCACCTAAAAAACCGACCTAATCTCATTCATTCACGGGTATTGGGTTTAAGGGGTGGCCATGGCTCAATCGACCCGACGGGTCCTCCAGACAGCACAGGCGTTTCTGAAAAACCGGATTCCCGGTCAGTTGGTGGTACAGCTCAGCGATCACTGCAACGCCCGGTGCCCCCAGTGCGGCATGCGGAAAACGGAACGGTTCCCGCGATCAAAGCTCCCGGTGGATCGGGTGAAGGGGATCATCGACGCGGCGGCCGAACGGGGGTTCCAGGCCATCTCCTTTACCGGCGGCGAGCCGCTGCTGTGGCTGGACGAGGTGACGGAACTGATCCGCCATGCCGGACGGGCGGGGATCCCCTATATCCGCACCGGCACCAACGGCTTCATCTTCATGGGCTCGGAAAAGCCCGGATTCCGCCGACGGATGGCGCGGATCGCCGAAACCCTGGCCGGGACGCCTCTTCGGAACTTCTGGATCAGCATCGATTCCGCCGACCCCGACGTCCATGAACGGATGCG
>JAABTM010000374.1 GCA_011389855.1 Desulfobacteraceae bacterium
CTCCCGCATCTCCCTCGGCACATGGGCCATCGGCGGCTGGATGTGGGGCGGCGCCGACGAGGCTGAATCGATCCGAACCATCCACGCCGCCCTGGACAAGGGGATCAACCTCATCGACACCGCGCCGGTCTACGGATTCGGCCGGTCGGAAGAGATCGTGGGAAAAGCGGTCAAGGAATACGGCGGCCGCCAGAATCTCTTCATCTCCACCAAGGTGGCCCTGGAGTGGACCGACGACGGCAAGGTCTTCCGGAATTCCACCAAGGATCGGATCTTTAAGGAGATCGACGATTCCCTCCGGCGGCTGCAAACCGACTACATCGACATCTACTACATCCACTGGCCCGACCCGCTGGTCCCCTTCGAGGAGACCGCCGAGGCCATGAACAAGCTGGTTGCCGACGGCAAGATCCGGGCCATCGGGGTCTCCAATTACAGCCCCGATCAAATGTCGGCCTTCCGGACGGCGGCCCCCATCCATCTGAGCCAGCCCCCGTACAATATTTTCGAGCGCAAGATCGAGGCGGATATCAAATCCTACTGCCATGACAACGGCATCGCCCTCATGACCTACGGCGCCCTCTGTCGCGGGCTCCTGTCCGGTAAAATGTCCAAGGATCGGCAGTTCAAAGGGGACGACCTGCGCCAGTTCGACCCCAAGTTCAAGGAACCGCGGTTCGATCAGTATCTGACGGCGGCGGACCGGCTGGCGGATCTGGCAAAGAAAGAATACGGCAAGAGCCTGCTGGCGCTGGCGGTGCGATGGGTTCTGGACCAGGAAGTGGAGATCGCCCTCTGGGGCGGACGCCGCCCCGATCAGATGAACCCGGTGGACGAGGTCACCGGCTGGACCATCGACGAAGACGGCAAAAACCGAATCGACGCCATCCTCGAGGAAACCATTAAAGACCCGGTGGGGCCGGAGTTCATGGCGCCGCCCAGTCGGGACAAGAAGAAGAGCTGATTCTTTTTCGAATCGGATTCCCCATAAAAAAACGCCCTGATCGACAGTCGATCAGGGCGTTTTGTTTGAAGATGACATTATTCATTGATGCGCAGGGAACCTCCCATCCTATTCTTCCGCCGGCGCCCGAACGGAGAGCACCGGACAGGGGGCGTAGCGGATGACCCGTTCCGTCACCGATCCCAGCAGAAACCGCTGGAATCCGGTGTGGCCGTGGGTGGAGATGACGATGAGATCGACGCCTTCGTCCTCGGCGATCCGGGCCACTTCATCGGCGGCGTATCCCACTTCCACCCGGGTTTTGACGTTGAGGGATTCGTCGAATTTGGTCTTGGACACGTGTTGAATCGTCTCTTCGGTTTTATCCACGAACTCCTGCTGGTAGGCGGGCACGTCGAAGGCCACCGGCGTGGCGTGGTGGGGAGCGCCCAGTACCGGCACGGGCGCGGTCACATGGACCAGGACGACGTCGGCCGAATCCTTCAGGGCCATTTCGTTGGCCACCTCGATGCCCGCATAGGACGCTTCGCTGAAATCGGTGGTGCAGAGGATCTTTTTCACGGGGAATAGCATTGCGACCTCCTTATGGTTTTGCGTTATCACTACCCTTATCTTGTCCTGCCCGGAAAAAAATGTAAATGGGGTCATTGCCCCATAATCGGTCCATCCCGGATGTAGTCCGCAGTGAGAAGCGGCTGATTATCCTTATAGAATTCAAATCATTCCGTCCAAATCACCCCGGCTTGCCCGGATCTTCCGTCCCCGAAAAGCGCCTTTCTCCGTTGAATTCCGGCATATGTTGCTGTATAGAGAGAAGAATCCGTTTTAACGGGCAACCCATGGACACATCGGAGGAGAGGATGGATCAGGAAAAGGCAGAGGAAATCCGGACCGTCATCAAGAACATGGAGCGACTCATCGACAGCGGACAGGACCTTGCCCGGAGCATGATGGACAGGGAACCGAGCCAGAAATCCCAGAACAACAACTGGCGGTACGTGCGTCAGGAGTTGATGGACCTGAAAAAGCTCCTGGGCGTCGACTGATCCGGGAAGCTACCCTTCCCTGAACAGCGTCTTGAAATAGGGCTCTTCGGAGCCGATTTCCAGCACGGCCTTTTCCAGTATGCCCCTGGGGGTGAAAAAGAGGGCCAGAATATCGAACCGGGCCAGTCCGCCCGATGCGGAGACCTCGGCGCTGTCGAGCACCACGAAATCCGTCAGCGGGAAACTGACCGAGACGCTGTTTTCATAGGAGAGACTGCGCCGGTAGATCAGAAGGTTCCGTCCTTTAAGACCGATGATCCGGTCGGGGGCGCCCAGGCGCCCGAGCGCCTCGGTCAGCGTCGTCTCCCCGCTTATGAGTTGTCCCACCGCCTCCTTTTCCACCGGCTGCCCGATCTCGATTTTGGTCAGCCGGTAGGAGACGCATCCGGCGGCGGACACCGCCGCCGCCAGAAACAGCGTTAAGAAAAGGGCGCGTTTAAAAGGGCAGGCCATAAACGGAGGTGTCGGCTTTCAGGCTGAACCCGTAATGGGTCAGCACATTGTCTTCATTAAAGAAAAAGACCAGCCGGTCGTACTGCTGGTCGTACCGGACAAAGCTGATCAGGACGAAATACGCCCCGGTCGCCTTGGACACCGACCGCTCGTAGACGTAGGCGTTGCCGCCCGAAAGCTCCACGACCTGGGTGGGCGCGCCGAACAGCGTCACCACCTGACCGGCCGTGGTTCGGCCGGGCGTCACATTTTCCAGCTTGCCGGGATCGAAGGACTGGTACTCGATGTTCTTGCCCACCGCAGCGCAACCGCTGACCAGCAGCAAAACGGCCGCGAGCAGGACCAGGGATCTGAAGGATGTCATCTGGATCGGGTTCTCCTTTCACGTTGATGTCCCACTATATCAGCTTGCCGCTCTTCTGGCAAACGGTTAAAAGCCTATAAGTCGCCGACATCGAACGGCGCCACAATCTCCCCTGTCGCCGCTTTAAGCCCCTGCCACGCCTGGCGCAAAGAGACCCGGGCCAGGGCCAGCCGCCCCCGGGCCTGGATCAGGTTCCGCTGAGCCTCGTTGAGGCGCACCAGCGAGGTCTGGCCGGCCCCGTACTCCTTTTCCACCAGGTCCCGGTTCCGCCGGACCAGTTCCGCGTTTTCCCGTTGAAGCAACAACTGGTCCTTGGCCGACCGCAACGACGCCATGGCCGTTCGAACGTCGGCGACGGTGGTGTTCCTGGCATCGGTCAGCAGGTTCCGGGCTTCGGCGGCCCCGTCTTTCGCCTCCCGGACCCGCGCCCGGGTGTACCCTCCCTGAAAAATATTATAGGAGAGGGTCAGCCCCACGCTGGCGTCGAAATCGTCCGATTCGAAGTCAAGGTCCTCGGTCCGTTCCCCTTCGTAGGCGGCCGACAGATCCAGACGGGGGAGATACCCCGCCCTGGCCTGGCCGATCCCGGCTTCGGCCCGCTTCAGCGCCGATTCGCCCTGATGGATGTCGGGGCGGTGGGTCAGGGCGTAGTCGATGGCCCCGGCCGGGTCGGGCAGGTCCAGCATGGCCTCGGATTCCGGGGGCAGGGGGGCTAACGCCATGCCGGCGGGGAGCCGTCCGTCGGGGTTCCCCATGAGGACCGCCAACCCGTAAAGGGCGGATTCATAGATCTCCCGGGCCCGGATCACGTCGGCCCGGGCCGAATTGATCCCCACCTCGAAATTGAGGACGTCGCTCAGGGACCCGGTCCCCACCCGGCGGCGGGCCCGGGCGTCCTCGGCCAGCCGCCGGTTGAATCGCTCATCGGCCCGGGCGATGGCGATGTTCTCCCGCGCCAGTTGGGCATTGTGGAAAGCGTCGGCCACCGATGCCAGCAGCAGCCGGGCCGCATCCAACCGGGCGGCCTCGCTTCCCTCCGCGCCATATTGGGCCGCCAGGGTCCTGAATTTCCGTTCGAACCCGTCGAACAGGGTCCAGGAGGCCCTGAGCCCGGCGGTATAAATGTCCTGGGAATCGTCTGCCCCGAGCACCGCCGCCGGCGCTTCCCCATACCAGATCTGGGCCCCCGATGTGGAAGCGTCCAGCCGGGGCCAGTACTCCGACCGGGCCTGATCCACCCGGGCCCGAACCTGCCGGACCCGGTCCAGGGCCGCATCCAGGGTCGGGTTCTCCGCAAGGGCCATCCGCTGGGCCTCGATCAGTTCGAGGACCGGGGCCGCCGTTTTCTCCGTCGCTTCCTGAGCCGGGGAAATCGCCGGCGCCGCCAGGGCCAAAAGGCCCAGCCACACCATCCATCCAATCGCTTTTTTCATCGTTTTTGTCTTTTCGATTCAGGCTGTTTCGGTTTACAGGATCACCCCAAAACGCCCATTGCCGGCAAACTGCGGGGGCGAAAATGTTTCGCCCTTGCCAGCGGGTGGATGGATGGTGGGTTGAATTTTCTCCGGGGTCATCACGCGTTGCCCGCTTTCCCATAAGTTTTCCACCAGTTTTCGGCGTCTTTCAGACTGTTAAAATCAAACATACTTTCCCCGAATCGGTCCAGAACGTCGGCTTCCGAATTTTGGAGATGGCTTTCCAAAAAGGGAGACATGGCGCCAAAGCGTTTGCTTATCAGCTTTTGAATTATTTCAGTCTTTCCTTCCTGTTTTAACCTTTC
>JAABTM010000092.1 GCA_011389855.1 Desulfobacteraceae bacterium
GGCGGTGGCGGTGTTCGGGAAAACCTGGGATCTCCACGTCCGGATCATGAAAAACACCCTCGAAGAGAACCTGGCCATGATCGGCGACACCGTGGCCTATCTGAAAGACAGAGGGCGCGAGGTCATTTACGACGCCGAGCATTTCTTCGACGGGTATAAGGACAACCCGGAATATGCGCTGCGCACCCTGAAGTCGGTAATGGAAAACGGCGCCGACTTCATCGTGCTGTGCGACACCAACGGCGGAACCCTCCCCTTCGATCTTCAGCGGATCGTGGGGGAGGTCCGGCGGATCCTCGCCGAAGCCTTCGGCGAGGACCGGGTCCGGCTGGGAATCCATACCCACAACGACAGCGGCATGGCCGTGGCCAACACGGTCATCGCTGTCGAGGCCGGGGCGGTCATGGTTCAGGGAACAATCAACGGCTACGGCGAGCGGTGCGGCAACGCCGACCTGACGTCGGTGGTCCCCATCCTCCACGAGAAAATGGAGCGGCCCTGCGTATCGCCGGACAACCTCTTGAAATTGCAGTCCCTATCCCGGTACGTGAGCGAGACCGCCAACATGATCCCCCAGAACAGCCGTCCCTTCGTCGGCAAGAGCGCCTTCGCCCACAAGGGCGGCATCCACGTGAGCGCCGTCATGAAGGAGCCACGGGCCTACGAGCACATGGATCCCCGGCGCGTGGGCAACGAGCGGCGGGTGCTGGTGTCGGATATGTCGGGCAAGAGCAATGTGGAGTACAAGGCCAAGGAGATGGGAATCCGGCTGGGGGGCAACGGCTTCGACAGCCGGCGGATCGTATCGGAGATCAAATGCATGGAGCAGGACGGCTACCAGTTCGACGTGGCCGACGGATCGTTTCAGATCCTCATGGAAAAATTTACGGATCAGTTCCAGCCGGCCTTTGAACTGGAATCGTTCCGGGTGACCGTGGAAAAGGACAAGGACAAACCCTGCACGGCCCATGCCACCATCAAGATCTCCGTGGGGGACCAGCACGAAATCACAGCGGCCGAAGGCCACGGCCCGGTGAGCGCCCTGGACAACGCCATGCGCAAAGCCCTCGGCCAGTTCTTCCCGGACATCGACGACATGCACCTGGTCGACTTCAAGGTGCGGGTCATCGACGGCCGCGAGGGCGCGGCGGCCCGGGTCCGGGTGCTCATCGAAAGTCGGGACGAGACGGAGATCTGGTCCACCATCGGGGTGTCCGAGGACATCATCGATGCCAGTTGGCAGGCACTGGTTGACAGCTACCAGTGCAAGCTGGCCGTTCCTGCTTTGGCCGAGGAGCGGCGGAAGGCGGGGTAAAAAAGGGACAGAGGGACAAAGGCACAGAGGGACAGAGGACAGAGGACAGAGGACAGAGGGCGGCTGGAAAGTTGGCTTTGAACGACGTTTAGGAGATATGTTTTGAAAAAAAGAGAAGGTGACCACGCCGCGGGGCGCTTTGCGCAAATCCCGCGGCCCATGCTCGACGGGGTTGCGGCCGGCGGTTGACACAAACCACTATCCACTATCCACTACCCACTATCCACTATTTTCAAAAGGAGCAACCCCATGAGCGATCGCGTTTATATTTTCGATACCACGTTGAGAGACGGCGAGCAGTCCCCGGGCGCCAGCATGAATACCGGAGAGAAACTGCGTCTGGCGACTCAGTTGGAAAAGCTGGGCGTGGACACCATCGAGGCCGGATTTCCGGCGGCGTCCGAAGGGGATTTCGAGGCGGTGTCCCGGATCGCCGGGAAGATCGAGCGGGCGGAAATCGCCGGCCTGGCCCGGGCCTCCAAGTCGGACATCGACAAAGCCTGGGGCGCGGTGCAGCACGCGGCCAAGCCCAAGATCCACACCTTTATCGCCACGTCGGACATCCACCTGGAATACAAGCTGAAAATGACTCGGGACCAGGTTTTGCAGGCCGCCATCGAGGCGGTCCGGTACGCCAAGTCCCACACGCCGACCGTGGAGTTTTCCGCCGAGGACGGTTCCCGGAGCGATCCGGACTTCCTGTGCAAGATCTTCGAGGCGGCCATCGAGGCGGGCGCCACCGTGGTCAACCTGCCCGATACCGTGGGATACGCCATCCCCGCCGAATTTTCGGAGCTGGTCAAATACGTAATGGCCCATACGCCCAACATGGGCAAGGCGATCCTGAGCGTCCACTGCCACAACGACCTGGGGCTGGCCACGGCCAACACGCTGGCGGCCATCCACGCCGGGGCCCGGCAGGCGGAGGTGACCATCAACGGCATCGGCGAGCGGGCCGGCAACACCTCGCTGGAAGAAGTCGTCATGACGCTGCACACGCGGCCCAACTACCTGCCCATGGAAACCGGCATCCGGACCGAGCACATCTATCCCTCCAGCCGCCTGGTCTCCATGATCACCGGCATGATGGTCCAGCCCAACAAGGCCATCGTGGGCGCCAACGCGTTTGCCCACGAAGCGGGGATCCACCAGGACGGCGTCCTGAAAAATCCCATGACCTACGAGATCATGAAGCCGGAAACGGTCGGACTGAACCGCAACATCATGGTCCTGGGCAAGCACTCGGGCCGCCACGCCCTGCGGGACCGGTTGAAGGAAATGGGCTACGACCTGTCCGCCGAGGAACTGCAACTGGTCTTCGGGAAGTTCAAGGAACTGGCCGACAAGAAAAAGCATGTGGTGGACGAAGACCTGGAAGTCATCGTCACGGAGGGCATTCTCCGGACCTCGGAGGTCTTCAAGCTGGAATACATCCACGTCACCTGCGGCAGCACGGTGATGCCCATGGCCAGCGTCAAGCTGGCCATCAACGGCCGCTCCGTGAAGGACGCCGCCTACGGCAACGGCCCCATCGACGCGGCCTTCAACGCCATCGCCGAGCTGACGGGGGCCCAATCCGAACTGCTCCGGTTTTCGGTGTCGGCATTGACCGGCGGCACCGACGCCCAGGGCGAGGTGACCGTCCGCCTGAAGGAAAACGGCCTGATGGCGTTAGGAAAGGGCGCCGATCCCGATATCATCACCGCCAGCGCCAAGGCGTATATCAACGGCTTGAACCGGCTGGAGTATTTGAAGACGCATCCGGTGGAGAAGGCGCAGCACGTGTAAATCAAATTTTTGAGCCTTGATCATCTTTTCGGCCATGATTGCCGCGGAGCGGCAACGGTATATAGCCTGGGGTTTCAACCCCAGGTCGGAATCGTCCAACCAATGCGCCCTGAAGGGGCGCAGGCAGTGAATGGCCGAAACGATGATCAAGACCAATTTTTGTTATTGATTTTGAAAAGGCCGCCCTTACGGGCGGCCTTTTTTTCTTGAAATGGCGGTGTGAATTCGGTAGCGTGTGAATAGTTCTCTGATCCAGCAACTACAAGGATTTGGGATAAGCAAGGATTGTCGTTGGTTGGGCTTGTTGGACTTCGGCGTCCGCGCTTGGCGGGGAAAATCCTTGCTTATCCCAAATCCTTGTAGAAAAGGAGTATGCGTTATGTCATTGCCATTGTCAAAATCAGACGACGCCCCCGCCACTTATGGGGATTGTCTCCACTGGCCCGAGGATGAACGGTGGGAAATCATAGACGGCGTTCCATACAACATGACCGCCGCGCCCTCCACAAAGCATCAGACGGTTTTGGGGGAATTGTTCTTTCAAATCCGATCATTTTTAACAGATGACGCGATTTGCAGAGTTTTTATCGCCCCATTCGATGTCCGGCTCCCTGAAAAACACGAAGCGGATGAATCCATCATCAACGTCGTCCAGCCGGATATCGCCGTTATTTGCGACCCGTCGAAAATCGATGAGAAGGGCTGCCGGGGCGCTCCCGACTGGATCATTGAAGTCCTGTCGCCTTTCACGTCTTCCAAAGACCACATCGCCAAACGGCTGCTCTATGAACGGATGGGGGTTCGGGAATACTGGCTGGCGCATCCTTTTGACGAGATGGTCACCCTTTTTATTCTTGGCGCCGACGGCAAATTCAAACCCCCGACGTTTCGGGAAGGGAAAGGGAGCATCGATGTTTCCGTTTTGCCGGGGCTGACGCTGGATTTGGACGTTGTGTTTCGTTGATGGAGACGCCTTTTTGTCATGAACGGCCTCAGACTAATTCCTTATCCGAACATTTGGATGCGCAGGCGGGATAATGTTTACAAAAGCAATGATGCAGAACTTTAGATGCTTCAAAGAAGTGGATGTTCCGTTAAAGCCGCTTACAGTGCTGATTGGTAAAAATGACACGGGGAAATCGGCTTTTATCGATGCCTTGATGATATTGTCGAGAAAGATCGACTTTAGCCTGGATCAAGATATTTATATGTATCATAAGTCTTTAGAATTAAATATGTTCATTCAAGAGGGAAAGCATATTGCGAGCAGAATAAGCTATGAGCCTCTAGGCGGCCAACGCGCCGAGAACAATGATGCGGCGCTTTTAAAAACATCGAAATTTAACCTTCCATCCGATGGGCCTTCGATGAAATCCCCAGGTGTTTCAGACACTCAAGGTCCACCAGAATTGCTTGAGCAAGGAAATAACGTGCCGGCGCTGTTAGATTTTTTTTTGCGAAGGGATCGAAAGCGTTTTTTTAACTATGTCGATGAGTCAGTGAGACATATTCCGGGTTTGAAGGATATTCATATTGCGACGCCGAACCCGGGCAGCCGTAGGGTTGATCTTGCAACCGATAAAGATTTCATCATCCCGGCCGACAAATCATCTGTTGGTGTCCGTTTGATGCTGTTCTTCCTTGCGCTGGCCTACCACCCTGAGCCGCCCGAACTTATCTTGATCGAAGAGCCAGAAAAGGGCGTCCATCCCAAAAGGCTTTCCGACATCATCACCCTTTTAAGAGGATTGACGACCGGCGAACACTCGCCAATCGCGTCTCAAGTCATAATGACCACACATTCGCCCTATCTCCTGGATTTGATCAACCTCGAAACCGACGGCGTCTTGATCTTTCAGCGCAATGAAGACGGCGGCCGCGGCGTGCATCCGGCCGATGAAGAGAAACTCAGAATCTTCCTGGATGAATTCCACCTGGGTGAAGTCTGGTATAATGAGGGCGAAGAAGGGATGGTTCGGCGGGCGTAGCCATGCTTTCGATATACATTCTCGGCGATGGCCCTCTGGACAACGCGATGCTGCCTCCCATCATCAAACGAATCCTCGATCACGAAATAAACCCGGAATTCAAAGCTTGGAAAGATATCCGGCTTCACGGGAAAGGCGGCTATGCGGCCAGGCTGAAATATGCCATCCGGCGCGTCAAAGCTATTGGGTCGCTTCAGGCGGTGGTCGCTGTCGTCGACCAGGATAAAGACAACAAGGGGACGAGAATCGTCAAATTGAGGGAAGCGAGAGACGCCGACAGGCATCACAATATTCCAACAAGCGTAGGCCGCGCCATTCCGCATGGCGAAGCATGGCTAATTGATGATCACGAGGCCGTCAAAGAAGGTTTGGGATTGCCCGCGGACGCTAAAATTCCATCCGTCGCCAAGATTGGAAACCCCAAAGGCGCCCTGAATGAGATCCAGCGGCGCCAAAAAGGCGACCTCCAAAGTAGAAAAGACGCCTATGCATGCATCGCAATGAATGTCCAATTGGCCCGGTGCCGCTTCCCGGGTAAAACGGGATTCAAGGAATTCGTCGAGGATCTCGAAACCGAATTCGCTGACTTGGTCAATCGCGGATAACAACCTCGATGGATCACTCCCGCGCGGTCGGGCGGGATCAAATTTGGGATAATTATTTCAGCAATTCAACCGATCCTCACCTAATCCCCGATCGATCCGATATTTTCCCCAAAAAAAGGCTTGCCACCCATAAGCCGTTGCCTATAGAGTCCTCTGTTTGATTTTCGGACCCTTTATGTCAACCGCAGGAGACAAGCGAAATGGAAAAATCGATTCTCGACATCTACTGGATCCTCATGGCGGCGGCGCTGGTTTTCCTGATGCAGGCGGGATTCATGTGCCTGGAGTCGGGTCTGACCCGGTCCAAGAACAGCATCGGCGTGGCGGCCAAGAACCTGTCGGATTTCATCGTGTCCGTGTTCATGTTCTGGGTCGTGGGATACGGGCTCATGTACGGCGTCACCCAGGCGGGGATCATCGGCGGGGCCGGCTTCTTTCTCGACCCCGGATCGGACCCCTATATCGCCGCGTTCTTCTTTTTCCAGGCCATGTTCTGCGGCACCGCCACCACCATCTTTTCGGGCGCCGTCGCCGAGCGGATGCGCTTCGGCGCCTATATCGCCGTCGCGATTCTGCTGTCGGTGTTCGTCTATCCCCTGTTCGGCCACTGGGCGTGGAACGGGCTGGAGACCGGCGCGTTGACGGGGTGGCTGGGCCGGATGGGGTTCGTGGATTTCGCCGGTTCCACTGTGGTCCACGGCGTGGGCGGATGGGTGGCCCTGGCCGCGCTGCTGGTGATCGGTCCCCGGCGGGGCCGGTTTCCAGAAGACGGTCCGCCCCGGGAGATCAACCCCAGCAACCTGCCCTTTTCCCTGCTGGGGGCGCTTTTGCTCTGGATGGGCTGGTTCGGTTTCAACGGCGGCTCCACGCTGGCCATGGACGGCCGGGTGCCCCTGATCATTCTCAACACCACGCTGGCCGGCGCGGGCGGGGCCCTGGCGTGTCTTCTCTATGGATGGCGGGTCGGCGGCGTGCCGAAAATCGCTTACCTCATCAACGGCTCCATCGGCGGGCTCGTGGCGGTCACCGCCAACTGTCACGCCGTGGTCCCCCTGGAATCCGTCCTCATCGGCGTCGTGGCCGGTTTTGTCTATATGGGCGCGGACCGGCTGATGCTCCGGCATCGGATCGACGACGCCGTGGGGGCCGTGCCGGTTCATCTGGGATGCGGGATCTGGGGCACCCTGGCCGTGGCCCTGTTCGGCGATCCGCTCCGCCTGGAAACCGGCCTGGGGTGGCTGACGCAACTGGGCGTTCAGGCGATCGGCATCCTCGCCGCGTTCGTCGCCGCCTTCGTCATTCCCTATCTGGTCCTCCGGGGCATCGACCGGATCTCCCCGCTGCGGGTGTCGCCCGAGGACGAGGACATCGGTCTCAACATCTCCGAACACGGCGCCCGGACGGACCTGCTGGACCTGTTCGAGGCCATGGACCGGCAGGCCGCCGCCCGGGACCTCTCCCTACGGCTGCCCGTGGAACCGTTCACCGAGACGGGCCGCATCGCCGGCCGGTACAACCAGGTCATGGACGCCTTAGAGGAAGCCGTGGCCCAGACCGAGGCGATCATCCGGACGGCCAAGGACGCCATCATCGCCTTCAGCCGGAACAACCTCAATATCCTGTGCGCCAACCCCGCCGCCTGCATGATGTTCGGCTATGACGCGACGGCCTTTTCCGACATCTCGGCGGCGACGCTCTTCGATTCGGACGTCCAGAGCCGAAAGACCCTGCTGGCGACCTTCGGCCGGGACAACATGGAAACATTGGGACGGAGGCGGGACGGCGCGTCCTTTCCCATGGAGGCGGTGATCGCCGAGGCGTCCGCCGGCGACCGGCGATTTTATGTGGGCACCTTCCGGGACCTCACGGAACGGAAGCAGGCCAGGGCGGTCATCTCCAAACAAAAGGCGTATTTCACCCAACTCTTCGAAAGCTCCCCCCAGGCCATCGTCATGCTGGACGCCGAGGGTCGGATCCAGGCGGCCAACCGGGAATTCACCGCTCTTTTCGGATACGACGCCGGGGAAAGCCAGGGGCGCCGGAACCGGGACCTGGTGGTGCCGGAAGACCGACAAACCGAGGCGGACGCCTTCAACCAGGCCATCTTCGGCGGCCGTTCCATCCAGAAGGAATCGGCCCGCCGGCATAAATCCGGCCGCCTGATTCCGGTCTCCATCCTCGGGTATCCCATCGATGTCGACGGCCGGATCGAGGGCATTTTCTACATTTACGAGGACATCTCCGAACGAAAGGCCTTCGAGGCCCAGCTCCATGAAAAGGCTTTTTACGATTACCTCACCGGCATCCCCAACCGGATCCTGTTCATGGAGCGGCTGGAGCGGGCCATCGAACGGGCCAAGCGCCGGGACGACTATGCCTTCGCCCTCATGCTCCTGGACATCGACCGGTTCAAATGGGTCAACGACAGCTTGGGCCACCTGGCCGGCGACGACCTTTTGATCCAGGCCGCCCGCCGGTTTTGCGACTGCATCCGCTCCGTGGACACCGTGGCCCGGCTGGGCGGGGACGAATACGCCGTGCTCATCGAAGAGATCAACGGGAACCGGGAGGTCATCCGCATCGCCCGCCGGCTCCAGGAGGCGGCCCGGGAACCCTTCATCATCCAGGGCCAGGTGGCCCACCTCAGTTCCAGCATCGGCATCGTCCTGAAAACCCGGGGGTACCGGAAGGCCGATGACATCCTTAGGGACGCCGACATCGCCATGTACCGGGCCAAGGAGCTGGGCAAGGCCCGGTTCAAGGTCTTCAGCCGGAAGATGCACGACGTGGTCTTCGAGCGGCTCAAAATCGAAAACGAACTCCGGGAGGCCATCGACGGGGAACAGTTGACTCTCTACTACCAGCCCATCGTCTCGGTGAAGGAGCGGCGGCTGGACGGCTTCGAGGCCCTCGTGCGCTGGAACCACCCCGTGGACGGCGTCGTCAACCCCGTCAAATTCATCCCCATCGCCGAAGAGACCGGCTTGATCCTGCCCCTGGGCCGATGGGTGATCGAGCGGGCCTGCCGGGACCTGGCCGCATGGCGCCGCCTGGACCCCGAGATCGAGCGGCTTCAGGTGAGCGTCAACATTTCGGCCAAGCAGTTTCTGCAACGGGATTTGAGCGATTTCATCGTGGAGACCCTCGAAAAAGCCGACCTTCCGCCGTCGGCCCTCCGGGTCGAGCTGACCGAGACGGTCATCATGGAGCACGCCAACACGGCCGTGGAGCAATTGCGCCGGCTGAAGCGCATCGGCGTGAAAGTCGCCATCGACGATTTCGGCACCGGTTATTCGTCGCTGTCGTATCTCCAGCGGTTTCCCATCGACTGCCTCAAAATCGACCGTTCCTTCATCGAGGGGCTGGGGCTGGTGGAGGAGAACACGGAGATCGTCAAGACGATTCTGTCCCTGGCCCGGAACCTCGGCATCGGGGTGGTCGCCGAGGGGGTGGAGGAAGAATCACAGCTCGCCCGGCTTCAGGAATTGTCTTGCGACGACGCCCAGGGATTTCTATTTTCAAAGCCGGTGGCCGAAGACGGGGTGATGGAACTGATCCGCCGGAGCCTTCGGAAAGCGTGACGGATTCCCCCCGCACAGAGGGGGGAATCCGCAAGGGATCGGGCGTTTAAGGACTGGCGGGCGCGGCGAAGGCGGAGGAGAGCTTATCCAGCAGCGCCGTCTGATTCTGAAAAAACTGCTTCAGGATCTCCCGCCTTTCGGCGTTCTGGATGTTGTCGCTTTTGACCGCGTCCAGGACCGTTTGCTGCGCTTTGAGCAGACGGTCCAGCGAGGTCTGGAGCTGGTTTTGCCCTTTGCCGACAAGGGCCAGTTGATTCGCCAGTCCCTGGGCGATCGATTTTTCCAAAGCGTCTTGGCCCGCCTGAATTTGGCCGCGGACCCGGTTTTGGCCTTTGGCGATTTGGGCGAGGGATTCCCGCGTCGCCTTTGTGCCGGCGTCCAATTCCGAACGGACCGACCCGGCAATGCCAGCCACCTGGTTTTTCAACTCCCCGGATACCGTTCCGATGGCCTTTTGGGTCTCGGCCACCTCTTTCCGAAGTGCATCGATATCTTCCAGGACATCGGAAAACCGCTCGGGGTCGTTTAGCTGACGGATTACTTGGGAGTTTTGATAATTGCCGGTGCCGATGAACAACAGCAATCCCAGGATCACCCAGACCGAGATAATGCCCATCCAGATCAGGGCCTTTATCTCTTTGATGTCCCTTCCGCCGCCTCCGGATGAGGGGATGTTTTCGGCGTTGGCATCGACGGGCGGCGATGTTTGGGCATTGTTTTCAGTCATCTGAGACCTCCTTGATCCGTTTGGGTGGGCAGAGGAAAAGGAAGATATTGGACTGCTTGGCCTTCCTTTTCAGGCATACCACGGATTATTATTAGAGGGGAAAGCGGATGTCAAACAAAATCACATAAGGAGGCCGTCCATGCCCTTTGTGAAAATGCTGTTTTTCATGCCAGATGTGCGGCGACGACCGCTGCAATGTCTGCCGGGGGGCTACCGGGACCGGCCCTTTTCGATCTCGTTCAGCAACCGGCTGGCCGCCTTGTCGATGAGCCGGATATAATTGATAAGCGTCCGTTTGGGAAAATCATAGGAAAGGGCCAGACGGGAGAACCGATGGATCGATTCGAGGGTGTTTTTCAGCACCGACGTGAGGATGGTTTCCGGACCGGATATCACCTCGATATCTTCGGCTTCCAGCGGTTCGGCGTCTTCCTCCCCCGGAGGTCGGAAACCGATCTGATAAAGGCGCCGTTCGATGACGTCGCCGGGGGATCCCTCTTCGTCGGCGAGGCGATCCACCATCCATTTGGGCAGGGCCACGGTAATTTTATGTTTTTTAAGATGCTCCGGCGGTTCGTCGGCGATCCCGCCGAATTCGATCTCCTCCTCCAGTTCCCGGCGGTTTTTTTCGCGGGCCTTGGCCGCCTCCTGCTCCTGGAAAGCGAGTTCGTCTTCCAGCGTATGTTTGAGGTGATGGGCCAGCGGCCGCAGAAGACCCAGGGCCTTTTCCTGGGTTTCATCCAGCACCAGGTCTTCGAACTGGTCCAGATCCTGTTCGATGCGCCGGATGCATTCCTTCAGCTCCTCCGGGTTCATGGACATAATGGAGTGGAGCCGGGCGGTTTTGTCCTTCCAGAAGCCTTCGGACATTGGCGCCGGGTATTCCAGATAGTAAAAACACTGTTTGATAAAGGCCCTGGCCTGTTTTTGAACCGCGTCGTCCATAGGTCGATTCCCGTCTGTTTTCTTTTGCTTAGGGCTATACTTGAAAAGGATGGCACTGTCAAACAAAGGGCGCGGATTCAAGAAGCAGGGTTTTGATTCGCGGGGAATAATCATTTACAAAATGGCGCCGTTATGGTTGTTTTCATGGTCAATGGCGGCGGGCGGACCGGAACCGGTCCGGAACCCCGGAGACACGTTTAGGGCCTGCCCGAAAACCGTAGGGGAATTTGAAAGGCGTAACTCAGGTGTTGGAAAAAAATGAAAGGATCGCCGTATTCCTGTCGTTTTCCGGACAGGGCGGTGTGGAACGGATGATGCTCAACCTCTGTGAGGGGCTGATTTCACTGGGACATCCGGTGGATCTGCTGCTCATCAAGGACCGGAGCCGCTACCTGACGACGGCTCATCCCGATATCCGCATAGTCAAATTCCGGGCCTCCCACGCCCTCAGCGCATTGCCTGAACTGGTCCGATATCTGCGCCGCGTCCGTCCGGCCGCGCTTCTTTCCGCAAAGGACCGGGCCAATCGAATCGCCATTATGGGAAGACGCCTGGCGGGCGTGCCGACCCGGCTGACGGTCCGGATGGGCACGCATGTTTCGGCGTCTCTGGAAGGGAAACCCGACATCGTAAAGACGCTCTGGCGGTCGATGATCCGGTTTTTTTACGGGCGGGCCGACGGGATTGTCGGCAACTCGATGGGCATTGTTGACGATTTGAGCGCCATCGCCGGACTCCCAATGGCGCGGATGACGGTGATTCCGAACCCGGTGGTCACGGACCGGATGGCCGCTTTGGCGGCGCAGCCGGTTTCCCATCCGTGGTTCGTGGAGGATGAGCCGCCGGTGATCCTCGGCTCCGGTCGATTGACCCGGCAGAAAGATTTCGCAACGCTGGTCCGGGCCTTTGCCCAGGTTCGGCAAGATCGCCGTTGCCGGTTGGTGATCCTGGGGGAAGGGCGCGACCGCGCCATGCTGGAAGGGCTGGCCGGCGAATTGGGAGTTGAAAAAGACGTGGATCTGCCCGGATTCGTTGACAACCCCTATGCGTATATGGCAAAAGCATCGCTTTTCGCCCTCTCTTCGATCTGGGAGGGCGCGCCCAACGTGCTGGTGGAGGCCCTTGCGCTGGGCGTGCCGTCCGTTGCAACGGACTGTCCCAGCGGCCCGGCCGAGATCCTGGCGGGCGGCCGATATGGAAAACTGGTTGCGCCGGGTGATCCCGAAGCGCTGGCCCGGGCCATTGATGACGCATTTGAAAATCCGATGAATGCGGAGAGATTGAAAAGCGCCGTCGTCGAGTACGGCATGGAGATCAGCAGCCGACGGTATCGGGACCTCCTGCTGGGCTGATCGGCGAGGGAAACCGGATAAAGGCGCTGGCTTGGAGAATCGGTTGATGTTGCTGTCATTAAAGCATAATTTTCTATTCGTCCACATCGCGAAAACCGGTGGAACCAGCATCCGGACCGCGCTGGACCGGTATAAATGGTGGGATCCATACCGGATTCCCATGGCGATTTGCAGCCGGATCAGCGGCTTGACCGGACACCGCATCGCCTGCAAACCGCCCCGGCACGCCAAGGCCATTGCGGCCCGG
Source organism: Desulfobacteraceae bacterium (assembly GCA_011389855.1). Taxonomy (GTDB): domain Bacteria; phylum Desulfobacterota; class Desulfobacteria; order Desulfobacterales; family JAABSP01; genus JAABTD01. Next base: position 12,549 of record JAABTM010000092.1, read on the forward strand.
GAGATGCTGCCCCGTGAAGTGTACGGGAGATTGTTCAAATTCGCTTTTGTTCGCAACCCCTGGGATCTTCAGGTGAGTTCCTTCCATCATATCCGAAGGGAACGCCCCCATCTCATGGAGGGAATGGAGGATTTCGAAACGTTTCTGCGCTGGAAATTGACGCCGGACCGGCCATATCAGTTCCACATCGACACCTCAATCGAACTGCAGTCGGATTACCTCATTGATCTGAGGGGCAATGTCATTGTAGATTTTATAGGACGGTACGAACATTTGGCGGCGGATTTCGAAACGGCTTGCCAAAAGATCGGCATCCGGACGCTGAAGCTGCCCCACAAACGCCAGGCAACAGACCGACGGGATTATCGGTCCTATTACACAGACAAGACCGCGCAACTGATCGCCGATCATTTTCGGGCGGATATCGAGATGTTCGCCTACACCTTCGATGGCGCGTCCATTGATTTGCCCAGGGCCGGATAGGATGAAACGCATTCTGATTATCCGTCCCAGCGCCGTGGGGGACATCGTCATGGCGTCCCCTATGATCCGAGTTCTGCGTCGGGGTTTTCCGGACGCCCGGATCGTCTGGCTGGCGGAACCGTCCATGGCCGATCTGTTGCACCATCCGGAACTCGACGGCGTGATCTTTTGGGATAAAGGGCGATGGCGAAAGTTGTTGAGGCGGGGGCGGCTTCCGGCGCTGCTCCGGGAGATCCTGTCGCTCCGGCGGCGGCTTGTGTCCGAGCAGTTCGACATCGCGCTGGACGCGCAAGGGTTGCTGCGAAGCCGGGCTCTTGCCTGGCTTTCCGGCGCGACCCGTCGGATCGGTTTTGACTCTCGCGAGCCGGGCCGATTCCTCATGACCGAGATCATTTCCCGAGGGGCAAGCGCCAAGCGGATGAGTTCGGAATACCGTCACATGATGGAAACGATTGGTCTCTCTGTTGATGGCTTTTTCCCCGAACTGGCGGTAAAGGCCGACGATGCGGATGCGATGGAGGATCGACTGCGCGCGGTCGGCATTGATAACGAGTATGCGGTCATTTGTCCTTTTACCACGCGTCCTCAGAAACACTGGTTTGAAGACCGGTGGGCGGCCCTGGCCGGAGAGATCCGCGAGCGGATGGGACTTCCGGTCGTCATGCTGGGCGGCCCCAATGATGTCGCGGCGGCCCGTTCCATCAAGGGCCTGGCGGGCGACGAAATCCATGATCTGACCGGCGGGACGACGTTGGGGCAGAGCATGGCCGTGTTGCAAAACGCGGCGTTGATCGTTGGGGTGGATACGGGCCTGACCCATATGGGAACGGCCTTCGGCCGTCCCACCGCGGCGCTGTTCGGGGCCACCCGACCGTATCTGGAGACCGGGCGGGAAACGACGGCGGTGATGTATCATCCCCGTGAATGCTCTCCATGTCGTCGCCGGCCGACTTGCGGCGGCGAATTCGACTGCATGGCGGCCATATCGGTGGATGAGGTGCTGACAAGGGTCATGGACATCTGCTTGACAAAGGGCGGCGGCGTCAATCACTGAAAGAGATCGAAGCCGTCTTTCGTATCGCCCGGGATCCCATATCTGGAATCCCGCTTTTCGCTGATTACGGGACGGACATATTCAGGGCGGCGCCGGAAGATCCGCGTCTTGGTGAATTGTTTGTAATGCGCAGATATCCTCAGATGAGAGAGGTTCTTGACACTAAACGGAAAAAATTTCAGAAGAGATGAATTATGGACACTCAGAAACTTGATCCTCATAAGCGTGCCGAAGAGAAGAGGCTTCGGCGTAATCAGGATTTTATTGATCTGATAAGCGGGACATTCTCACGAACCGAACTTCAGAAGCGGAATTCCATGTTTTCGGGCATTGACTGGTCCGAAGTGGAAATTTATGAGGCAAACGGTTACACTTGGAAGCCGACATTCGTTGTGAAACACAGGGCATAATCACAGAATGAAGCGGACGGCCGGGCGTGTCCCCTCATGTGAAGTTGTCCGGAAAATCCCCCGCCGCCGCATAACCGCGCCATCGAGGAGTTTGTACGGCGGTATCCGGAGCAGTGGTTCTGAGTGCATCGGCGGTGGAAGCGGGCGTCGTCGCATGCATGGCCGGGGGATGGAAAGGAAGCGCGGTGATGGGAGATGACGGGGACCGTCTGCAACCAATGAGAGAAGATCACGATCAAAACTTGAAGAACGCATTTCTGGATTTTCCAAAAGAAGCCCTGGAATGGCTGTTCCCCGAAGCCCTGGAAGCGTTCGGCAAAATCCGCCATATCGATTTTCCGCGCCAAGAGCCGAAAAAACGGCGTTTGTCGGACCGGGGACTTGCGCTGGACATGCCGATTTTGTTTGAATTCGAGCAAAGGCAATTGCTGTTGTGGCTGGTGGAATTTCAGGAAGACAAAAACAAATTTTCGATTTACAAGGTTTTGCATTACGCCACCGACATGGCCGAAGCCCATCCTCTGGCGTTGGTGATTCCCGCGGTATTGTTCACGGACCGGACATGGTGGCGAAAGGATGTGAAGCGCCAGCTTGATTTCCGCCTGGGTCGCCGGGTTTTTTTGCGTTTTGAATATTTGTTTGTTAAGCTGTTTGATTATGACGCGCGGGACTGGTTTCATTCAAAAAATCCGCTGATCAAAATTCTGCTGCCGAAAATGTGGTATCCTCCGGAAATGCGCGTTGAAGTAATCCTGAGAGCGTATCAGGGGCTGTTTGAATTGACGTCTGCGGCTTTGTTTGAGAAATATGTTGATTTTATAGATATTTATGCTGACATCCGCCAAGAGGAGCGGGATGAGATTTTGACATCCCTTGAGGAGAGAAAGGAGACAATTATGCTTGCTGAATATATAAAAGATAAAGGAAGGAAGGAAGGAATCCCGAAAGGGAAGCTTGAAATGGCGCATGAGGCCGTTTTGGAGGTTCTTGACGCCAAATTCGGTTCCGTTCCGGTTGATGTTGCTGAAAAGGTCAATTGCGCGACCGATTTGGTTGAATTGAAGGCTATGCTGAAACAGGGAGCGTTGGCGAATTCTATGTCGGACTTCATTAAAAGCATGAAGAATTAGGCAAAAATTCAAACGCGCCATTCTCCAAAAGCCCCACGCGCTGGTGGTGAAAGCCGGCGCGTTGAAACAAACGCCGAGCGATCAATGAGAGAAAATCACGATCAAAACTTAAAGAACGCATTTCTGGATTTTCCAAAAGAGGCCCTGGAATGGCTGTTCCCCGAAGCCCTGGAGACGTTCGGTAAAATCCGCCGGATCGATTTTCCGCGCCAGGAGCCGAAAAAACGGCGTCTGGCGGATCGTGGGCTTTCGCTGGACATGC
>JAABTM010000093.1 GCA_011389855.1 Desulfobacteraceae bacterium
GCCAGCTACGAGCGAAATCTTGAGACCGGCCAGGGCTGGTGGTCCGACGAGCATTACCGCCTGCTCGGATATGAACCGGGCGAGGTCGCGCATTCCTTTGAACTACTTTTGAGCCATCTCCACGAAGAGGACCGCGGCAGGGCCGAAAAAATCCTTAGAACCGCCTACGAAAACCAGACACCCTTTGAATACGACTGCCGATTCGTCCGGCGGGACGGCGAAGTCCGGCACGCGCACCACACCGGGATGGGCGTCTTGGGCGAAGACGGTAAGAGCAAATGGCTGCGGGGGACGTTTCAAGACATCACCGACCGCAAGCTAACGGAGGAGGTGCTGAAAGACAGCGAAGAGCGGTTCCGCCGAATGTTTGAAGAATTGCCGGTCGGCATCGCCTTCACCGATGTCGAGACATCCCGGCTCGTTAAGGTCAACTCAGGCTTTTGCCGGATTTTCGGCTACACTCAAAAGGAAATTCAAAGTTTATCCATCGACGACCTTTCGTATGCCGAAGATATGCCGGAGAACGAAGCGTTGTTCCGGGACGCGCTCGACGGAAAAACATCGCGTTTCAGGATGGAAAAACAGTATGTGAAAAAAAACGGGGACCTGATCTGGGGCAACCTCACCGGCGCCCTCTTGTACGACATCCACGGCAAGCCCACCTACCGAATCGGCATCCTGGAGGACATCACCCAACGAAAGCAAATGGAACGCGAGCTGATAGAGGCCAGGGAGTCCGCCGAAGCCGCCAGCCGGGCCAAAAGCGACTTCATCGCCAACATGAGCCACGAGCTGCGGACGCCGCTCAACGCCATTCTCGGGTACGGCCAGATCCTGATCCGGGACGAGACGCTGTCAAAGACCCAGCGCCAGAACATCGCCGTCATGAGAACCAGCGGAGAGCACCTGCTCACCCTCATCAACGACATCCTGGACATCGCCAAAATCGAAGCCGGCAAGCTCAAACTCGAGGTCGGACCGACGGATTTAAGGGCGCTGATCGCCAATGCCGCCGCCATGATCCGCGCCAAAGCGTTTAGAAAGCAAATCCAGCTCATTGAATACATCGATCCGAAACTGCCCCGCTTTGTCGAGGCGGACGAAAAACGGCTCCGGCAGGTGCTGTTGAACCTGCTTTCCAACGCCGTCAAATTCACCAAAAAAGGAAGCGTAACCCTTCGCGCCCGCCCCGCGGACGACCGGATCGCCTTCTCGGTGTCCGACACCGGCGTGGGGATACCGGAAAACAAAATAACCGCGGTATTCGGCGCGTTTCAACAGTTGGCGCCCATCGCCAACAAAACCGAGGGGACCGGTCTTGGATTGACCATCAGCCAGAACCTGGTAAAGTTGATGGGCGGCCGGATCACGGTGGACAGCACGGTCGGACGGGGCAGCGTTTTCCGGTTTCAAATCCCGCTGGTCGATCTGGACGGAAAACGGGCCGAAGATGCCGTGGAAGGAACTCATCCCGCGGAAAATGAAACCGAAAGCGGCCATGCGGAACCGATCGGGCCCATCCTTCCCCCGCCGGCAACGGACATCGCGGCCCTCCATGCCTTGTCGCGGATCGGAGATCTGTCCGCCATTGTCGATTATGCGGCGAAGATGCGCGAAACCGATCCCCAAACGGAGGCTTTCCGCCGGACCCTCGAACAGTACGCGGCGGAATGCGATGTAACAGCCATCAGAAAATTCATCGAAAGGTTCATGGGAGGTGAAAAATGTGCAAAGACGAGCGGATAGAGGGCACGGTCCTGATCGTGGACGACGACCCCCAAAATTTGAAGGTGCTGAACAGTCTCCTCGAAAACGCCGGGTTCCAGGTTCTGCTGGCGAAAGACGGCGCCCAATGCCTCGAAAGCGCCGAGCTTGGGCGGCCCGACCTCATCCTTCTGGACATCGTCATGACGGAAATGGACGGCTACGAAACCTGCCGGCGGCTCAAATCGACGCCGGCGACCGCCGACATCCCGGTGATCTTCATCTCCGCCCTGGCCGAACAGGAGAACATTCTCCAGGGGTTCGAGGCGGGCGGCGTGGATTACGTCGCCAAACCCTTCCAGCGGGAGGAAGTCCTGGCCCGGGTCATGGCCCATGTCACCATCCATCGTCAGAAAACAGAACTCTCCGCCTGCACCACCCACCTCGAAGCGAAAATAAAAGAGACCAAAAAAATGGCGGCTTCCCTGGAGAAAAGCGAACGCCGTCTGAACGAAGCCCAGGTTTTGGCCGGCTTGGGAAACTGGGAGCAGGATTTGACCACCGGCAAAAGCAACTGGTCCGAAAACCAGTATCGCCTGTTCGGGTATGCGACCGGTGAATCAACAGGCGATTACGATCTCTTTAAAAAACATGTTCATCCCGAAGATCTGGACCGTGTCGTCAAGGCCATTGAGGACTGCATTCGCATAGGCCAGCCCTATGAAATCGAATACCGTTATCTGCATTTGAATGGAGAAGTCCGCTATGCCCATGCCGTTGGCGAGATCGAGTGCGACCAAAGCGGCCGTCCGGTTCGCATCCACGGCACTTTTCAGGACATCACGGAGCGCAAACGCGCCGAAAAGAAAACGTTGGAGATGGAGCGCGACCTCCAGACGGCCCGGCGCCTGGAGAGCCTCGGCATCCTGGCCGGCGGGATCGCCCACGACTTCAACAACCTCCTGTACGTGGTATTGGGCAATCTCGATATGGCCAGAGAAGATATACCGGATCATTCCAAAGCCCATCTTTTTCTTGAAGAATCTGAAAAGGCGGCCCAGCGCGCCGTTCATCTCGTCCGCCAGATGCTGGCCTATTCCGGCAACAGTCAGTTCGCCCTGTCGCCCATGGACATCGGCGACCTCATCCGGGAAAACGTCCAGGAACTGCAAATCGCCGTCTCCGGAAAGGCCCGGCTCGCCCTGGATCTGGCCCCGGACCTCCCGCCCGTGAAAGGCGAAAGCCGCCAGCTATCGCAGCTCCTCACGAACCTGGTGGTCAACGCCGCCGAAGCCTGCGAACAAGACGGCGGCGGCGCCATCGCCATCGCCACAAGCGTCCGAACCTGCGACCGAGAATATCTATCTGAAACTATTCTTGATATTTTCATATCCTCCGAGGCGCCGCTCGAGCCGGCACCCTTTGTGGTCATCGACGTGACGGACGACGGCCCCGGCATGGGTCCCGACACCAAAAAACGGATCTTCGAGCCCTTTTTCACCACCAAATTCCAGGGCCGGGGCCTGGGACTGGCCGCGGCCCTGGGCATCGTCCGGGGACACCGGGGCTACATCCGGGTGGACAGCGAACCGGGCCGGGGATCGGTGTTTCGGGTGTTGCTGCCCGCATTGACGTAAGGCGAATTACGGAAATGAATATCCCAACGAGGCGAATTCAACGGAACCGCTCGCCACCGGCCGCGCGGGAGTAAATTTGGTATATTGATTCCAGCAATTTACTAAGGCGATTTTCTGGAATCAAAATACCTTTGATTCCAATGGATGATCGATTCCATTCTGAATTCTAATTCAAGTTGACCGTCCTCGCCGCCTTGGGTTGAAACCCCAGGCTGAACCCATGAAACCGGCTGAAAGCCGGTTATGGCCGTGGCGGGATAGATGGCGGTTTGCAATTTGAACCGGCTTTTAGCCGGTTTTGGATGATTGAGCCTGGGGTTTCAACCCAAGGCGGCGCGGCCAGGGCGCTGGACTTTTATTGGGACCTTCATTTTCGAAAATCACCTAAACGGTTCGACCCCCGATCCCTAGCGCCCCGACCCCGTCCCGATCTGTTCGCCCCCTTCGGCGTCGAACAGATACCCCTTGGACCGGATGCTGATGAAGTGCCGGGGCGACCGGGGATCGGCTTCGAAGTATTTCCGCAGCCGGACGATGAAATTGTCCACGGTCCGGGTGGACGTGAACCGGGAATAGCCCCACCCCGCCTCCAGGAGCAGCTTTCGCGGCAGCGGTTTGCCGGGATTTTCCGCGAACACGGTCAGCAGTTTCAACTCCTGCTCCGTCAACCGGATCGTCCCCGCCGCGCAGTCCGTTTCGCCTGTTTCCAGATCGACCCGGTTCCCGCCGAAGACCAGGATGGGGTCCGCCGCGTCGCCCTTTTCGTCCGCCGCCCCGCCGGGGTCGCCCCATGCCGACCGGGTCAGCAGCCGCTCCACCCGCAGGAGGAGTTCCTCCAGAACGAAGGGCTTGACCATGTAATCGTCCACGCCGTGGGTCAGCCCCCGCACCCGGTCTTCCGCCGTATTCCTGGCCGACAGGATGAGAACCGGCAGTTTTTCGTCCTCCGACCGGATCTCCCGGAGCACCGAAATCCCGTCCACGCCCGGCAGCATGATGTCCAGCACAATCAGGTCCGGCCCCCACCCGCGCCATTTTTCCAGGGCCGCGGTCCCGTTCCCGGCGATCTCGACCGCGTATCCCTGGAGGGAGAGGTTGAGCTGGAGCCCCTCGGCGATGTGGCGTTCATCCTCGACAATCAAAATCCGTTTCCCGGCATGGCTGCTTTCGGTCATGGCGTCCTCTTTTTCCGCTATCCCAAAACATTCTTGTCCGGCAGCGACAGGGTGAAGCGGCTCCCCTTTCCGAGCCCTTCGCTCTGGGCGGTCAAACGACCGCCATGGAGCCGGGCGATGTACTGGCACAGGTAAAGCCCGATGCCGCTTCCCCTGGCCGTCATGTCGTCGGACTGGCCCACCTGGTAGAATTTCCGGAAAATTCGCCGGCACTCCCGTTTCTCGATGCCGATGCCGTTGTCCTCGAAGGACAGAAAAATCCGCCCCCGCCGGGACGTCAGGCGAACGGAGAGCGTCGGCCAATCGGATTTATTGTATTTCGCGGCGTTGGTGACCAGATTGAGGATCATCATGTCGAACATCACCGGATCGATCCGGTATAAAAATGCCTGGTCTTTGGGAAAGTCCGTATCGATCCGGCAGTTCTCGATCAGGTGGGCGTTGCGGTCCAGAAATTCCGTCATCGCGTCCCGGAGATCCTTCATGACAAAATTCCCCGCATAGCTTCCGCTCTCGATCCGCGCCAGGTCCAGGATGCTGTTGATGGTGGTGTTGAGCCGGACGGCGTCCTGGATCATGTAGTCGATGTACTTCAACTGGCTTTCCCGGGGCAGCGAATGCTTCTGGAAGGTTTCCAGGTAAAGCCGCAACGAGGTCACCGGTGTTTTGAGTTCGTGGGTGAAATTGTTGATAAAATTGTTCTGGAGCCGGTAGAGCCGGACGGTTTTCAGGTTGTAGACGAAAATAATGAAGATGCCCAGGAGGATAATCCCCACCAGGGTCGAGAGCACCAGGATCACCATCCAGGTCTCCGCCGTTAGCACCTGTTGGGCGTCCAGGTCGAACCGCTCCATGAGCCGTTTCAGACCGCTGCTGATTTCGATGTACCAGTAGATGTACAGAAAGAGGGAAGCCATCAGGGCCAGGATGGACCCGATAAAAACCAGCACGGGATGAAAAAACCAGCGGGATTGCCTCATAAACCGACTTTACCCCATTTTCAGGGAAAACTCAATGGCCATTCGATTGTAAAACTATTGTAAAATACCGGATATAGAGGTTTTTTACTCATCCACCCGTGTTATGATAGGGCATATATCAATGCAGACACAGCAAAGGAATCCATCATGTACTTCAATACAACCCAACCGATCCACGCCGTCCACGCCGTCCAACCCGTCCACCCATCCGGCGAACGCGCCAGGGTGCTCCTGACCAGCGTCTTCGGCCCCTACGCCCAGGACGACGAATTCGGCGGCCGGGCCATCAACCCCATGGAACTGTACCACAACCAGGTCACCCGCGTCCAAGGCCCCTTCTCCCCGCGGATGTTCCACCGCTCCTTCGGCCTCATGTTCATCCAGGCCAACCTGAACGCCCCCTGCACGCTGCTGGATTTTCCCGACATGGACCGGTTCATCTCGGAAATCCGGGATAACCGTTACGATATCGTCGGCATCAGCGCCATCATCCCCAATACCGGGAAAGTAAAGAAGATGTGCGAGCTGATCCGGGAACACGCCCCGAACTGCGCCATCGTGGTGGGCGGGCATGTGGCCAACGCCCCGGACATCGAAAACCGGATCGACGCCGACCACATCGTCAAGGGCGACGGCGTGGCCTGGTTCCGCCGGTATCTCAAAGAGGACGACGCCGCGCAGGTCCGCCATCCCCGGTCCCTGTCGGGCTTCGACATGCGGATCATGGGTCACGCCGAAAGCTCCAACGCCAAAAACACCGCGGGCATTCTCATCCCGTCGGTGGGCTGTCCGGTGGGGTGCAATTTCTGCTCCACGTCCGCCCTTTTCGGCGGCAAGGGAAATTTCGTCAATTTTTACGAAACCGGCGACGACCTGTTCCGGGTCATGACCGACCTGGAAACGGACCTCGGGGTCAGTTCCTTTTTCGTCCTGGACGAAAATTTCCTTCTCCACCGGAAGCGGGCCCTCCGGCTGCTGGACCTCATGGCGGATCACGACAAGTCCTGGTCCCTCTATGTGTTCAGTTCCGCGCGGGTCCTCAAATCCTACACGGTTGACCAACTCATCGGCCTGGGCGTTTCCTGGGTCTGGATGGGGCTGGAGGGCGAAAGCAGCGATTACCGGAAACTCAAAGACGTGGACACCTTCGATCTCGTCGGAACCCTCCAGTCAAACGGCATCAAGGCGCTGGGATCGTCCATCATCGGCCTCGAAACCCACACGCCGGAAACCATCGGCGCCGCCATCGATTACGCCGCGGCCCACAACACCGTTTTCCATCAGTTCATGCTCTACACCCCCAACCCCGGAACGCCGTTGTACGAAAGCCACAAGAGGGCCGGGACGCTGATCCCGGACTTTCCCGAGGCCGACGCCCACGGTCAGTACCGGTTCAACTACCGCCACCCGGCCATCAAAAACGGTGAGGAAGGCGAATTTCTCCTGGACGCCTTCAGAAAAGATTTCGAGGTCAACGGCCCCAGCCTGGCCCGGCTCATCCGCGTGACGCTTTCCGGCTACCTCAAACACCGGTCCCACCCCGACCCCCGGGTCCGACGCCGATACGAACGGGAAGTCGCGCCCCTGAAAACCACCTACGCCGGCGCGGTCTGGGCCATGAAGGCCCATTATAAAGGAAACGAAGCCATACACGACAAAATGAAACGCCTCCTCTCGGACCTCTACGCCGCCTTCGGGCTCAAAACCCGCCTGGTCGCGCCCGTGATCGGCCGCTATCTGCTGCATTCCCTGAGAAAGGAAGAACAGCGGCTGGAAGCGGGGATGACGCTGGAGCCGCGCTGTTTTTATGAGCAAAATGAAGCCGCGCGAAAGAAACACGCGCGGCCGATCGACGCCGGAGAGGCGCCCGTTGGGCTGGAACCGGTGGGGGTGAGGGCCGCCTGAGTTACCCGGAGATGATCTCTTCGATAATGTACGGGAGGTTGGGCGCCGTGAATGTTAAATCCGGTGCTGGAATGCGGTGGCGATTGATACGGGTTGGGCATTCTATGCCACCGCCGAGATTTTAAGGCGGTTTTCTGGAATTAACATACCACTGTTAATGGGTGTTCGATTTGATTTCAAATACAATCGAGCAGCCCCGCCGCCTCGGGTTGAAACCCCAGGCTGAACCCGTAAAACCGGCTGAAAGCCGGTTATGGCTGTCGTGGGCATAGTTGGCGGTTTGCAATCCGAACCGGCTTTCAGCCGGTTTTGGATGATTGAGCCTGGGGTTTCAACCCAAGGCGGGGCGGCCAAGGTGTCGGATTTTTATTGGGACCTTCATTTTCGAAATTCGCCTAATCTGAACGGCGATGGGCTGACGAGCGCTCAGCTGCCGATAGCTTTCATTTAAGCTCATCCATGACTTATAAAGCGACAACCATTCAATGAAGTCCATCCGGTATTCGTCCAAGGCATCGAACTCTTCGAGTTCGCCGGCGTTCATGGCCTTGAAAAAGTCCTCGGACTTGACCCCGAATCGCTTCTCAAACCGGCTCAAGTGAGTCTCAATACCGGTCATGTCCTCAATGAGTTCCTTTATTTTCATAAGCGGTCTCCTTTATCGCGATCTCCAAGCGGCGATTTCTTTACGTCTCATATCCTACGCGCCGCCGCTCTCAATCTCAAGCCAAATCCCAAACCCCATAAAAAAAAGAGGCCGAAACCGGCCTCTTTTTTTTAACGCTGAATGAAAAAAGGGAAAGAACTACTTGACGGCCGCGGCCTCCTTGATCCATCCATCCCATTGGGCCTGATGGGCCTCGATCCATTCGTCCACGTGGCGCTCGATGTCTTTCTGCTTGTCTTCGCCCTCGAACATCTTCTGGTTCTGGGCCGCGATGTCGGCCAGGGGCACGGACATCAGCTCGAACAGCTTGACCGCGGCGGGGTTTTCCTTCAGGAACTTCTTGTTGGCCACCACCACGATGTCGTTGGCCACGAAGCCCATCTTGATGGGGTCGGTCACGGCGCCGGGGATGCCGGAGGCGACCATGCCGTCTTCCAAGCCCTCCTGGCCTTCGGAGGGGATGATTTCCGGCACGTTGATCCACATCACGTCCCTGCCGGGCTTGAATTCGTTGACGGTCCAGTTGGGGGTCCAGGTGTAGAAGAAAACGTACTCGCCGTTCCGGGAACGGGCCACGGCGTCGGCCATGCTGGCGGAATATCCGGCCTTGATGGCGTTGACGTGGTCGTCCATGTCGTAAACATCCATGTGATGGGTGATCACCTTTTCGCAGCCCCATCCGGGCGGACAGGCCACCAGGTCGGCCTTGCCGTCGCCGTTGGCGTCGAAGGCCTTCTTCACTTCATCGCGCTTGAAGTCGCCCATGGATTTGATGTTGAATTTCTCCACGGCCTCTTTGGAGACCAGGTACCCCTGGACGGCGCCGCCCTTCACGATGACGCCGACCTTTTGGGCCGTGTCGTCGAAGTTTTTGGGAAGCTGGGCGTTGTGGAGCGGGAACCACCCGTTGGCCCAGAAATCCACGTCGCCCTGGGTGACCGACTGGTAGAAGATCGGGTTGCTGAATTCCTTGGGATCTTCAACCGTATAGCCCAGTTCCTCCAGTGCCCGGCTGTAGAGGGCTTCAAGGAAAAATCCGGTGGTCCAGGTGGCCCGGGCCGGCTGAACGGTCTTGCCCTTGCCCGGCAGGTGGCCGGCTGCCCACGCCGCGCCGCCCAACAGGGTCAATGCCAGCAGAATCGTCAATACTTTTGCCGTTTTGCTCTGAATTTTCATGATTCGGTCCTCCTCCATAAAGGTGTTGACAGATACCGGACCGCTATCTCCCCTTATTTGGACTTCGGTTTCCCGAAAGACTGGGTGATGCGGTCCAGGACCATGGCCATGAGCACGATGCTCAGGCCGCCTACGCCCGCCAGTCCGACTTGCAGGCTGTTCAATCCTTGAAAAACAGGCACGCCGAGGCCCCCGGCCCCGATGAGCGCCGCGATGACCACCATGGAAAGCGACATCATGATGGTCTGGTTGAGGCCGGCCATGATGGTGGGCATGGCCAGCGGAATCTGGACCCGTCTGAGGGTCTGTTGCCGGGTGCCGCCGAAGGCCTTGGTCGCCTCGATCAGTTCCATCGGCACCTGTCGGATCCCCAGGTTGGTGAGCCGGATGATCGGCGGCATGGCGAAGATGATGGTGGCGATGACGCCGGCCACGGTGCCGATGGAAAAGAGCATGACCACGGGCACCAGGTAGACGAAGGCCGGCGTGGTCTGCATGGCGTCGAGGACGGGCCTGATCCAGGCCGCGAAATTGTCGCTTTGGGACGCGGCGATCCCCAACGGCACGCCCACCACCGTACAGAAAAAGACGGCGCTGATGACCATGGAAAGCGTCGTCATGGTTTCGCTCCACATCCCCAGAGTCCCCACGACGATCAAGGTGATCAGGCTGAACAGGGCTGTTCTCACGCCGGCGTACCGCCAGGCCACGATGACGAAACCCAGGATGACCACCGACGGGTGGAGCCAGTTGAGAAAATGATCGATCCCCCACAGGATCTTCTCCACGGGCCATTTCATCGCCTGAAATTCAGACCGGTGATTGGCCACCAGCCACTCCACGACGACCTCGATCCAGTCTTCCAGGGGATACATTGCTTCATCGAAACTGAAAAAACCCTCAGCCATAATACCTCCGTTTATCGCCGAATCCGTCGGCGTCCCGATCAACTCGCATCGGCCGCCGGCTCGTCCGCCTCGGTCGGGTCGACGCGGTAGAGCGTCTCCAGAAAGATGTTTTTCGAAATCGCCCCCTTGTAGACGCCGTCGCCGTCGATCACCGGGACGGGCCACGGGCTGCCGGTCAGGTAGGGGATGATCGCCTGCATGGTGCTGTCGATGTGGACCGATCGGGCCTCCGGGATAAAAGCGGAGTCCATGGCGGCGGCGTCGCCGTCCCGTTTGATGATCTCCTTGAGCCCGTCCACGGAGACGACGCCGATAAATTTTCGATTGGCGTCCAATACGTAGCCGTAGAACCGGTCCTGGGAGATGAGCCGTTCCCGGGCGACCCGGGGACCGCCCCCTTCGTGGCGGATGATGGTCACCTGCTGGTCCCGGACGATGTCGCCGGCGGAAAAGACGTTGGTGGGATCCACGCCCCGGAAAAATGCCTGGACGTAGTCGTCGGCCGGCTCCTTGAGAATCTCCTCCGGCGTGCCCACCTGGACGATCCGGCCGCCCTCCATGATGGCGATCCGATCGCCGATGCGCATGGCCTCGTCCAGGTCGTGGGAGATGAACACCACGGTCCGCCGGTGTTCGGCCTGGAGCTTGAGGAGTTCGTCCTGCATCTCGGTCCGGATGAGCGGGTCCAGGGCGCTGAAGGCTTCGTCCATGAGCATGATGGACGGATCCACCGCCAGCCCCCGGGCCAGCCCGACCCGCTGCTGCATGCCGCCGGACAGCTCCCGCGGATAGCTGGACGCATAGGCTTTGAGCCCCACCTGGTCCAGGGATTCCATGGCCCGCTTTTCCCGCTCTTCCCGTGGAAACCCGGCCAGCTCCAGCCCGAAGGCGGCGTTTTCCAGCACCGACATGTGGGGCATGAGCGCAAAGGACTGGAAAACCATGCTCATGTCCTTGCGCAAAAGGGCGACAAGTTCGTCCTTGCTCATGGCCGCCACGTCCCGGTCGTCCACGAAGACCTGGCCCGACGTGGGATCGATGAGGCGGTTGAGCATCCGGATCAGGGTCGATTTGCCCGAACCGGACAGCCCCATGACCACGAAAATCTCCCCTTCCCGAACGCTGAAACTGGCGTTTTGCACGCCGATGGTGAGGCCGGTCTCTTCGAGGATCTCTTCCTTGGTCTTCCCCTGTTCAAGAAGCGGGAAGGCCCGTTCGGGCTTTGGACCGAAAATTTTGTACAGATCCTTGACGACGATTTTATCTTTTTTTTCTTCCATATCCGCCCGTGGTGGAATCGACATTGTTCATTTAACCGAAACAGCCATCAAAATCCGATAGAGTTCAAACCATATTCGCTCTCGAACAATAAAAGAAAATATTGGTTTTTTCAAGGAAAAAAATCGGAAGGTGGATTGAACCATCCGAATATGGACCGAGGCGAGTGTGTTCAACTCAATGGTTTTTGCCTCGACGCCCCGGCCCCGCCGCATCAGGATTTGGCCCGGGACATGAACTTGCCCGTCTCGGTGTTGACCCGGACGACCTCCCCCGGCGTCAGGTATTCGGGCACCAGCACGGTGACGCCGTTTTCCAGCACGGCGGGCTTGTTCCGGTTGGTGGCCGACGCCCCCTTGACCACCGGTTCGGTCTCGACGATCTCCAGATCGACGGCGGAGGGCAGGTCGATGGTCACGGCCCGGCCGTTGAGCAACAGGGCCGTGACGCCTTCCATGCCGTCGGTGAGCCAAGCCAGCTTGTCCGCGATGGCGTCTTCCGAGATCATGTATTGTTCATAGTTGTCCGTGTCCATGAACACGTGAAGGGGGCCGTCCTGGTACAGATAATTCACCGGCCGCCGCTGCAATTCCATTTCCTCGAAGGCGTCGGCGCCTTTGTAGGCGCCGTCCAGCTTCTGGCCGGTGATGATGTTGTTGAACCGGACCTTATATAATGTATTGGCGCCCCGGGCCGAGGGCGTATGCACCTCGATCTCCTTGACCTGGTGGGGCTGGCCGTTGATGTCGACGATGTTGCCTTTGTTGAGGTTGCTGGCTTTGATCATGGCGGCTCCTGTAATGGTTTTATGATTGCAAAAATCGGGATTTACGTCGGTCATGGCAACTTTTTGCTCACTCGCTTTAGGACCGCTGTGTACCATGAATCGGATCAAAATCCTACCCCTTCCGAGAACCAGCCATTGCCCTTGACTTTGCAGGTGCTTGTCTTCATTATGGAGCCAAATTGAAAACCCTGCCCGACCCTGCTTTCAACCCAAATGGAGGCCGACATGAGCACCATTCCCATCCTGTTCGCGGAACCATCCGAACCCCCATCCGAAACGTTGGGCATCCTGACGCCGGACCCGGACGTCGCCATCAAAGAGATCGATGTCGAGAAGATCAAGGCGTCGCTGAAAGACCTGACCGGGAAGCTGACCGGCATTTTCGAGGACATCAAAACGGTCGGTCAATACAATTTGAACACGGTCCAGCTCGCCGTCCAGGTCAGCGCCGAGGGCGGCGTGTCCCTGGTGGCCAGCGCCAAGGCGGGGATGAGCGGGACGATTACGTTGACGTTTTCGAAGTGAGATGGAAACAGCGGAATCGGTCCCGTCGGGGAATCCCACCCGCCGGGGAATGAATCCCCCGGCTACGAGCGGAACCCGGCTGAAGCCGGCTGGGATGATAGGGTTCCCTTTCTGGACATCATTGGGTTTTAATCAGAATTGATCATGAACGATTTCCCCCTCCAGGCGTTTTTCGCATCCCTGGCCCAGGACGGCGTTGTCCTGTCGGTGCGGGATTACGACCGCCTCTTGCGGGCGTTTGAAACCGGCGGGGCGTGGACGGTTCCCAGGCTGAGGAACACCCTGACGTCCCTGCTGGCGAGAGACGAGGATCAGCAGCGGTTGATTGGGCGGCGGTTCGATGGGTTTTTCACGCCGGAGACCGGGCTGGAGCGGCGGGTGGGGGCGATCGATCTGGAGCGGGTGCGTAGGGAATTGGAATTGCCGCCGCCCCCTCCGCCGCCGACACCGCCCCAAGAGCCGGTGAAAAAGCCGGCAGTCGTAAAAAGGGCGCAGAAACAAGAGAGGGCGTTCGACGAGCCGCCGGAAAAGCCCGTTCTTGTCAGGAGGTGGCTGCTGGCGGTGTTTGCGCTGGTTGTTTTGGCGGGCGGCGTTATCGGCTATCTTCAATACCGACCGGATGAACCGCCGCCGGTGGCGGTGGAAACCCCCGCTCCCGTCTGCCGGCTCCAACCCGATGCGCTCCACTTCGGGACATTGCCGTTAAACACCTCGCGCGAAATCCGGTTTGTTATCGCCAATGCGGGGAATGCGGAGCTGATGGTTGACCGCATGGCCCTGTCGCCCGGGCGGGAATCATTTGAAGCCGCGTTTCCCGATACGCCGTTTTCCCTGCAACCCGGCGAGGAAAAAGACCTGGCCGTGACCTTTGCGCCGGAAACCCAAGGGGCTTTCAGCGCTGAAATCCGGGTCGATCATAACGCGGAAAGCAACGTGGACACGGCGCGCCTTGACGGCAAGGGGGCGACTTTCGGACGCGCCGGCAAACGGGTCCCGTATGTTCATGATGTCCGGATCGAGACGATCCCGCCCCCGCATCATTGGAATCTTCGCATCGCGCTCACCGCCGTTCTTTTCTGCGTTTTGCTTCTGTGCATTCTCTACACCTGGCGGCTGCATTCCGGCCCGTTCGTCAAAAAGCCGAAGGTGGATGACAAAGGGCGGAAATTTTTCCATCGCGGCCGCATCGGCGGCAAACCCGAACCCCGCCTCGACGAGGCGTCTCTCGGGTTGCTCGCCGACGCCATGGGGTATTTCCAGAGCGAGCGGCCCGGCAAAACCCTGGACGTGCCCGCCTCGGTCAGGGCCACGGTCCGGCGGGGCGGCATTCCAGCCTGCGTGTTTTTCACCCGCAAGCAGATCCGGACCCTTCTGATCCTGGAAGACGCCGACGCCGAGGCCCTGGAGTGGAATTCCATCGCCCGGGAACTGGCGGACGGGATCGGCCGGTACGGCGTTCCGGTTCAATATGGGCGGTTCCGGGGAACGCCGGAGCGATTCCAAACGATGGACGGGCAGGTCCACTACCTGGAGGACCTGGAGGATCGGCGCAAGGGCATCCTTCTGCTGATTTTCACCGACGGCAAGGGGTTCCACCGGCCCCGAAACGCATTCGCCCTGGAAGCGGTCGCGAGATGGCCCATGAAGGCGTGGATGGACCCGAGGGATCGTCGGTTATGGGACGACGCCATTCTACTTGCGGTCAGACACCACATTCCGGTGCATCCCGCCACGCGGGAAGGGCTGTTCCAGGCGGTGGGGCGGTTTTTGACCGAACGGGGATCGGCGGATCGAACATCCGAAAAACAGGCGACGGAACCCTGGCTGCCCGAATGGACGAAAGGCCGGGAAGACGTTTGGGTGGAGCATTTCCTGGGCGACGCCCTGCCCTGGGCCCAGGATTGCGCGGTGATGCAACCCATGCCCGACGGGCTGGCGGACGCCATCCGGCGGGAATTCCACCGGGCGCTGCCGCCGGAAACCATCGAGTTGGCTGTACGCCCTGCCCAACACCACGCGCACCGAGGCGGGGTTCTGGTTCGCCGACGGGGTTCAGGCGGCGTTGAGAAGGGGGTTTCTCCAGCGCCGGGCCGACGACGAGCAGCGAAAGGTCGTGGGGTTCGTTCTGGACCGGATCGAGGAAGCGCGGCCGGCGGTGGATGAGCGCAGCATGGCCTATCTTTCATGGGAAGCGGTTCGGGTGCGGGTGGGCATGGAGATGGGGCGTCATGAGGATTTGAAACGGTTCGGACAGTTGCTGCGAACCCCCATGGCGAGGTTTCTCGGGGACAGCCTGAACAATTTCCGGTTGCCGAACCGGGGGGAAAACATCCCGTTGCTGCGGGCGCCGAAGAGCCGGCGCGGCTTGCAATGGCTGAGGAAAACGCCGGGAAATCCGGTGGGCGTTCCGTCGTTTTTGTCGTGGCGGCACTGGGCGGTTTGCGGCGCGGCGGCGGCGTTGTTTCTCGCATTTTCGGGGTGGACATTGGATGGGGCGCTCCGGCCGGTCCGGAATTGGGAGGTGAAGGTTCTGGAACCGGGGCTGGCGGACAATGCGGCGGTTTTGGAGACCCTGGAAAAAGACCAGTGGCGGGTCGAGCGGCGGGGGACCGTCGGGTCGATCGGCGCGCCGCCCTTGGATGCCGGTAGACAGTACCGTCTGAGTTTGCCCGATGATCCGGATCGGGATGCCAGGGCTTTCCGAGTCGATCAGGGGGAAAAGGCGGTTGTCTTTCTGGCGGGAAAAGACATCAAAGTTGCGACGGCGGTTTCCGGGTATCCGTCGTGCGAAACGGCCGGAGACGAATGGACCGAACCCACGACGGGCATGACGTTTGTTTGCGTGCCGGGCGGTGAATTTGAAATGGGGTGCGGCGGGGAATGGGCGGGGGATTGCGACGACCGTGAAAAACCGCCCCATTCGGTGCGGTTGAGCGGGTTTTGGATGGGGAAATATGAAGTGACGGTGGCGGAATTCCAACAATTTGTTTCGGAAACGAATTATCCAGGGGATAGCAAAGGCGGTTGGAAATGTGAAGGCATGCTAAAGCCGCAAAACATAGAACAGGGTGACCGCCACCCGGCCACCTGCGTTTCTTGGAATGAAGCATCGGCATTTGCCGAATG
>JAABTM010000375.1 GCA_011389855.1 Desulfobacteraceae bacterium
ATGAACGAATTCCACGGCACCACCATTCTGGCGGTGCGGCGGGGCGATGCCCTGGCGGTGGGCGGCGACGGGCAGGTGACGCTGGATAAGACGGTCATCAAGCATAAAGCCCGGAAGGTCCGGAAGATTTACAACGACCGGATCATCGTCGGGTTTGCCGGCGCCACCGCCGACGCCCTGACCCTGTCCGAGAAGCTGGAAGGAAAGCTGGAGCGGTACAACGGCAACCTCACCCGCGCCGCCGTGGAACTGGCCCGGGACTGGCGCACCGACAAGTATCTCCGCCGGCTGGAGGCCATCATGATCGCGGCGGATGAGTCCCGTCTCTTCCTGGTCTCAGGCAACGGCGACGTTATCGAGCCCGACGAAGGGGTGATCGCCATCGGGTCCGGCGGCCCGGCGGCCCAGGCGGCGGCCATGGCCCTGATGAAGCACACCGAAATGCCGCCCCGGGAGATCGTGACCGAAGCCATGGATATCGCGGCCTCGTTGTGCATTTACACCAACACGACCGTAACGGTCGAAGAGCTTAAGAGCGGCTGATGAGCGATCTGAAACCATCGGAAATCGTACGGGAGCTGGACAAGTACATCATCGGCCAGAACAAGGCCAAACGGAGCGTGGCCATCGCTCTTCGGAACCGGTGGCGGCGGCGTCAGGTTGACGAGGATCTCCGGGACGAAATCGCGCCCAAGAACATCATCCTCATCGGCCCCACCGGCGTGGGCAAAACCGAAATCGCCCGGCGGTTGTCCCGGCTGACCGATTCCCCTTTTTCCAAGGTGGAGGCGTCCAAGTTCACCGAAGTCGGCTACGTGGGCCGCGATGTAGAGTCCATGGTCCGGGATCTGGTGGAGTTGACGGTCAACGACCTGAAAGTCCGCGAACAGGAGGCGGTGCGGGAGAAGGCGGCCCGCATCGCCGAAGAGCGCATCCTGGATATGCTGCTGCCCAAGCCCAAGGCCGCGTCCCGGGAAGAAGGGGAGGGCGGCCAGGAACCGAATTTCGAGCTGGTGACCGAAGGGGGCGACTCCGGAACCTCCGGCACCCGGGAAAAGCTCCGGCGGATGCTCCGGGCCGGCAAGCTCGACGACCGGTATGTGGATGTCGATGTCGCCGACAAATCGATGCCCATGGTGGAGATCTTCTCCAATGTGGGCATGGAGGAGATGGGGCTCAATTTCAAGGATATGTTCTCCAACCTCATGCCCAAATCCTCCAAACGGCGGAAGATGAAGGTCAGGGAGGCTGTAAAGCTCCTGGCCCAGGAAGAGGCCCAGAACCTGGTGGATATGGAGAAGGTAGTCCAGGAAGCGATCCGCAAGGTGGAGCAGTCGGGCATTATTTTCCTCGACGAGATCGACAAGATCGCCGGAAAAGAGGGCGGGGGAACCGGGCCCGACGTATCCCGGGAAGGGGTCCAGCGGGATCTGCTGCCCCTGGTGGAGGGCTCCACCGTCACCACCAAATACGGCCCGGTCCGGAGCGACCACATCCTTTTCATCGCATCCGGGGCCTTTCACACCGTCAAACCCTCCGACCTGATCCCCGAACTCCAGGGGCGGTTCCCCATCCGGGTGGAACTCGACTCCCTGGGACAGGCGGAATTCTACCGGATCCTGACCGAGCCCAAAAACGCCCTGGTTCTCCAGTACATCGCCCTGCTGCGCACCGAAGGAGTGGAGGTGGTCTTCGAAGACGAGGCCGTCATCCGGCTCTCGGCCATCGCCGAGGAGGTCAACAACCTCACGGAGAACATCGGCGCCCGGCGGCTCCACACCCTGATGGAGCACCTCCTGGAAGACATCCTCTTCGACGCCCCCGACGACGTCGAAAAACGCGTGGTCATCGACCCGGCCTACGTCAACGACAAACTAGAAGAGATCAAAAGCGACGAGGATTTGAGTCGCTATATTCTTTAAAAAAATGAACAACATCGCCGACATTCTCATCGAGGCCCTGCCGTACATCCGCCGGTTTTACGGCATGACCATCGTCATCAAGTACGGGGGCCACGCCATGGTGGACGAGGAGCTGAAGACGGCCTTCGCCGAGGACATCGTCCTGCTCAAGTTCATCGGCATCAACCCGGTGGTGGTCCACGGCGGCGGCCCCCAGATCAGCCAGGTCATGGATCGGATGGGCATCCGGCCCCGGTTCGTTAGGGGCATGCGGATGACCGACCAGGAGACCATGGACGTGGTGGAGATGGTCCTCGGGGGCAAGGTCAACAAGGCCATCGTGACCCGGATCAACCGCCAGGGCGGCAAGGCCGTGGGCCTCAGCGGCAAGGACGGGGATCTCATCCGGGCCCGGAAGCTGCGCATCGTCCACCAGGCGGACGAAAACGCGCCTCCGGAGATCATCGACCCCGGCATGGTGGGGGAGGTGACCCAGGTGAATCCGGACATCATCGACACCCTGACCGCCCGGGGGTTCATCCCCGTCATCGCCCCGGTAGGGGTTGGGGAGGCCGGCGAGACCTACAACATCAATGCGGATCTGGTGGCGGCCAGCATCGCCGGCGCCCTGTCGGCCGGCCGGCTCATCCTGCTCACCGACGTGGATGGGGTGTCCGACCCGGAAGGAACGCTCATCTCCTCCATCGACGCCGACCGGATCGGCCGGATGATCACCGACGGATCGGTCTCGGGCGGCATGATCCCCAAGCTGGAACACGCCCTGTCGGCCCTCCAACAGGGGGTCGGCAAAACCCATATCATCAACGGAAAGAAACGCCATGCCCTGTTGCTGGAGCTGTTCACGGACAAAGGCATCGGCACGGAAGTGACGGTATGACCCCGGATATCCCCGACACCCCCGACATCATGGCCCGGGCCGATGCGACCATCGCGGCCACCTACAAACGGTTCCCCATCGCCCTGGTGCGGGGCGAAGGCTGCACCCTGACGGATGCGGCGGGCAAGACCTACACCGATTTTCTGGCGGGCATCGCCGTCTGCAACCTCGGCCACTGCCACCCCAAAGTGACCGCGGCGGTGACCGAACAGGCCCAAACCCTCCTTCACGTCTCCAACCTCTATTATACGCTGCCCCAGACGGAGCTGGCCGGGTGGCTGACGGAACACAGCTTCGCGGACCGGGTCTTTTTCTGCAACAGCGGCGCCGAGGCCAACGAGGCGGCCATCAAGCTGGCCCGTCGGTTTTTCTACGAAAAGGGCCAGGACCGGTACCGGATCATCGCGGCCGAGGGCTCGTTCCACGGCCGGACCATGGCTACGCTGTCGGCCACGGGACAAGAAAAGATCCGAAAGGGGTTCCATCCGCTCCTAAAGGGGTTCGACTTCGTCCCCTTCAACGACGCCGGGGCCCTTCGGGACGCCATCGGCCCGGACACCTGCGCGGTGCTGCTGGAGCCGATCCAGGGCGAGGGGGGCGTCCGGGTTCCGGACCCCGACTACCTGGCGTCGGTCCGCCGGATCTGCGACGAGGCGGGCATCCTGCTCATCTTCGACGAGATCCAGACCGGCATCGGCCGCACCGGCAAACTTTTCGCCCACGAGCATTTCGGCATCGTCCCCGACATCATGACTTTGGCCAAGGCCCTGGCCAACGGGTTGCCCATGGGGGCCATGCTGGCCAAAGAATGGGCGGCCTCGGCCTTCGGATTGGGGGCCCACGCCTCCACCTTCGGCGGAACGCCCATTGTGTCGGCCGCCGCCCTGGCCACGTTGACGGCGTTGCAGGGTGAAAATCTCATCGACGGATGCCGGGAAAAAGGCGCCTATTTCAAGGAGCGGCTGACGTGGCTTAAAGACCGCCATGACACGGTGCTCGATGTCCGCGGCATGGGGCTGTTGATGGGAATGGAGCTGGAAACCGAGGGCGATACGGTCGTGACCGCCGCCATGGCCGAGGGATTTTTAATCAACTGCATCCAGGGTCGGATTCTGCGGTTCGCCCCGCCCCTGACCATCGGAAAGGCGCAAATCGACGGGTTGATCGACTGCCTGGATGGGATATTAAGGAGTGATCGTTGTCTGACAAAGTGAAAAAGGTAGTGCTGGCATATTCGGGCGGCCTGGATACGTCCGTAATTCTGAAATGGCTCATCGAAACCTACGACTGCGAGGTGGTCGCCTTTTCCGCCGACATCGGCCAGGAAGAGGAGCTGGACACGGTAGAGGAGAAGGCCCTCGACACCGGGGCGGTCAAGGTCTACATCGACGATCTGAGAGAGGAATTCGTCCGGGACTTCGTCTTTCCGGCGTTCCGGGCCAACGCCATCTACGAAGGGCAGTATCTGCTGGGAACCTCCCTGGCCCGTCCCCTGATCGCCAAACGCCAGATGGAAATCGCCCAAATGGAAGGGGCCGACGCGGTGAGCCACGGCGCCACCGGCAAGGGCAACGATCAGGTCCGGTTCGAACTCGCCTACCTGGGCATCGACCCGGCCATCAAGATCATCGCGCCCTGGCGGGAGTGGGATCTCAATTCCCGGACCGCCCTCATGGCCTTTGCGGATAAACACGGCATCGAAGTCATCTCGACCCGGAAAAAGCCCTACAGCACCGACCGGAACCTGCTCCACATCAGCTACGAAGGCGGCATTCTGGAAGACCCGTGGCAGCCCCCCA
>JAABTM010000376.1 GCA_011389855.1 Desulfobacteraceae bacterium
GGGATCTCAACATTTCCCAGCGGACCGTCACCAACCGCCTCTCGGAGATCTACCAGAAACTTTCCGTCAACAACCGGACCCAGGCCGCCCTGGAGGCGCTCAGGCGGGGATGGGCTTCCCTGGACGACGCCGGGTAACCCGTCTCCCCTCTTTTTGAAGACGAAAGTCCCCCCGGAATTCGGTACTTTTTACCCGAATGCCGGGGGGACTTTTTTTACGGGTCTTTCCCTTTTTCATCTGGCGGCCGTCCGCGGCCATATGGACATTGAAGCCGAGCCCGCCCGATTCCTCGACGCGATCCGGACCGTCGCCGGGGGCGGCACGGTTTTGAGTCCGCGGGTGACGGCCCGGCTTCTGGACGCCGTCGTCATGAACCCGATTGTCCGGGCCGGAACCAGACCCCCGTGAAAGAGATTTAAGGAAGCGACGGCGGCTGCAATTCCTCTTTTTCCGAAGACGGCGCCGGTATCGAGGCCAGCGCCTCCGGGTAAATTTTGATGGGGGTGGTGACGGCCCGCTTTTCCGCCATAAAGGCATTTTCGACCTCCCGGCGCTTCTCCAGCAGGAGTTTGTGCCGGATGCGGGGCGCCACTTTGTCCAAGGCGGCCGTTTCGGCGGGACGGCGGTCCAGCAGTTTAACCAGGTAGACCCCCCCGTCCGACTCGATGACGTCGCTCACCTCGCCGCTCTGATCCAGGGCAAAACCGGCCGAGACCACCGGCGCCGGCCAGCGGTAGTCGCGTCCCTCGGCCAGCCATCCGATATCCCCGCCTTTATAGCGGCTGGCCTGATCCTCTGAATATTCGATGGCCAGCGGCCCGAAGCCCCGCACCTCCGGCGGCATCTCTTCGGCCTTTTTTCGGGCATCGGACAGACGGGCCCGGATCGCCTCCCGTTTTTCGTCGCTCATGGTGGGGTGGGTTTCAAGGTGGAGAATGGCCAGGCGAATCCGGGCGGGCCGGGTGTACGCATCGATATGCGATTGATAGTAGCCCTTCAGCTCTTCATCGGAGACCTCGACCGCTTCGATGCGCGGTTGAAGCGCTTGCGTGCGGAGTTTGCCCACCAGGAGATTGTGGTAGGCGCGTCTCACCTCCGGATCCTGATCCAGCCCTGCTTCCAGGGCCTGGACCAGCAGGACTTCATAGTTGATCATCTCCTCGAGCAGGGCCTCCCGGTCCAGGCCCTCCGACCGGAGCCCCCCGCGCCGAAGGGCTTCCTCCTGGAACCGTTTGACGCGGATTTCCCTGGAGCCGACCCGGGCGATGACGTCCGGGTCCGGCCGGTCCGATGCGTAGCGGTACATAAACCATCCGGTCAACCCGATGACCGAAACCGCCAAAACGATTATCGCAATACGCGTTGATTTCAGTGCCATTTTCCTGTAGCGCCCCCAATTAAGTTATTCCGGCGTCGATGCTTTTCCTTTTCCCAGTGGACTATTCGCCCCATTATGCACCATCTCCCCTGAAAAGCAAAGGCAATTTTTGAACGGGAATCGGTTCCGTCGGCCGTAAAAAAGCCCCGGCCGCAAGGACCGGGGCTTTCTGTTTCATCCCGTCAGGTTAGCAGGCGTCATTACTCTCCATACTTGAAGGAAAGGTTCACCCGCGCCCGGAAGGCGGCCACCTTGTTGTTTTCGACGCGCATGTCCAGTTTGTTGATTTCGGCGATCCGGAGGTTTTTCAGGGATTCTCCGGCTTTTTCCACCGCGTTCCGCGCGGCCTGTTCCCAGGATTCCGGGCTCGATCCTACCAGTTCGATCACTTTGTAAACACTGTCGGACATCGATCTTTCTCCTTTCACTTTGCGGGTTGATATTCCTTAGAAAACACCGTCCACTATAGCAGACCGGACGGGAATTCCCATGGGGTCATCCCTGTATTTTTCGATAAAAAACCCCTCAATCCGCTCTACCCACCATCGTCGCCGGCATCGCAGGCCCTCCCGCCCGGCCGGCAGCTCGCGCCGCATTCCATGGAAACGAACCGGCTTTCCAACTGTAGGGTCACATGGGCGATGTTGAATTGCTCCTGGAGATCCCGGGTCACCTGTGAGATGAGGTCGTCGTCGTTGTGACGGTCGGCGTCCGACCGGACCAGATGGGCGGTAAGGGCGGTTTCGGTGGTGGACATGGCCCAGATGTGGAGATCGTGAACGGCCTCGACCCCCGACAGCCGTGAGAGGTGCTCCTGGACGTCCCGGACGTCGATATGGGAGGGGACCGCATGGAGCGCCAGGTTGGCGGATTCCACCAGCAGTCCCCAGGTCCCCAGCAGGATGACGGCGGCGATGAGCAGACTCACCACCGGGTCGATCCAGAGCCATCCCGTGAACAGGATGCCGGCGCCCGCGATGACGACGCCCAGGGAGACGCCGGCGTCCGCCGCCATGTGGATAAACGCGCCCCGGATGTTCAGATCCCCCTTTCGGCCCGACATGAAGAGCAGGGCCGTCGCGGTATTGATGACCACGCCGACGGCCGCCACCACGATGACGGTCATTCCGGCCACATCCGTCGGATTGGCGAACCGGCGAATCGATTCGGTGATGATGCCCCCAATGGCCACCAGCAGGATGATGGCGTTGAAGAGCGCCGCCATGATGGAGGTGCTTTTCAGGCCGTAGGTCCGTTTCAGGGTCGGTTCCTTGGTCCCCAGATAGGTGGCGCCCCAGGCCAGCAGGAGACCGAGGACATCGCTCAGGTTGTGCCCGGCGTCCGCGATGAGGGCCATGGAGTCCGCCAAAATGCCGTAAACGACTTCGGCGACCACGAAACCGACATTCAGCAGCACGCCGATGGCGAACGCCCAGGTGTAGTCCGCCGGGGCGTGGGAATTGCCTTGGTCATGATCGTGATGGTGCGACATTGGGGGCCTCCAAACAGTCCGAATGGGGTTATGGATATTGAATTCGCACTATCCCTTATATCCTCGCGACGTAGATCGTATTGGTGTCTTCACAATCCAGCAGGGGATGATAATACGCGACGGGATGGGCCTTCGCTTCGGTGAACACGGCGCTTAGACGTTGACGGAATCCCTCGTCCGGCGGATCGGCGGACCAGAGGGCGAATACGCCGCCGGGATGGAGGCGCGGGATAATCCGCCGCAGGCCGTCGGCCGTGTAGAACGGGCCATGGCTGTCATGGAGAAGGCTGCGGGGGGAATGGTCGATGTCCACCAGAACGGCGTGGAAGCGCCGTCCCGGGTTTTCGGGATCGAACCCGTCGCCGTCGAGCATGCCGAAAAAATCGCCCTGGACCATCCGGCACCGGGAATCCCCCGTCAACTCAGAGCCCAAGGGAACAAGGCCCCGCCGATGCCAGTCGATGACCGGTTCCAGGTATTCGACGACCAGAACCGACCGCACCGAAGGATGGTCCAGCGCCGCCCTGGCGGTATAGCCCAGCCCCAGCCCGCCCACGACCACGTCCACGTCCAGTTCTTCCCGGGGCGCGGCCGCCAATGCGAGGTCGGCCAGGGCGTTCTCCGAGTCGTTGACGATGCTGGACATGAGGAACCGGCCGTCCAGCTTCACTTCGTAAACATCAGCGCCGCCCATGGAGATCGCGCGCCGCCGCCGGAGGATCAGGTCGCCGAAGCGGGTCCGCCGGTAGTCGAGTTCTTCGTAGTTAAGGCTCATGGGTTATCTTCGTTTTTTTCCATTGCACCCCGCCGGGGACTAGTATTATCCTAAATCCGATGGCGAATGGCGCGATCCGCCATCGGAAACGAACCTTCACTATTTTAGCGCAGGAAGACCGGAAAATCAAACGCCGCCGGAATGGACATAAAAACGAACGGTTTGCAATGCTGAGAATATCCAACAACGTCGCCGTCCCCGACAACGAGATCGAAATGACCGCGGTCCGGTCCCAGGGGGCCGGCGGACAGAACGTCAACAAGGTGGCCACGGCCATCCACCTGCGGTTCGACATCCCGTCGTCCTCCCTGCCGCCGTTTTACAAAAGCCGCCTGCTGAAACTCAACGACGGGCGGATCACCAAGGACGGCGTGGTAGTCATCAAGGCCCAGGCGGAGCGGAGCCAGGAAGCCAACCGGGAGGAAGCCCTGGAACGGCTGCGGGAACTGATCCGGAGCGTGTCGAAGATCCCCAAAAAGCGGAAGGCCACCAAGCCGAGCCGATCCTCGGAGAAAAAGCGGCTGGATAGGAAAACAAAGCGGGGCCGGACCAAATCTTTGCGCGGCAAGGTCAGCCCGTCGGAATAAACACACAGAACAGCGACAGAATAAAAAGCGACGACCCCATGACAATATGCGACCACAGCAAACTCGTCCTGATCACGGAAAACGAAAGCCGGCGCCGTTGCCGGCATTGCAACCTGACCATCAAGGCCGATGAACTGGCCGGCGGCTATTGCCCGGAATGCTATGAGGAGAGCGGCGTTCGACGATATGATTTTGAAGAAGTTCCGGCCGAACCTTCGGGCGGCGTGAAGTATCGGTGTGAGAAGTGTCATGCGATTATCGAGAGCAAATAACAAACAGCAACATGGCAGAAGCCCTATCGTTTTCCATGTTCCCAATGCTTTGACTGTTCTCCGGGTAAGGCGATTTTCTGGAA
>JAABTM010000377.1 GCA_011389855.1 Desulfobacteraceae bacterium
TTCAGAATGGAATCGATCATCCATTGGAATCAAAGGTATTTTGATTCCAGAAAATCGCCTTACCCGAAGAACAGCCTGGAAGGCTGTTTTACGGAGAACTCGTTCACGGGTATTGGGCTAAAAGCCGGTTCGGATTGCAAACCGCCAACTATGCCCACGACAGCCATAACCGGCTTTCAGCCGGTTTTACGGGTTCAGCCTGGGGTTTCAACCCGAGGCGGCGGGGCTGCTCGATTTTATTTGAAATCAAATCGTACACCCATTAACAGTGGCATGTTAATTCCAGAAACCCGCAACCCGCAACCCGCCAACCCGCAACCCGCCAACCCGCAACTCCCCCCTTACGCCCCCGCCAACTCCCCCTTAACCGCCTTCCCCAACTCCTCCATGGAATAGGGTTTTTTGATGTACCGGCCGGCGCCCAGGCGCTGGGCCTCCCGGACGCTGTCGGTTTCGGCGAATCCGCTGGCGATCACCGCCTTTTGTCCGGGGCGGCGCCGGATGATCCGGCGGTAGGTCTCCAGGCCGTCCATGCCCGGGTCCATGATCATGTCGAGCACCACCAGATCGACTTGGTGTTCCGACAAATAGGCCGCGGCCGCCTCGCCGCTGGGAACCGAATGGACGCGGTAGCCCAGTTTTTCCAGCATGCCGGCGGCGATCTCCCGCTGCTCGGCCACGTCGTCCACCACCAGAATCGACTCGCCCGCCCCCCGGCAGGTTTCGAGATCCGACGGGTCGCACGCCGGGGCGAGGTCATCGCCGGTGGGCGGCAGATAGACGGCGATGGTCGTAGCCCGGTTTTCGGCGCTGTCGATGTGGATGAAGCCGTCGTGGTCCTGCACCGTTCCCCACACCACCGCCATGCCCAGGCCGGTGCCGCTGCGGCCCATGACCTTTTTGGTGTAGAAAGGCTCGAAGATCCGCTTGAAATCCTCCTCGGAGATGCCCGTGCCCTCGTCCGCCACCTGGAGCGCGACGAACTCCCCGGTCCGGGCCGCGTCACACCCCTCGATGGGGCGGTCCACCCGGCGGTTCCGGGTCGTAATCCGGACGACGCCCGCGCCCGGATGGGCCTCGGCGGCGTTGGAAACCAGGTTCATCACGGTTTTTTTGAGGTGGACCGACGAGCCCTGGATGTTGGCGAGATCGGGCTGGAGGTCCGTTTCCACCGTCACCGCCGGGTGGTGTTGCCGGAGCTGTTCGTGTTCCGGCGAGGCCAGGTACTCGGAGACGATGTCGTTTATGTTCACCACTTCCCGGTGGACCACGCCCCGCCGGGCCAGGGTGAGCAGATCCTGGACGATGGCGGCGGCTTTGACGCCGGATTTCTGGATGATGCCCATAGGCTTGCGGAGGGGGCTGTCCTCCGGAAGGTCCATCATGATCAGCTCGGGATAGGAGACGATCCCCGACAGCACGTTGTTGAGGTCGTGGGCCACGCCGCCGGCCAGAAGCCCCAGGGCCTCCATCTTCCGGGACCGGTTGAGCTGCTCCTGGAGCGCCTCCCGCTCGGCCTCCGCCTCCTTCCGGGCGGTGATGTCGATGTAGGTGCCCACCGCGCGGAGAGCCCGGCCCTTTTCGTCCCGCTCGATGACCCGGCCCTGATCGAGAATCCATTTCCACGTCCCGGATTTCGACCGAAGCCGGAACTCGGTCCGGTGCTTGTCGGCATGGCCTTTGAGATGGGCCTTCATGGACTCGGCGGTCTTTTCCCGGTCCTCGGGGTGGACGAGGTCGAACCAGGTGTCGATAACCGGCCGCACGTCCGAAAGGTTGTACCCGATGATCCGGACCAGCCGTTCGTCCCAGATCACCTCCCCGGTTTGGATGTTCCAGTCCCACAGGCCCTGTTCCGTCGAGGCCAGGGCCAGATCG
Organism: Desulfobacteraceae bacterium; assembly: GCA_011389855.1. Lineage (GTDB taxonomy): Bacteria > Desulfobacterota > Desulfobacteria > Desulfobacterales > JAABSP01 > JAABTD01. The sequence goes on from JAABTM010000377.1 coordinate 1,879, forward strand.
AGGCGCTCCCTGCTCTCCTTGAGTTCAGCCACGGCCTGGTTCCGCTCCTCCACCATACGGTTGGCGGAATCGGCCAGGGTCTTGAATTCGGCCAGGTCGAGGCGGCTCTCGTCGATGGGGGTGGAGAAGATGGCCGACCGCTGGAAAAAGGCCATGAACTCCCGGAGGTTGGAAAAGGTGCGCCGGGAGAGGGTCCGGGCCAGGAGGATGGCGATGAGCAGCACGCCGACGAGAGATCCGCCGATGATGATCAGATGGTTTTCGATCCGATCCCTCAGCTCGCGCCGTTTCACGGTCAGGACCCGATCGATGTCGTCAAGGTAAACGCCGGCGCCGATCATCCACTCCCATTCGGGTATGGACCGGACGTAGCTGACCTTTTTGGACGGTTCGCCGGTGCTGGGTTTGAGGGAGGCGACGTAGGTCAGGTAGCCGCCGTCGGGTTGTCGCGAGACCTCGATAAGGTCCCGGACGACCTTCCGGCCGGTGGGGTCTTCGTAATCCCAGCGATCGACGCCGATATTTTCCGGTTTGTAATGGGCCAGCGTGACGGCGTCGAAGGTGTAGGCGAAGATATAGCCTTCGTCGCCGAACCGGATCTTGTTGATCCAGTCCAGGGTCTCCGCCTGGATGTCCGCCTCCACGTCCTCCACGTATTCGCCGGTGCCGATCCACCAGTCCAGGGGTTCGAAATATTTGGCGAATCCGATTTTGTCCGACATGTGGCCGGTGATGCCCGGCTTGTACCAGTGCCACCTGAGAAAGCCCTCCCCTTCCGATTCGATGAGCCGGACGAACCGCCGGATGGTGTATCCGCCCTTGCTGTCCACGAGGTTCCACAGGTTGGTTCCCTCCAGATGGGGGGAATGGGGCAGGAGGATGTTGTTGCCCTCCATGTCGTAGACGAAGTAGTAGCCGCGCCCCTCCTGGAAGCGGATGGGCCGGAGGGCCTCCCGGATGACGGCGGCGATCTCGTCTTCGGATTTTTGGTCCTTGTAAGCGGCGTAAAGGTTTTCGGCGACGGCCGCGGCTTCGTAGACCCGGGACCGGATGGTTTCCTTGAGTTCTTTTTCGGTCCGGGCCCGCTGGTGGTCGATGTAGTGGATGACGTGCTCGACCTCGTTTCGGACCAATGCCTTCTGGGTTTCGGTGAAGGCGTCCCGCAGTTGGCGGGATTCTTCGTTGAATTGCCGGATTTCGTAGGAAATCCACAGGTAGCCGATGAGGCCGACGCAAAGCAGCACGACGGCGAAAAGGCTGTACAGAAAGGTGCTGTGGAGGCTCCGGGCGGCTTTCATCGTCGGCATGGGAATCGTCGGGGCATGGCGGTTCAGACCCAGTCCGGCACGACGACGGTCCCGGATTCCAGGCGGTCCAGGGGGATGTGGGGCTTGATGTCGATGAGCGGCGTGCCGTCGATGGCGTCGATCTTTTCAAGGTGGATGGTGTTGCCGGTCCGGGACGTCTGGCGGCAGAAGGTGAGCCCGATGAGGTTGGGCCGCAGGGGCGAATGGGTGGCGAAGACGCCGGTGAGCGGGTTGTCGGGGTTTTTCCGGGGGTGGACCTGGAGACGGGCCCGCCCTTCGGGGGTGTCGTTGTGGTGGAACCAGAAAAAGACCATGAGGTGGGAAAACCCGTCGATGCCCAACAGGGCGTCGGTGAATTCGTCGTACACCTCGATCCAAGCGCCGTCGTCGGTGTTCCGGATTACGCCGACGGGGGAGATGTGGTAGTGGGGGTTCATTGCGGCCCGGTCCTTTGGGTTAAAGGTTATGTTCTTTTTGGTTTTTAGCACGGTTTGGGGGTTTAGGCAATCGGGGGATGGGGGCGAAGACCTCCGAGGTTTTGGAAACCTCGGAGGTCTGGGTTCGGGAATTCAGTGTTCTGTTTCGTTGGGGGTTTTCGTGGCGACGTTTTCCGGTTTTTGATTCAGTTCGGCGAGTTTTTGTTCCACCATCTCTTTTGAAAGAAGGCCGCCGGCCAGAAGCTCTTTGTAGGTTTTGATTTCTCCCCTGACCTCCCCTTCTTTCCGCAATCTTTCGGCGACGGTCATGATGGCCTCCTTTTTATCCTCATCGATCACAGGGCTTCCTTGATGATCCTGAGCGTCCGCCAGTCCGTGCCGGCCACGATGTCCTGGGGCGGGTATTCCCGGTAAAACGAGACGGCGTTTACGCGTCGGGTCATGGTTTCTTTGAAGAATCAGTAGAGACGCGATGCATCGCGTCTCTACAGTCCCAATCCCCTTCCTAAACGGGGCGCGTTCTCAAACCGCGTCTTTCTCGGCCCTTTATTCTCAAGGCTTCACAGGCCGTTTTGCGAGCGGCTCTTTCAATTCTCAAGTTACGGAGCAACCCGCCTGTTATGACGCACATAACCCACCACTGCGTCACGAGCATTTCCTTCATCATTTCAGGCAACTACCACCAAATCAGAAAAATGCGAGCGGTCATTGGGTTTTCGGCGCCACCCGACCGCTCGCGGCGAATCGGCGGATCGACCCCGAGCCCGCGACTCACACAATCCGGATTCTCCCACATCCGCTCGACGTGCTCTTGCCCACATGGACGAACTCGCCGGCTTTTATCACCGGCCAGAAAACGCCGTGAGGCCCGTCGAACGCGACCTCGCCCACGAACCCGTCCAGGTGGACGGCCTTTCCCTGACGCCGGGAAAAGCGC
>JAABTM010000094.1 GCA_011389855.1 Desulfobacteraceae bacterium
GACGGAGTGGGAACTCGAAGCGAAGTACAAAAGCCAGGGGGAAGACGCATGAGCGGCAGGGGAACCGGTAGGGTGATTGAGAATCACCATTTTGCCGATGCCGGGAAAATGGTTGATATTGGCTCAAATGACCAATTTGTTAACGCCAACAAAATGGTCGAACTTGGATTTGGCCGCGTGAAAACTGATGTGATGGCCCCACTCGACCTCGGCTGGCGCGAGTGTTGCGAAAAGGAACTGACGCTGATGGACGATCTCGTCCCGATCCTGAAAAAACGCGCCACTGGCCGAAGCATCTCCGGTCTGAACGCATACGAGCAATGAAGCTGAAACGATGAAGAAGAGCAAAGGCACATTGACGCCAAAGCTGCGGTTTCCGGAGTTTAGGGATAGACCATATCACAACGTGAGACTCGGCGACGTTGCAGAGGACGCTACAGAGAGGAATAGAAAGACACTCGATGCTGATGTAGTAATGGGAGTCTTCAAAGGCGAAGGAATGCTGCCTATGGAGAAGAGACTCGTTGCGAATAATATATCTCGCTATAAGGTCGTGAAGAAGGATTGGTTTGCATACAACCCAATGCGACTGAATATCGGATCAATTTCTCGGTGGTCTGGTTATGAACCCGTATTGGTCAGCCCAGACTACATTGTGTTTCGCTGTTCCAATGATTCGGACCAGAAGATCGATCCCAACTACTTGGATCATTTCAGATACTCTGATCAATGGGATCGTTTCGTAACCCTGTCAGGAGATGGAAGTGTCCGCGTCCGCATTTACTTTAGAGACTTAGCAGCCCTGCGATTGATCCTTCCGCCGATAGACGAGCAGCAAAAGATCGCCGAGTGTCTGAGTTCGCTGGACGGGTTGATCGCCGCCGAGGGCCGGAAGCTGGAGGCGCTCAAGGCCCACAAGAAAGGCCTCATGCAGCAGCTCTTCCCCCAGCCCGGCCAAACCCAACCCCGCCTCCGCTCCCCCGAGTTTCGGGATAAGGGGGAGTGGAGTTACGAAGAGCTTAGTGAACTAGTAGATGTGATTGATGGTGATAGGGGTACCAATTATCCAAAAGCGGATGAATTCAGTGACTCAGGGTTCTGTATCTTTCTTAATGCTAAAAATGTGACAAAAAATGGCTTCAAATTTGAAGAACTTCAGTTCATTACAAAGTCGAAAGATGAATTATTAAGAAAGGGTAAATTGAAACGCAAGGACATTATTTTGACTACACGAGGATCTGTTGGGCATTTTGCTTATTTTACAAAAGACGTTCCGTACGAAAATATGCGTATAAACTCTGGCATGGTTATATTACGTGTGAAATCAAAAGAGATAGATCCAGACTATCTTTACGCATTCAGCAACTCAGCGCCATTAACTATGCATATAGAAGATATTTCTTTTGGAAATGCACAGCAGCAGCTAACTGTTGCCGGTATTAAAAAGCTCCCAATCTACTATCCAGAACTCGCCGAACAACAACGCATCGCCGATTGCCTCACCGCCCTCGACACCCGGATCGCCGCGCAGGCGGCGAAGATCGAAACCCTCAAGCAACACAAGCGCGGCCTGATGCAGCAGCTTTTCCCCGCGCCGGAAGGACAAGAATGATGAGCGCCAAGTCGAATCTCCCTGTGCCGCCCAATGGCGAAATCCTCCTTTACGACACCGGCGACGGCCGGACCAGGGTCGAGTGCCGGTTCGCGGAAGAAACCCTTTGGATGAGCCAAGCCCTCATGGCGGAGTTGTTTCAGACCAGCCCCCAGAATATCACCCTCCATCTGAAGGCCATTTTCGAGGAAGGGGAACTCGACGAGGAGGGAACTTGTAAGGATTTCTTACAAGTTCGCCAGGAGGGAAGCCGTCAGGTTACCCGTTCCATCCGGCACTACAGCCTTGAGGCGATCCTCGCTGTCGGCTACCGAGTGCGCTCCCAGCGCGGCATCCAATTTCGTCGTTGGGCCACTGAGCGGCTGAAGGAGTATCTGGTGAAGGGCTTCACCATGGACGACGAGCGGCTGAAAAACCCGGATGGCCGCCCGGATTACTTCGATGAGATGCTGGCGCGCATCCGCGAGATTCGGGCTTCCGAGAAGCGTTTTTACCAGAAGGTGCGGGATCTTTTCGCCCTCAGCAGCGACTACGACAAGACGGACCAGGCCACGCGCCAGTTCTTCGCCACCGTGCAAAACCTTCTGATCTATGCCGTCACGCGGCAAACCGCCGCCGAACTCATCACGGAACGCGCCAACCCGGATGACTCACACTTCGGCCTTATGCACTGGCAGGGCGCCAGGGTGCGCAAACAGGACATTCTGATCGCCAAGAACTATCTGACCGAAGACGAGATCGACACGCTCAACCGCCTTGTCGTGATCTTTCTGGAAACGGCGGAACTGCGCGCCAAAAACCGCCAGGAGACGCGCATGAGCTTCTGGAAGCAGAACGTGGATCAGATTATCACGTCCAACGGATATCCCCTGCTCAACCACGCGGGGTCCGTCAGCCATGAGCAAATGAAGAAACAGACCTCCGTGCTGTACCTTGAATATGACCAGCAGCGCAAAATCGAGGAAGCGAAAGAAGCCGACCTGCAAGACGATGCCGAGCTAAAAGCTCTTGAAGCGAAGATCAAAAAACGAAAACAGTGAGCAGGAACAGGAAGAAGCCATGACCGAAAACGACCAAAAACAACTCGGCAAAACCCTCTGGAACATCGCCGACCAACTGCGCGGCGCGATGAACGCGGATGACTTCCGTGATTACATGCTCGCGTTTCTGTTCCTTCGCTATCTCTTGGGTCAGCTACGAGCAGGCGGCGCGGAAGCAACTGGAGCGGGACTGGACAAATATCTAGCGCAGGAGACCCACGCATGACCACCACCAGCATACCAAATTGGAACGCGCAAGGCGTGTTGCCGCCCAACAACCCGGTCGCCCCGACTTCAGCCGATCGGTCTCCCTATAGCGTCAGACTGACCGATTTCGTCCTGCATTTCGGGACCACGGAGAAACGGCAAAGTATTTTGCGGGGGTTTCTTGACTTCCGGGTAGCCCTTCACGCGGCGGGGCTGGAAAATGGATTTCAATGGGTGGACGGAAGTTTCCTGGAGAATATCGAAACCATCGAAAACCGCCCTCCCGCCGATATGGACGTGGTCACCTTCTTTTATCTGCCGCGGGGACAGACCCAGAAGAGCTTCGCTTCCACACATCCAGACCTTTTCAACCATGCGGGCACGAAGACCCGCTATCATGTGGACGCCTACTTCGTTCCTCTGGACGACAATCCACCAGCGTATCTGGTCGAGCGTTCCGCTTATTGGTATAGCCTTTGGTCGCATCGTCGCAATGGTCAATGGAAGGGATATTTGCAGATCGATCTTTCGGCAACAGACGACACGACAGCCAGAGCCGATCATCAGAAAGCAACAGAGGAAGGAGACACCCGATGAATATACAGGAAAGGATTCGGTTGCTTGCGGAAAAGACATCGCTGGAACGTATGCTCGCGAGTCTTCCCGAATCCAGCGTCATCGACCGCATGAGCCTGGAAGCCCGGAAGGCGCAAGTCGATGAAGCGCTGGCCTCCGTGACCGCTCCTGCTCGCGAACCTGCGCGGGCCCGGCTGACCTTTCGCGGCAAGCCCATTGTCGAAAATCATGGCATATTCGCAGAATTTGGCGCGAAAGCCATAAACGCCTTTGCCGATGCGGTAGCCGCCATAGGGGCAAGCCGGACCACAGCGCTCGGGACGCGCGGAGCGTTGCCCAACCGTGAGGAATACCAACTGCTGATAACGGGAACCGCATTGGGATCATTCGGCTTTGAACTTGAGGAGGCGCCGAAGGAGGAGACGCTCTTTGCTGGACCGTCTTTAGTCGATCATGCCATAGAACAGACGCTTCGAATTATGGAGGCTTCGCTCGGGACCGATGACGAACTTACCGAGGCCATCGCCGATGCCGATCCCCGCGCGGTCGAAGCGTTGCGTGGATTTCTTAAGATGCTGGGCGACCAAGAAGCCGTTTGCGCCTTGGAGTTCAAAAAAGAAGTCTTCTCCTTTAAGGACGTCGTGCAGGTGCGACGCAGTGAAGGTCGTTTGAATCAAGATAATATTCACCAAGAGGATAAGTCTCTTTCCGGCCAATTCCTCGGTGTTCTGCCAAAACGCCGCGCTTTTGAATTTCAAGTGGAAGAGAGTGAGGAGATTATCATGGGTAAAGTCGGGCCGCTCATTGAGGATGCCGGAAACATCAAGCAGGTCCTTGACACTCCCATCACTATTACAGTTCACACCAAGCGCGCAGGGACAGGCCGCCCGAAATATACGCTAATAAGTTATGAGAATCCGAAAGAAACAGAGGATTGATTTGAACAAGCAACCGTCAAGGAATCCTTGACGGTTCAACTGAACCGGGGCTGGAAAAACCATGACCGAAAACGACCAGAAACAACTCGGCAAAACCCTCTGGAACATCGCCGACCAACTGCGCGGCGCGATGAACGCGGACGACTTCCGTGATTACATGCTCGCGTTTCTGTTCCTGCGCTATCTTTCTGACAATTACGAGCAGGCCGCGAAGAAGGAGCTGGGGCGGGACTATCCCGCCCCGGATGCGGTGGGCAATGGCGGCCGAACGTCGCTGTCGGTCTGGTACGACGACAACCCCGGCGACATCGCCGCGTTCGAAAAGCAGATGCGCCGCAAGGCACACTACGTCATCCAGCCAAAGCATCTGTGGGCGAATATCGCCCACATGGCCCGGACCCAGCACGGGGAACTGCTGAACACGCTGCAGGAGGGTTTCAAGTACATCGAGAACGAATCGTTCGAAAGCACCTTCTCCGGGTTGTTCTCGGAGATCAATCTGGGTTCGGAGAAGCTGGGCAAGACATACCAGGCCCGCAACGACAGACTCTGCAAGATCATCCAGAAGATCGCCGAAGGATTGGCGGAGTTCTCCACCGATTCCGACACGCTGGGCGATGCCTACGAGTACCTGATCGGCCAATTCGCCGCCGGGTCACAAGAAGGCGGGAGAGTTCTATACGCCCCAGCGCATCAGCGACATCCTGTCCGCCATCGTCACCCTCGACGGCCAGGACCCCAAAACCGGCCCCCGGAAGAAGCTGGCAAGCGTGCTGGACTTCGCCTGCGGGTCGGGGTCGCTGTTGTTGAACGTCCGCCACCGCGTGTTCAATGCCGGGGGCAGCGTCGGCATGATCTACGGCCAGGAAAAGAACATCACGACCTACAATCTTTGCCGCATGAACATGCTGCTGCACGGAATGAAGGATTCGGAGTTCGAGATTTACCATGGCGATACGCTGACCAACGAGTGGGACATGCTCCGTGAGCAGAACCCGGCAAAGAAGCCCACATTCGACGCGGTGGTCGCAAATCCCCCGTTCAGCTACCGCTGGGATCCGAACGAGGCCCTCGGCGAAGACATGCGTTTCAAGAACCACGGGCTGGCGCCGAAGAGCGCGGCCGACTTCGCCTTTCTGCTGCACGGGTTTCACTACCTCAAGGATGAGGGCGTGATGGCGATCATCCTGCCCCACGGTGTTCTGTTCCGGGGCGGCAAGGAGGCGGCGATGCGCAGGAAGCTGCTCGACGACGGGCACATCGACACGGTGATCGGACTGCCGGCGAACCTGTTCTACTCGACCGGTATTCCCGTGTGCATTCTCGTGCTCAAGAAGTGTAAGAAGCCGGATGACGTCCTGATCATCAACGCCGCCGAACACTTCGAAAAAGGCAAACGGCAGAACTATCTGAACCCCGAGCACATCAAGAAGATGGTCGATACCTACCAGCAGCGGCCGGAGAAGATCGAGCGGTACGCTCGGCGGGTGACGATGGAAGAGATCGAAGAGAACGACTACAACCTTAACATCTCGCGTTATGTCAGCACGGCCGAACCGGAACCGGAGATCGACCTGAAAGCAATCCACGCTGAACTGGTCGAGGCGGAGAAGGAGATCAAGGTGGCCAAAGACAAGCACAACGCGTTTCTCGAAGAACTGGGCCTGCCGCCTTTGCCGTAAAGCTTTCGGCGAGTTGCTCAAACCAGGCAACCAAAACATTCCGCGGATAAGCCGCAGATGTTCTTGGAAGTGCGACGTTGAAAAAACAATCTTGACAAAAAGTAACAAATAGGTTGCCATCGGCCAATGAATGTTCTGAAACGGCGAACCTGCTACCGCGAGGCCCATCTTGCGAGATCTCGTAAATGCAACTCTTGGCTTTGAAAAGCTTACAATTGAAACCGAACGGTTTTCTGTCACTGACAAGCAAATGGATTCAGCACACTATCCGCCCCCTTCCCCGGCGCCGCTTAGCTTGTCATGCGGGGTCCGGCCTATCAAACCTCCCCCCGGCTTCAAAACCACCGCCCTTGTCCCCTTCCCATCGATCTTCAGCGTCAGCGGCCCTTCCAGCCGCACGTGCCGCAGGTACGTGGTTTCTTCAAGGGTCGGCTGGGCCGCCAGCCAGTCCCAGTCCACGAAGCCGTTTCCTTTTTCCGGCACGGTGATGTAGGGGATCCCGTTGGAGGTGATGTTGTTGAAGAAGTGCGACCCCTGGGACGGATCGGCCTTTAGCTGGGCCACGGCGGCCTCCACCATGGCCCCCACCCCGGAAATGTCGCCCCAGGTCACCGGAATGCCCAACCACCGGTCCGCGGTCCCCCAGCGGCCCGGCCCGATGAGGAGGTATTTCCGGTCCGCCCGGGCCAGTCCGCGGTTGATCTCGCCGATCTGGTCCGCCTGGAGCATCGTCCGGCCCGGATCGAAGTCGTCGGGCTTGACGTAGACGATGTCCCGGATCTCCCGGTAGACCCCGTTGCCCAGGGCGTTTTCCGAATAGCACAGCGCCTCCGGAATCTCCTCTTCCGAGATATCCACCTCCATGTTCCGCTGGCTGATGGCCATGGGCCGGATCTGCAACAGCGTGAATTCCGGCCGGTCCCCCTTTTTTTCCGGCAGGTTCATGGCGAATTCGATCTCCACCGGGCAGCCCATCCCCTTGCGCCCCATGTCGAGGATGTCCGAGATGATGCCGGGCAGGGGGATGTCGTTGTACTTGACGATGTTGGCGAAGGTGAGCACCCAGTGGCCGTCGGGCATGGCCGCGTCCCGGATGCGATGGTCCTGGGGGTCGTAAGTTCCGGCCAGATACCGCACCGGCCCCTGGTTTCGCACCCCGTCGTCGTCGATGGCCAGCCGGGCCAGCGTACCGTCGCCGCGGCCCGTCAGTTCGATGGGATAGTCCTCGGTCTTGAGGGCGTAAAACTTCCGTTGCGAGTTCTTGAGAATGTCGTCCACCGTGGAAAACTGGGGGAGAAACTGCGGATAGTTGGGGGAAAACCGCAGGGCGGTCCCCCCGTCCACCACAGTCTTGCCCAGCCCGAAGGCCAGGTGGATGATCCCCTCCTCCGGCTTCATGTAGGAGATGGGGTAGAAATTGTAGGACTGGGCCACCCCAGAAACGGCCGGGTAGAAATACTTGCCGTAGCGCCGGCCCGTCACCTGCTGGAGAATCACCGCCATCTTGTCGTCCTCGGTCCGCTGCTGGGTGGACCGGGAAAAGGAGCGGGATTTCTCGAAGTAGGTGGAGGCGTAGACCAGCTTGATGGCGTTGATGAGCTGCCCCAGGCGGACCTTTGGATCCGGATGGTTGTTGGGGATCATATAGGTGTTGTAGACCCCGGCCCGGGCCTGGAACTGGGCGTCTTCCAGGAGACTGGAGGACCGGACCGCCAGGGGGGCCTCCATGTGGCGCAGAAACAGGGCAAGATTCTCCCGGACCCAGGCGGGGAACCGGGACCCCGTAAAGAGCCCTTCCATGCGCGCGTCGCTGTCGGACCCCGAGATGTACTCCTTGAGATTGTTTTCGGCCATCATGGACTCGAACCCCTCGGTGGAGATCACCAGGGTCCGGGGCACCGATATGTCCACTCCCGGGTGGCGTTCCGCCAGTTCAGGGGATTTTTTGAGCAGGTAGGTCATGAAGGCCAGGCCCCGGGCCTTGCCCCCCAGGGATCCCTTGCCGATTTTGACGAACTCGGTGTCCGGATCGAACTCCTCGGGATTGAAATCGGTCACCACCCCCTGCTGCCGACCTTTGCGCCGATCCCGGATCCGGGCCACCAGATAGGTCTTGATCTGGGAGACGCTGTCGAAATCAGAGGCCTTGACCGGCCGGAGGTGGGACGCGAGCTGGATTTCGGACCGGGCCATGAGCCAGGAGGAGAAATGGTTCCGGGACGCGTGGTAGAGGATCGATTCGTCGGCGATGGTGGGCAGGACCTTCTCCATGGCCCGGAGGTTGGGCGCCCGGGCCAATTCGCTCCCGTCGGGCAAGCGGAAGATGAAGTCCCCGAAACCGAGGTAGGTCCGCATGAACGACCGGATGTCCATGTGAAGGGTTGGGGAGTTCTTGTCCAGAAAAACGGCGCCGCAGGCTTCGGCCCGGTTCCGGTTTTCCTCTTCGGAACTGAGCATGAGCATGGGCAGATTCGAGCAATCCTTGCAGATTTCCGACAGCAGGGTGAATCCGGCCGACGGGTCGATTTCTCCGTTCCGGGGAAACCGGACGTCCGAGAGAAAGGCCAGGAGATAAGGCTTGTACCGGGTGTAAAGATCCCAGGCTTCTTCGTAGTTGGCGGCGGTGAGGATCTTGGGCCGGGCCCGCATCCGGAGAATCTTGTGCTCTTCGTTGAGGGATTCCTCCATGACGGCGTTGGTCTGGCTCACCACCTCCTTGTAGAGCATGGGCAGGAGAGAGGACCGGTACATGGGGGAATCCTCCACCAGGATGATCACGCAGACCCGGGCCCTACGGGTGTCGTAGGCCACGTTCATCCGGTCTTCCACGCTTTTGATGATGGCCAGCAGCAGGTCGGTGTTGCCCAGCCAGACGAAGGTCTGGTCGATGGCGCGTTCCGCGGCCTCGATCCGGGCCGCCTTCCGGGCCATGGCCGAATGGGTCAGCAGAAAGACCGGCAGGTTTTCGTAGGTCTCCTTGATTTTTTTCCCGAACTCGACCGGTTCCATGTCGTCGAGGCGGGGCATGGTCAGCACCAGATCGAACCGCTTTCCGGCCAGGGCGTCCAGGGCCTCGGCGGTGTTGGAGACCCAGGTGAGCCGGGGCGGCCGGGTCAGGTTGAGACCCCGGTATTCGTGGATAATCCGTTCGGCCAGCCGGCCGTCCTCCTCCATTATAAAGGCGTCGTAGGGGCTGGAGACCAGCAGGATCTCGCTCACCCGGTTGGCCATCATCTCTTCGTAGACTTTGAAGGAGAGGTCGAAATCGTCGGTGATGTGGATGGGACCTTTGTGCATGGAGCGCTCCCCGGTTGGCGTTTTCACGAATCGTGGTTTGTCGACAAACGATGATGCCGTTTCGGACGGCGTGCCGTCAACAGCGAATGCTATACCGCACCATCCGGACCGTCTATTTCAATGACGACGTCGTTGTTTTTTATCTTTTCCATCAGCGTTTGAACGGTTTGCAAGAATTCCCGCGCCTGTTCCAATTGATGTCTGGCTTCCACTTGGGTGTGCTCTATAAAATCCGTATAATCGGCTGATTCTCTTCCTTGTCTGGCATTCGCCATAATTTTGCTCAGATGTTTCGGCAACCGTCCGCTTTTGATAAAATGCCGGTTGAAAAGGGATATGACGCCAACAGGGTTTGAGAGGCTTTCAAACGTTCGAACGCTTTTTCGATGCGGTATTCGGAGAGTTCGATCTTTTCCCGGTCGATCGTCATAAGCTGACTCCCTCGAAGGCGATGTTTTTGCTGAATAGGGTTTTGCAATAGCGATTTTGATTGTATTCGTCCTTTGTATAGATGACCGGCGACAGGACGCAATCAAATTCGATGTTCAGTTCCGAAACAATTTCACTGATGGCGTCCTGTATCCGGTTGTCGCGACTTTTTACCACAATCAGCACATCGATATCGGAATCCCGATCATAATCGCCGCGCACTTTCGAGCCAAATAGTTTTAAATCCATCAAGTTGTTTCCGAGAAGAGATTTTACCCTCAATGCAAAAAGAGCCATGGCCGTTTTTTCACTCGCGGATAAAAATTTTTCATGGGCTTTCATGGGCGTTTCCTTATCGGTGCAATGAAAAATTTTATTTCTTCCGTATTCATCCCGGCGGTCCCGCATTTGAAGACGCCGTTTACCCATACCATACCTGTTTGCCCCACGAGGAGCAAGCAAAGTGTCGGCCGACAACTTTAAAAAGGGGTTGCAAAAATTCACCGTTTCGGTAAACGTAGGCCCCGAAAAGGGCGGGCGCGACAAAAAATGCGGCCCGCCGAAATGGAGGAAAAGAGAAGTTATGGACTACAGAGGCAACATCATCCGGCCGCCCAGCGAGGCGGACAGCATTCTGCTCCAGGTCACCCTGGGGTGTTCCCACAACAAATGCCGCTTCTGCGGCACCTATCCCGACAAGCGGTTCGACATCAAGTCGGACGAAACCATTATGGCGGACATCGCCTACGCCGCCAAACATTTCAAGCGGCAACGCCGCGTCTTTCTGTGCGACGGCGACGCCCTGATCATCCCCCGGAAGCGGCTGCTCAAAATCCTGAAGGAGATCCAAGCCCAACTGCCCTGGGTCACCCGGGTGGGCGTCTACGCCAACAGCAAGAGCATCAAAATGAAGACCCCGGAAGAGCTGGCCGAACTCCGGGACCATGGCCTGGGCATCGCCTACATGGGCCTGGAGACGGGCGACGACGAGACGCTCAAGGCCATTAACAAAGGCGCTTCGTCCGAGACCATGATCGCCATGGGCCGGAAGATCCGGGAGGTTGGGATCAAACTTTCGGTGACCGTGCTGCTGGGCATCGCCGGCCGGGAGCGGTCCGGGATCCACGCCAAAGAAACCGGACGGGTCCTGTCGGCCATCGATCCGGAATACGTGGGCGCCCTGAGCCTCATGCTGATTCCGGGGACGCCCATGTACGAGGATCACGAAGCCGGCCGGTTCGAACTGCCGGGGTCCATGGAGATGCTCCGGGAACTCCGGACCATGATCGCCCACACCGATATGACGCGGGGCCTGTTCCACGCCAACCACGCATCCAACTACCTGCCCATCCGCGCCCGGTTTCCCAAAGAGAAGGAAAAGACCCTGGCGCTCATCGACGAGGCCCTCCAGGGCCGGGTCAACCTGAAACCCGAATGGATGCGGGCCCTATAACCCGCAATCCGCAACTTGAAACCCGAAACCCGCAACTCGAAACGCCAAGGAGAGACAGAATCATGACCACCGATCAGCCGGAGAGCCGGATCACCCTCGAGAACCATTACGTCAACACCATACGGGCGCTGTGCATGGATGCCGTGGAAAAAGCCAATTCCGGCCATCCGGGCGCGCCCATGGGCCTGGCCCCGGCGGCCTATTCCCTCTGGACCCATTTTCTGAAACACAACCCGGCCGATCCGTCCTGGCCCGACCGGGACCGCTTCGTCCTGTCCGGCGGCCACGCCTCCAGCCTCCTCTACAGCATGCTCCACCTCACCGGGTACGACCTGACCATGGACGACATCGAGAACTTCCGCCAGTGGGGGAGCCGGACCCCGGGCCATCCCGAATACGGGGTCACCCCGGGGGTGGAGACCACCACCGGTCCCCTGGGTCAGGGATTCGCCAACGCGGTGGGCATGGCCATGGCCGAACGCAATCTGGCCGCCCGGTTCAACCGGGAGGGGTGGGAGATCGTCGATCACCACACCTACGTCATGTGCGGGGACGGCGACCTGATGGAGGGGATCTCCTACGAAGCCGCGTCCCTGGCCGGCCATTTCGGCCTCTCCCGACTCATCTGCCTTTACGACGACAACGACATCTCCATCGAGGGGAGCACCGACATCACCTTCACCGAGAACGTGGCCCTGCGGTTCGAGGCCGCCGGCTGGCACGTCCAGGTGGTGGAAGACGGCAACGACGTGAGTTCGGTGGTCAACGCCATCGAGCGGGCCCGGGCGGAAGACGCTAAGCCCTCCCTGATCCAGCTCAAGACCCACATCGCCTTCGGCAGCCCCCACAAGCAGGGATCGGCCGACGCCCACGGCGCGCCCCTGGGCATCGAGGAGGTCAAACTGACCAAGACCGCCCTGGGCTGCCCGGACGACGAGGACTTCTGCGTCACCGACCAGGCCGGCCTCCATTTCCAGGAGGCCGTTCCCCGGGGAGAGCGGCTCCAGGCGGAATGGGAAGCGTTGTTCGCCGACTACCGGAAGGCCCACCCGGACCTTGCGGCCCAGTGGGACGTCGCCATCAGCGGCGAAATGCCCGAAGGATGGGAGGCCGACCTGCCCGTCTTCTCGCCTTCCGACGGCCCCATGGCTACCCGGGCCGCGTCGGGCAAGGCCCTCAACGCCCTGGCCCCCCGGGTGACGACCCTCATGGGCGGGTCCGCCGACCTGGCGCCCTCCAACAAGACGATCATCGACGGGGTCCATGATTTCCAGAAAGGGGCCTACGACGGCCGCAACATCCGGTTCGGGGTCCGGGAGCACGCCATGGCCTCCATCATGTCGGGCATGGCCCTCCACAAGGGAATCCGGCCCTACGGCGGCACCTTCCTGGTCTTCGTCGATTACATGCGCCCTTCCATCCGCCTGGCGGCCCTCATGAAGCTGCCGGTGATCTACGTCTTCACCCACGACAGCCTGGCAGTGGGCGAAGACGGCCCCACCCACCAGCCCGTGGAGCACCTCCCCAGCCTCCGGATGTTCGAAGGGGTGACGGTGATCCGGCCGGCCGACGCCGCCGAGACCGTGGAAGCGTGGAGGGCCGCCATGACGACCACCGAAGGCCCGGTGGCCCTGATCCTGAGCCGCCAGAAGCTGCCCATCCTCGACCGGACGGTCTATCCGCCGGCGGAAAACCTCCGCAAAGGGGCCTATGTTCTGAAGGAGACGGTCGGCGAGCCGGACATCGTCCTCGTCGGCACCGGCTCCGAGGTGAGCCTCTGCCTCCAGGCCGAAGAGATGCTGGCCAAAGAAGGGATCTCCGCCAGAGTGGTGAGCATGCCCTGCTGGGCCCTGTTCGACAAGATGGGACGGGAATACCGGGATTCGGTCCTGGGCGGGGAAGAGACGCCGCGTCTGGTGGTTGAAGCCGCCCACCCCATGGGCTGGTTTAAATACCTGAACAAAAACAGCGACGTGATGGGCATCATCGGCTTCGGCGCCTCGGCGCCGGGGAACGTGGTGCTGGCCAAGTACGGGTTTACGGCGGACAATGTCGCCAAAGGGGCCAGGGCGTTGATCGCCTGATAGTCTACACGAATCGGGTGTGCCAATATGCTGACAGAAACCGACCGGGAAGTTGCAAAAGCATTCCAGCGTCGTTTAATGGATATCGCGCCTGTGCTCGATATTTGCGTATTCGGTTCACGGGCAAGAGGAGACGCTGCAAACGACTCGGATCTGGATGTTTTTATTGAATTGGAAACCGTCGATCCCGACCTCCGACAAAAGATATTCGAATTGGCGTGGGAAGTGGGATATGAGACGGATAGGGTGATTACGACGATCGTTGCTACGCGCGACCAGTTGCAATACGGGGCGATTGGGGCGAACCCTTTAATTAGGCGCATTGAACAGGAAGGTGTTCACCTTTGACTGATAAACAACTGGAATTACTGATACGGTATCGGATGGAACAATCCCATGAAACACTCCGGGAAGCATCGTTGCTGCTGAAACAGTCCGCATTTCGGGGCGCCGTCAATCGGTCTTACTATGCGATGTTCTATTCGGTTTTGGCGTTGCTGGCAACCCGGCAATTAGGGACGTCAAAACATGCGGGAGCATTAAGCTTGTTTGATCGGGAGTTTGTGAAGACAGGCATATTCCCGAAAGAGTTGTCAAAATGGTTGAGGATCGCCTTCGACAGGCGTCAAACGTATGACTACGGCGAATTCACTGCTATTGATGAGGTGGTCCCCGAAAAAACGCTGGACAATGCAGATGCGTTTGTATCAGCTGTTGAAGCTCATCTTCGCTCATTAGGGCACTTGCAAGACTGACCGGGCTTTACACCTTTATTCCGGCTCCATCGTGGTCCGCAGCGGAAATCCGTATTCCCTGGCCAGATTCCGCACCGCGCCCACCTTGGTCTCGGCGACCTCGTAGGTATACACCCCGCAAACACCCGACCCGTTTTTGTGGACGCGCCACATGAGCTGGGTCGCGGCCTCCTCGCTCTTGTTGAAGACCACCATCACCACCTGCACCACGAATTCGCGCGGCGTATAGTCGTCATTGTGGAGAATCACCCGGTACATGGGCGGTTCATCCACCTCTTCCTCGGTTTTAATATCGGTTTCTTCGAGGAGATCGGGCAGCTCCTCGGCCATGGTCATTCCCCCTTTCCGGCGGTTGTCTCGTTCAAGGGGAATATAATCGCCTTTTCGGAAAATTTAAACCCCAAATCCCATCAGCAACTCTATCGGTACAACGCCTCCCCTATGGTATACCAATCCTTGTGGGATGCTGCGACAGATGGTTATTGGAAGTGTGCCTTGCTTATTCTTTCGGCCGCTCCGCGGCATTCATTGTCCGAAACGATTATCAAGGCAGAATCAACCCATGTCCGGACGCCAATTCCTTGCCCCGTGGACGACGCCGGTTATCCATCGAAACCACGTATTACTTGATCGTTTTATAGCCGATGGACCTTCTCTTTTCAACTATTATGGCATTATTGATTGAAAGCCATTACCGTTAAGCTGATTTTCGAAAATGAACACGCTGATCGACCAAAACTCCGAACCGAAAAGATCGCCAATGGCAGGGGTGTTGTTTTCTGGAAATCACCTACAGTCGGAGACGAAATCTTGAAATGGCGATGGCGAAAAAAAGAGTTTCTGTTATAATTGCCGAAGGCGTTGATGCGTGGAGATGGCAATATGGAAATGCGAAAGGAATCATATATGAGCACTATAACCGAGATTGAAAAGTCCGTTTTCAATCTGCCCCCAGACGAAAGGGCGGTCCTGGCTTATCGTATTTGGGACAGTTTGGAGGGGTTCGCCGATGCTGAAATCGAGAAAGCATGGATGGATGAGGCGGATAGAAGGTGGGAAGAAATTAAGAACGGCGAAGTTAGTTGCATACCAGCGGAAGAGGTCATGAAACGAGCAAGAGCCGCCCTAAAAAAATGAAAATTGCTTTTCATCCCGAGGCATCGTTAGAAATGACGGACGCGTTACATTCTCAAAGCGCCTGACATGTTCCACCCCCTCATCCACTCTTGGTTCACCAACAACGTCGGCCCCCCCACCGACATCCAGTCCAAAGCCTGGCCGGAAATCGCCGCCGGCCGCCATGTGCTGGTCACCGCGCCCACCGGCTCCGGCAAGACGCTGACCGCTTTTCTCTGGGCCATTCATCAACTCGTATCCGGCGAGTGGCTGGCGGGTCAGACCCGGGTCCTTTACGTTTCGCCCCTGAAGGCCCTCAACAACGACGTTCGGAAGAACCTGTTGCGGCCCCTGGCGGGGCTGAAAGCCGCCTTCGAGGCGGGCGGGGCGCCCTTCCCCGACATCCGGGTTCTCACCCGCAGCGGCGACACGCCGCCGGACGAGCGGCGGACCATGGCCCGGCGGCCGCCGGAGATCCTCATCACCACGCCGGAAAGCCTCAACATCCTGGTCAGCTCCAAGGGCGGGCGGCGGATG
>JAABTM010000378.1 GCA_011389855.1 Desulfobacteraceae bacterium
CGCTCTTCCGATCTGGAGTCGGAATACTCCCAGTAATAATCGCGGTCCTCCTTGGCGAGGGAGACCAGAAGATTGTCCGCCGGCAGCCGGTCGCCCGCCGGATTCGTCCGGACCACGTCGAAGGTCACCGGGCCGGCGTCCGCCCGGAGATCGTTGAAATGGGGCCGCATCCCCACCAGCTTCTGCGCGGGCCACACCGTGCGGCGGACGTTGCGGGTCACCGGCCGTCCGCCCGATTCGTAAAGGCTGGCGATGACCCAGACGGAGAGCGGGCTTTTCATCTCCTCCCACCGGCTTTCCACCGTCAGGGTGGTCTTGCCGGCGTCGTCCAGGGTCGTTTCCCCCCGTTCCCAGAAGTCCTGGTAGTCCTTGTCGCCCACCTGGCCGAAAAGAAACCCCTTGAGGTCGTCGGAGATTTCCCGTCGCGCCTTGACCAGGACCTTGGATTCCAGCCGGTTCCCGGCCGCCGGCGCGCCGTAGAGGTATTCGCCGGTCACCGCCACTTCAAGGGCGTCTTCGGGGCCGGGATGCCGGGGGCTGGCGGAGAGGTCGAGTTTCATCCGTTCGGGGAGGAACTCCTCCACATGGTATTTGAAAACGCCCACCGGGGTTTTGGAGGAAGGACTGTCGTAGACCTGGAGCTTCCAGAGGCCGGTCTGGGCGTCGGCCCGGATGTCGATGGTCGTCTCGTAGTAATCGAGCCCCTCGGGCGGTTCCGGATGGAGAACGAAGGACCGCGCCTCCCGGCCGTCGGGGCGGAACAACTTGGCGGTGAGGGGACGGCTGTCGGCGATCCGGCCGTCGTGGTCCCGGAGCAACGCCGACACCACCGCCCTTTCGCCGGGTCGGTAGAGGTCCCGGGGGCTGTACAGAAAGACCTCCCGTGGACGGTAGGGCCGCCCCGACAGGTCGAATTCGCTCAGGTCCAGGGCCGGCACGTCCAGGGGGAGGACGCTGATGCCCTTGTCGCCCCGGGCTTCCACGACGTGGACGTCCCGGGTCAGTTTGCCCGGATACCGGTACCGCCCCTGCTCGTCGGCGACGCCCTTGTGGACGACGTCGCCTTTTTTGTTGAAAAACCGGAACCGGATGCCGGCCAGGGGCCGGCCGGTTTGGAGCGAGACGGCGGCGAGGAGGGATTCCTTGTCGTAGACCCGGGCGTGGAGGCCGATGTCGGTGACCAGGAAATAGGTAGTCTGGTAGTTGTGGTCGTATTCCCCGGGCCGGCGCATGACCGCCAGATAGACGCCCGGTCTTTCCAGGGCCGAAATGTCCTCCACCGGAATGTGGCGGATGACCCGGCGGTTTTCCGGTGCGTCGAGGCTGAACCGGCCCGAAAAGACCAGTTCGCCGTATTGGTCCATTTTCCGGAGCTTGTAGTAGCTCTGGCGTCCGGTGGTGTTCCGCCACCGGATGTACTGGGTGAGGCTGTCGTCGTTGAGGCGGAAGAACTCGATGTCCACCGCCGGCACGTTGACGGCGACCACGGGCAGGCCGTCGGTCATCCCCGCCGGCAGAATCAGCCCCTCGCTGGCGAAGCTCGCCACCGGGGTGATTTTCCGGGTGGTCACGGCCTCGCTCACCCGTTCGCCGAGGGTTCGGTCGTCGGCGGACGTCAGGGACGGGAGCACGGTGACCGAGTATTCGGTCTCCGGTTCGACGTGGGGGAAATAGAGGGTCCGGTTGTCGTCCGAGAGCACCCAGGCGCTTTTGAGCGCTTCCCGGGGATCGCTGATGCGGAGATGGTCGTCGTGGCGGACGGTGGGGTCCAGGGGCGCGGAAAGGAGCACGGCGATGGCCGGCCCGCCGGCGTAGGTCCGCTCGCTGATGTCGAGGACGCGAAAGTCGTCGGCAGGTCTTCCGGCGTCCGACGCGGTTTCGGCGGCGGAAAGGGGCATGACCGCCGCGGCGCATGCCAGCACCAAAAAGGCGCACAGTCTCGCGACGCTGGTTTTCATTTTTCCATCTCCTTAAAAAACTGTTGTGGAAGGAATCCGTCCATTAGGATTGATCGAGTAGGATCAATCGAGGAAGGAGAATTCCTGGATCAGGTTTTCGACGATGGACAAGGTTTTGGGCGTTATGCTCTCGAATTCAAAGCCGATGGCGTAGAAATTGGGGTTGATGTCCTTCTTGCACCAGACGCTGACGGCGTCGAAGGTGATCTGGTTGTCGCCGTCGATCACATCCGGCAGCACCATCCGCAGCTCCATCCGGACCCCCGTTTCCATGGGTTTTTCGCTGGTCAGCATCACGCCCCGGGTGGTGATGTCCACCAGTTGTCCCACGAGGCGGCCCGTGCTGCGTTCGATGATGCTCAGGTAATAAATGAGGTGGCGTCGTTTGATCTTTCGTTTGTCGGACATGGGACCCTCCAGTGATGAAAAGCCGGTATTCGGCGGCATGCGGCGGTCGGGACCGGCCGCATGCCGATTGACGATCAGTTTAAAAAAATGGCGGGATCAGGTTTCGTACTTGAAAGAGAGCGCCACTCGCGCCCGGAAAGCCGATACTTTGCCTTCCTCGACCCGCATGTCGAGCTTGTTGATCTCCGCGATTCTCAGATTTTTAATGCTTTTTCCGGCGGTTTCCACCGCGGCCTTGGCGGCCTCTTCCCAGGATGTCGCGCTTGTTCCAACCAGTTCGATGACCTTGTAAACACTTTCCGGCATGGTGAGCCTCCTTATGTAGGGGGTTTGTAAGGGCACGGGGCCGACGACCCCGCACCCCTTTTCCTATAGCAGATGCCGCGCCGATTCACAAGAATTTGTCTGGAGGCGTCCCGAAAATTTACCGCAGCCCTGCCGCGACCTGGAGCGAAAAGAGGGCTTCGGCCAGCCCGGCCCGGTCGTTGCCGTCGATGTCCACGCCGGAGTCGAGGTAGTCCGCCCTCAGCCCCGACGCCGAAATGCCCGCCAGCACCTTCAGGGCGATGACGCCGTCGTTGAGATCGACCATTCCGTTGCCGTCCAGGTCGCCGGGTTCCATGGATGGTAAGGTATCTATCGTTAAGGAGCCGGAAGGTTGACTGATTCGGTCAAAAATCATGGTGTAGACTCGGTAATAGTAGGAAGTGTCATGATCGAGTCCGGTGACTTCTTCGTGCGTCGATTCGACCGGTCGTTTGTCGTAGCCTGCGAGCAGCGCTTCAAAATTTGGGCTTTGCGAGACATCGATTCGGTATTCTGTGGCGCCGGGCGAGGGTTCCCAGACAGTGATGAAACTCCTGTCCGTCACCCCCTCGGCTTGCAGCCGTTGAGGAGGCAGCAGCGGATATTCATATTGAAGCACCGTCAGTCCTCTATCCCCGTTTGCGATGTAGATATAAGGCCCCCATGCCGTCAAACCTTCTGCTGAGCCCGATAGTTTATGTTCCGCTGTCTTTGTCGGCGCATTCGGGTCGGCGGCATCTATGAGGTAAAGGGTTTCACCATCCGTCAGGTAAACGGTATCGGACAAAAAATGCGCGGCCATCGCATCGCGGGAGGTTGACACAAGAGCCTTTTGATCAGGCAATCGAGGGTGGCAAACATCCAGGATTCTAAGCCCTTTAGTGCTATTGACGTAGGCATGGGCGCGGCAATTGGCGCCGGCGGCATCTTCGCAGGTATTTTTGACAAAAACCGAGAAGAAGGATTCCGATATGTTTGAAATTTTATATTCACCCATGGGGGGGCCAAGATCGTCTTCTTCTGAAAAGTCGAAGATCTTAAGCCCTTCATAATCGATTACGTAAACCGAACCATCATGATACCAGACATCGCGGGCGCCTCTAAGGGGCCACTCGGCGACCAATACCGGATTTTCAGGATTCGATATGTCAAGGATCGAAAGGCCGCCGCCTGATTCTTCGGCGATAAATGCATGCTTTCCCTCTACGAATACGCCTTGAACATTCCGCGCAGGGTCGTCTTCGGCTGGAAATCCGCTGATTTCGTAAATGCCTTTATCAGGCTCCGCGACGTTTAAGATACGCAGTCCGCTTCTATCGTTCGCGACATAGAGATGCCCCTGATGATAGAATAAATCCCTCACGGTTCTCAGTTCCAGCTTATCGATTTGATTGAGATTCGAAGGATCGGATGCGTCAATCGCGTAAACGTCGCTACCTGATCCTAAGAATATGACATCCTGGGCTTCATCGAAAGCGATCGAATACGCAGCGGAAGAAACCCATGTATCAACCTCCTGAAACGGCGTTTCTGTTGTTATTCTCTGAGCCGTTGAATAGTTGCTGGCAGGTACTCCATTCCGCATGGCTCTGACCCTAATGTAATAGGAATCGCCAGGATAAAGATCTGTCACAGCTAAACGCGTTTCTTTCACAAGTTTGCCCCCATAGCCAGGGAGAATGTTGATAAAATTCTGATCGTAGGCCACATCCACCTGGTACTCATCCGCCGCAGCTATAGAACTCCAGTTGGCGACAAATTTTTCCGGGGTGATTTCGGTGGCCGGCTGCAAGCTCGGAACGTCGGCTGAAGGGCTAAAATTCAGAATCGACATTCCCCTGTTGCCGTTGGCGATGTAAGATCGGAAGA
>JAABTM010000095.1 GCA_011389855.1 Desulfobacteraceae bacterium
TCCGATCTAAGGCGGCGGGGGCGTTTATGACCATGGCCGCCATCTGGCGAGGGCCGATTTTTTTATCCCGAACCACTTTTTAGGTGACAAAATCCCCGATTTGTGAGAAAACCTGATCAGCATTTATACTTATATCTTCGAGGATACGATTATGCCGACCGATCTGGATCCCGTTTTTCTGGCCCGAATTCAATTTACCTTTACCGTTGCCTTTCACATTCTTTTTCCCGCCTTTACCATCGGGCTGGCCAGTTGGCTGGCGGTGGTGGAATGGCGGCTGCTCAGGACCGGCGACAAGATCTATGAAGAGGTATACCGCATGTGGGTCAAAATCTTCGCGGTGACCTTCGGCATGGGAGTGGTCTCCGGGATCGTGTTGTCGTTTCAGTTCGGCACCAACTGGTCGGTCTTTTCGGACCGAACCGGGAATGTGCTGGGGCCTCTGCTCGGATACGAGGTGCTCACCGCCTTTTTCCTGGAGGCTTCCTTCCTCGGCATCATGCTCTTCGGGTGGGACCGGGTCAGCCGGAAGATGCACTTCGCCTCCACGGTGATCGTGGCCTTCGGAACCCTTTTGTCCGCCTTCTGGATTCTCTCCGCCAACAGTTGGATGCAGACCCCCCAGGGGTATGAAGTCGGCGAAGCCGGCATTTTGTATCCCACGGATTGGCTGGAGATCATTTTCAATCCCTCCTTTCCTTATCGTCTGGTCCACATGGTCACCGCCGCTTATCTTACCACCGCTTTCGTGGTGGGGGGCGTCGGGGCCTACTATCTCTTTCGGAAACAGCATGTGCGCCACGCCCGGGTGATGATGGGCATGGCCATGATCATGGCGGTGTTCGTGGCCCCGGTCCAGATCCTGTTCGGCGATTTCCACGGGTTGAACACCTTCGAATACCAGCCGGCCAAGGTGGCCGCCATGGAAGGCCTCTGGGAGACGAAAAGGGGCGCGCCCATGGTCCTCTTCGCCTGGCCCGACCAGGCGGCGGAGACCAACCGGTGGGCCGTTGAAATCCCCTATGTTTCCAGCCTGATCCTGACCCATGAATGGGACGGTGAAGTCCGGGGCCTGAAGGAGTGGCCGGCGGATGAACGGCCGCCCGTGGCCGTGGTCTTCTGGTCCTTTCGGGTCATGGTCGGCCTGGGCGTCCTGATGGCGTTGACCGGCCTTTTCGCGATCATCCTGTATTTCCGGAAAACACTCTTCGACACCCGGTGGTTTCAGGTCTGGTGCATGGCCCTGACCCCGGCCGGTTTCATAGCGGTGGTGACCGGCTGGTTTGTCACCGAAGTGGGCCGTCAACCCTGGGTGGTCTACGGCCTGATCCGGACGGCCGAGGCCGCTTCCCCCGTCGGCGCCGAACAGATCGCGCCGTCCCTGGCCGCGTTTATCGTCGTCTATCTGTTTGTTTTCGGCGCCGGAACCTATTATATTCTCCGCCTTATCGCCAAAGGCCCCCAAACGGAGGACGAAGTCTTCGGGGCCCACGGGGTGGACAAGCCGCCGATTTTCAGCGACATGGCTTCGGAAAAAGGAGGCGACCATGTTTGATTTCGCAGGGTTTCTGGACTTGCCCCTGATCTGGTACGGACTGATCGGAATCGCCATTATTCTGTACGTCATCCTGGACGGATTCGGCCTGGGAATGGGAATCCTCTTTCCGTTCGCCCCCACCGACCAATGCCGCGACCGGATGATGAACTCCATCGCCCCGGTCTGGGACAGCAACGAAACCTGGCTGGTGCTGGGCGGCGGCGGGCTGTTCGCGGCCTTTCCCCTGGCCTATTCGGTCCTGATGCCGGCGCTTTACATCCCCATCATCATCATGCTCTTGGGCATCATCTTTCGCGGGGTCTCTTTCGAGTTCCGGTTCAAAGCCCAGGGCAGATCCAGAAAGATCTGGGACACCACCTTTCATGTCGGATCCCTGACCGCCGCCCTCATGCAGGGGATGATCATCGGCGCCTATGTGCAGGGGTTCGCGGTGGAGGGCCGAAGTTTCGCGGGCGGCGCTTTCGACTGGCTCAATGCCTACAGCGTCATGACCGGCGTGGCGGTGGTATGCGGGTACGCGCTGTTGGGGGCCACCTGGCTGGTCATGAAAACCGACGGCGAGACCCAGGAATGGGCCCGGAAAAGCGCTGCCTATGTGATGTGGTATGTGGCGGTCTTCATGGGGCTGGTCAGCGTCAGCATGCCGATGATGAACCCGGATATCAGTTCGCTATGGTTCAGCTATCCCAACTACCTCATGCTCATGCCGGTGCCGCTTCTGACCGCTATCCTCTTTTTCGTTCTCTGGTTCGACCTGCAAAAAGACCGGGAGATCCGCCCGTTTTTTCTCTCCATCGGCATCTTTCTCATGGGATATCTCGGCATCGGCATCAGCCTCTGGCCCTGGTTGGTGCCCTTTGCGATCTCCATCCGGGACGCCGCCGCGGCGCCCACCTCCCAGTCGCTGCTTCTGGTGGGCATCGCCATTATGCTCCCGCTAATGCTGGCCTACATCGGATACTGCTATTATGTTTTCCGGGGGAAGGTCTCCCATGAGCCCTATTACTAAAAAGCGGAAACAGTGGCTCTGGTTTGTCGGATTGTGGTTCGGCGGGCTCTCGGCGGTCCTGGCGCTGGCCGGCCTTATCCGTTTGTTGATGGGGATGGAATAGCCCGCGATCCTTGTCGGGGATCAGGACAAGGATCGGGTGGGGCGGTTATTTCGCGACCCGGGGACGGCCGTCCAATTTCAGTTGAGTCATGATTACACCTACGGCAATGACGCCCAATCCCACCAAGTCCATGGTCTGGAGGCGGTCGCCGAACGCCGCCCAGCCCATCAGCATCGTTACAGGGGGACCGAAATAAAACAGGCTCGCCACTCTTGTTGCGTCAATCCGTGCGATCAAAAGCCACATTAAAGCGTATGCCATCAGGGATACGCCCAGAATTAACCATAACAGAGCCCCTATAAACATAGGTGTCCATTCGGTCGTCAGGCGTTCAAGAAAAAAAGCAGGGATGGTTACGGCCAGCGCCGTGCCAAGGCATTGATAAAAAAGCCCCACGTCCACGGCTAAACGATACGCATGTCTTTGCACTTGCAACCGGCGCTGGATCAAACTCGCGGCCGTAATCGCCGCCACCGAACCAAAGGGGATGAAATAACCAAAGACGGCGTCCGCATCCGACAGGTCTGTTCTGGCCAGAACCGCGACCATGACCCCAACCAACCCGATCAGCAAGCCCGCCCAGCGGATAAGAGGCGTCCGTTCTCCGACCACCAACCCGGATAAGGCGCCTGTCGTCATCGGCTGTAGCGCGACCACCAGGGCGACGATTCCCGCGGGAACGCCGTACTGCAATGAAAATATTACACACCCCAGCCAGACGCCATGGGCCAGAATACCGACGAGTAAGGCGATCAAAACGGCATTCAACCCCGGCCATTCCAACCGGCGGCGAAGGGCAAGGTATACAAAAAGAATAAACGCCAACAACCAATACCGCCAGAACAGCAGGGTAAAGGGCGCCGCGTACGGCAGGGCATATTCCGCGCCGATAAAACCGGAGTTCCACAATAAAATAAAGCCGACGGCCAGGAACCAGGTTTGACGATGGAAAGGCATCGTTTTTTTTACTCTCCGTTCCTAAGCCGGTAAACGGCATTTTTTGCCAGCGGGTAGACCAGTATGGTTTTCACACTGGCCCCTTGACGCTTGTTGGCCCTGTCCATGCGGCCCCGACCGCTGGTCTCCCCCAAGTCGATCCAGTTGGCGGAGCGGTAACACCCTCCGTAAAACTTTTCCCGATCCACAAGGGTTTCCACCAGCAATGGCTCGACGCCATATTGCAGCGGCCAGTCGGATTTGAGCCGCCGCAGACTGGCCGCCAGCATTGCGCTTGCCAGGTTGCGGATGGACGCCAGAACCAGAAACCGGCTGTTGTTGACCACATGCTGGAGTGCGGCCTCGCGCCTTTTGTCGTCCCAGCCGATCCATCGGTCCCGGGCTTTCATCCGCCACGCGGCGCTGGAAAACTGGACGCATCCCACCACTTCGCGCCGGGGGCGGCTTACATAAACCAGATACTGGATCCGGGCCCCAAAAGGCATGGCGTATCCCAGGTAGTGATACTGGGCGAGAAGATGCTTGAAAATATCCCGCTGCTCTCGGGTCCGGACGCAGTCCACATCCAGAGGGGTAAAATCGTCCACCCTGCCGGTAAGCACGCTGTAAGGCGCCTGGCAGGGCGCCTTCTCTTTGCTCTTGCGGGGGCCTGTTTTTCCGGCGTTGCGTTTTTCCGGCAGCCTCAGTATCCCCTTGCCTTCCAGAAGCGTCAAAAAATCCCGGCACTCCCGGGTTTTGAGTCCTCCCCCGGGACGCTTCCAATCCAGCAGTTCGCATACCGTGTGCGCCAGTTCATTCCAGCTGATGCCGCCACAGGCGCCGACGACCTCCCGAATCATCTCCACCTCCTCGGCTGTAAACTCTCGACCACAAAATCGTTGCTGCTCAACCGAGATTTGCATGCCATCCTCCTTGCACTATTGTTATGGTTCCTGAAGGGAATCCCGATGCCCCCATCCTTCACAGGCAGTCTCAACAATCGTATAGAAGTCTGGACTCGTCAGCATTTTCACCTCGTATTAAAAGATAATCATTAAGCATTTCCGTTACAGCTTCGAAAAAGGTAAACAACAAGGCTAAATATGAAGAAGTATGACAACATCATTATCATTTTTGGCGCCTATGCCCTGTATGTTGTCTAAGGCGCCCAACGGGCCGGTCATCGACGGCGACTTTTTGCCGTCCGGTGGACTGGCTGGTTCTGCCTTATAGGTCGAGTTGAGTAGTAATCGCTTTGCCGACACCTTCCATCTCAATAGAAAAGACCGATCCGGCTGAATTGATTAAACGTTGCTTGCTCACTGTAGTGAGCTGATCTGCCATCGCCTTGGCTTTTTTACCTCGAAACGTCACATAGGCTTCACTTGGGTAAAGTTTGTCGACACTGCTCGTTAAAGGTACAACCTGAACCCTGTTAAGATAATGATTGGCGGCATCATTGCTTACAATGACGGCCGGTCTCTGTTTGCGGATTTCGCCTCCGATGGAAGGTTCGAAATTAATCCACCATACTTCACCTCTCTTCATCGCCAAAATCTCCAATTGCGCCTTCAGCCCACTCAAGGGCTTCAGATTCCCTTATTTGATCAGTAGCCATCTCTTTATAAGCGGAGTACATATCTTTTTTTAAAACATGGGGCCGTACCAGTTCTTCAATAAATCGACTTATTTTTCGTGGCCCAATGACTGTACGTAGACCTTTGTAGACCTCTTCGTCTATGGTCACTGTAAGCTTCTTTTGCATTTTGAAGCACCTCCTTTAAAATATACGTATAATAACACGTGCAGATTGGGATATCAATGGGTGGGAACAATATTTATGGGGCAGAACGGGCTAATCAGCCGCGCGGCTTTTTGCGTCGGCTGAACTAGCGAGGTTGAATTTTTAAGTTGACAATCATTACTCTGCATATTAGTATTACCGTATTACATTATTTCATAAAAAGGAGCACATTATGCAAACAGCCACAAGCAAACTTACAAAAAAGTACCAGGCTACTGTTCCTAAAGCCGTGAGAAAAAAACTGAATCTCAATGCTGGCGACATCATCGCTTTTGAAATCGATAGCGACATTATAAAACTCAGAAAAGCAAATCCTATAGATGTTAAGTTTTTCAGTGCGCTTGTTCCGACTCTTAATGAGTGGAATTCAGAAAACGATGAGGAAGCATACAATGACCTATGAACCGTTTGATGTTGTGGTTGTACCATTCCCATTCACTGATTCAGCTCAAGCAAAACGAAGGCCTGCCCTGGTGCTGTCGCAAAACACGAATTTCGGAAATAAAATCGGACACTCCATATTGGCCATGATTACAAGCCAGAAAAACGCTCCTTGGCCATTGGACTGCGAAATTAAGAGCAAAAAACTGTCGGGATTGACAGCACCTTCGGTTGTTAGAATGAAGCTATTTACCCTCGACAATAGGTTTATATTTAGAAAAATTGGCCATTTATCAGAAGACGACCAAAAACAAGTCAAACAAAGCCTCTCACAACTCTTCGATTATCTGTAATTTTCAAATCCAACATAGAGGCAACCAGCTTTATGGCAGACCGCATTCACTTATGAATCAATGGAAATCTTGTTCATGTAGTTGGATGCTACAATGTATCTTTTAACCAAAGCACTTGTATCGAAGAAGTATATCTTCACCATTCTCCCCGATCCTCAATTATCATTTCCGAAACTGGTTTCATGGCAGCTTGTCCGAGAATATCTGCTACGCGATTTCTTTCCTTTAAAGGTATCGGCTTAACCTTTGATTGGCCGGGTGTCCATAATCTTTTATGCCTGCCAACGCCTGCCATCACCGGGGAAATCGGGATGCAAGGCCATTACTTTTTCCTTCCAGTTCCAGAAACCCATGTTCCGGTCACTGGTCAGGATTTCCATCTGCTCGATGGCGATGCGGTTGTTCTTGGTCAGGTTGCGTTTTACGTTCCAGCCCAACTGCGCCTGCTCGGCTTCCTGAAGACGCTGGAATTCCTTGATCAGGTAGAGCTTGAACTCGACGGATGTCCGTCAGGGAGATGAAATCCGCCTTCTCAATCCGCGTGACCTTCACGGCGGTGTCCAGCACCACGATCTGTCGATTTTTCGCGCTCATTCCAATAAGCCCTCCAACCCCGTCGAAATCGACCCGTTTAAAAATTCGCGTCCATTCGCCTTCATTTGCGGATTCATACCGTCACCTCCACAATCGTCATGGTGTCGTTGCCGAAGATGTCCACCACCTTCACCGCGATCTTGCGGCGTCCCGGCGTCACTTCGTGGGCCACGCTTTTCAGCTCCAGCGAGCGGACTTTTTTGGTGCGGAAGCTCTGCCACTCGTTTTCAAAGATAAAATCGCCGGTCCACTCCTCGCGGGTCTCGCCGCTCTCCGGGTCTTTCACCCGGATGATCTCCCGTTTGCTCTCGAAGTTAAAATCCACGGCCCAGTAGTCGATCCAGTCGGTCCAGTTTTGGGTGAGTTGTTCGCGCTGGATGACGCCTTTCTTGTCTTTGACGAGTTTTACGATCTGGCCTTTCTCGACCACGATCTTGCTGCCGGACTTCTTCTTGCTCAGGGCTTCTTCGGCCTGAGCGATGCTGTCTTGCGAGTAGAAGACGGAAAAATCGGTTAATTCCACCGCCACCGTGGCGGGCTTGGTTTTCTTGCCTTTATTGCAGACCTCGTTGGTCTTGCCGTTCCAGACCAGTTCCACCTCCCGCTTGTTCTCAAACAACAGAAAGCGGTACTTCTCCGGACACTCCCGGCCCGATTCCAGGTAACGGATAATCTCTTGTTTTTCCTGGTCGGATAATTTCAGCATTTTTTATCCTTATCTGTATTCATGACGCCGGGCCTACAGGCAGTGGAAACGTAAACAATCAGCCCCGTCGATCTGGTCAGCCATATTTTGGACGGCTGACCCTATTACCACCTTATATGATCTAATTTATTAGTATATATTTGAAAATTGACAATGATTATTTCAGTTTAAACTTTAACTCGTAGTTAAATTCCGCTTCACCAACAAATTCACGACATTCATCACATTCTTGCCATGGCCCAGGATGTTTTTCATTGTAATGAAAGTAGCATACGCTATTATGTTCGTGTTCAAATTGACAAAATCCGCCTCCACGGAAAGAAAAAAACTCTGTATCGCAGCAAATCCATTGATTGCAACATCTTGTTTTAACAAAAGGTAAAGACTTCCTGCCGCAAAAACGACAATGCTGTCCGGGGATAGGCTTTGCTTCCATACGATTATATGTCACAAAACCTAGTTAAACGATTACGCTACTATTATTGATAATCCAAATGGTATCTTAAGTTCATTAAACATTTCTAATGATGTATAAGGTACCTCAATTCCAGCAGTATCACAGTTTGATCTATAACCAAGAAACACATCTACGTTCAATGTTTTCTTCAAAGACAATAAATAATTTTTATGTGGTTTCAATTTTTTCCATAGTTCATTGATATGTATCTCAAGAGATTCCTCTTTATCTACAGGTGCGGAGTACTGCCACATATCATGGTTGTATAGTGGTGACTTAGGCCCTCGCCTTTCACCAATTCTGTGAAATGAAGTTGGCTCCAATCCGAGGCTCTTTGTTATATCGTTTAACTTCTCAATATTTCCAAATATTCTTAAAGTCGCTGAATATTCGAAATACTTCTCTTCATCTGGTTCTTGGCCACTTAAAAAGCCTCTTAACGTTCTAAACTCTTGTTCTGTCATATTGTTTTATGCCGCCCAACGACAAGGTGAGTGGTTTTTGGGGTGCAGGGAGCGCAGCGACCGGAACCCTAAAAATCCGCTCGACCGTTGGGTTGGGCGTCATAATATAGATTCAGTTTTTTTTGTGCCTAATATTCTGTCTCCCCATTTCCCCTTTGGCAATAATTTTTGCATTTTAGAAATAATGGCAACTTTTTCTTCCCAAGTCAGGGCTGCAAGTCTGTGTCTGCGTGCAGTTTTTGCAGCAAGAATTTTTGATATATCAGGATAAGATGATTTTATCGTTTTTTGCATGTTAATCATCCTTTTTCAGATAAAAATTTTGGAACTTTTCCCATTTTCCCTTTAATCCATGACGTGCGACAATATCTTCCAAAACAGATTTATCTACGGAGTCGAATTCAAAAAAATGGGTCAGACGGGCGAAATCTTTCGGACGTCCCGTTTCTATCATAATCGCCGCCAGATATTCGGCACTGAATACCCGTGTGGGGGTTTCACCGAATTCGACCTCGATCACTTTTTCCATAGCCTCTTCAGTCAACGGATTGTAGACAGGAAGGAACTGGACAGGCCAGTCTTCAATATTTACAAACTCTCCTTCGGCTGTGTAACCAAGTCGGGCAAGATAATCATAGATTGGGGACATGGAAATAAGACCTGATTCTGAAAGCGGGAACATAACGAAGATGTCCAAGTCAAAAGTCTGAACAGGTTCAATATACCTTGTAGCAGCAACGGCTCCGCCGATAGCATAGCGACCGATGATGCCATCTTTTTCAAGCTTGTTGATAACGGATAATGTTTTTTCCATAATGTAAATACCGCCTTTTTATCTGTTTTTAATCATCATTATCCATCTCATAATTAATGCTTTCCATACTCAGTTTGTCAATTTCATTTTCCGTTTGAATAACCGGAATAGCAATAATGGCATTCTCTAACTCTGTCGTCATATTTCTTGCGTTTTCCAAACTTGGAATTATTTCTTTATCGAGCCATTCTATGACACTCTTCGTCTTATCCGGAACTTTTAATGATATATTGCGAACTTCTTGGGCTTTTTTGATGTGATCCGCAATAGAGATTTTGAAATCGTCACATTCTTTTTCCAAGAGCTTTTTGGTATCCTGAAATGCCTTAAATTGTTTAGCTATGGATATAGCGCCCGGTTTTGCTGTAAGATCAATATCACGAATCATTTCTACCGAATCTCTTGGTATCGTATTGTTGTGGGAAAGGTGATATATAAGTTGATTAAGTTGTTTAATCGTAGCTTTTAATCCTGTATTCTGTCTGTTTGTATAATCCAATAACCCCATCGTATTTCTGAGAGCTTCAAAATGATTATTCAAACTGGACGCATGAAGTCTAGTATTATTTGAAAAACGATGAATAGTTTGTGAAGCAATAATAAGCTCCACTATATTCATATGAAGATTAATCTTTTGATGTTCTAAATCATTGCCTGTTTTGAGTTTTGCGATAGCGTTTTTACTATCTGATATTTCGACTATTAAATGATCAATTTGATCTTGGTCTTGGTCTTGGTCTTGAGATGATCCTCCATCAATCAGAGAACATATCTGGTCTTTGAGATTGAAAGCTTGCCGATCTTCCAGTATATACTTCTTTAACAGGTTCTTGAATTATGACATCACGCCCCTTCATATAGGCATCGGTAACATGTCCGACAGTTCTTCCCCATTTTTCCGCTTTATCGGCAACATTGAGAACCGACGCTCCGGCTTTGGCTATCCAACTACCAACCGTTTTAACAATACCTAAAACTCCGCTGATAAAACCCATTTTAATTTCCTTTCTTACGCTGAATGCTTATGTCCAACAGTAGTATTATACAGAATCAGGGGATATCGAATATACCAGATTCTGTAATATCCGATATACCACACCTGCCTTGTACCGGGGACCACGCTCATCGGTCAATTGTAAATAATTCTTTACTTTTAAACACATATCGCCATCTACAAAATGGTTGGTCCGCAACCCGGTTGGCCGGTATCGCAGCCTCACCCGTTTGGAAAAGCGCTTTTTCTGTATATTCCAGTATTGCATTATTCCAGAATATCCGATATACGCACTTTCTGTATATCACAGTATCCGTTGATCATGTCTCCACCCTTTTTATGGAATAAAAAATGCCCGACGTCAACAAATTTTGGGAGTGGTATGAGAACGGAAAAATCCTACACAAATTGGATCCACCGTTTTATTTCTTCCACGACATGCGCCCACCTCGAGGAACGGTTGTTCGACGAATTGAAAGGCGTTCACCGGCTTATGGCGGGTTTGCCTTACGGAGCCGCCCATAGATTGACGGAATGCCTGCGCCCGTAGCGGATTTCTAACGCCAACACCCCCTCCCCCTAATCGCCCCCCACTAAAACCACCTCCACCACCTCCACCCCAATCTTCCCGATCATCCCCATCATGTCCATCTGCTCCCCCACTTCCCCCAGCGCAAACCGGATGTGGGTCGCATCCGCCGGGAACTGCCCGAAGGCGGCGTCGGCCGCGACCCATTCGCCGACGTACAACAGGTTCCATGCGTGGTAGTAGAACCGCCCGTCCTGGTAGACCAGCCCCGACGCCACACGGGCCGGTACGCCCGCAGCCCGGGCCAGGGCCGCCAGAAGCATGGCGTGCTCGTTGCAGTCGCCCATCCGGTTTTCAAGGGTGGAGATGGCGTCCGGCATGGAAAGAACCGGCCGCTTTTCAATGGCGTCGTAGGTCCAATCGATGAGCTTGCGGGCCTTTTCCAGGGCCCCGTCCGAATCCCCCACGATCATCGCCGCCCGTTCCCGGATCTTTGGATGATCCGACTGGATGAAAGGGGAGGGGGCCAGGAACATCGCCAGGTCGTCGCCGCCCGCGTCGCCGTCCAAATCCGGCTGATCCAAAGATTCTTTTCGGATGGTCAGCACATCGCCGGAAAGGGACTGCCGTCCGCCCCCCACATCCTCCGGGTCGAGTTCGACCCCGGTGATGCGGACCGCCAGGCGCCGGATCGCCCCCGGTCTGTCCAGCCTGCGGTTCGACGGCACGGCCACCACCCGGGTCAAATCGTCGCTGGATTCCACCGGCAGGCCGAACAGGGCGTCCGCCCGGCTCGTCCGGTCCATGCGGATGCCCAGGATCCCCGATTCCCGGAGCACGTCGCCGGTTTCGTCGATCCAGGCGAACTGCTCCATGCCCGAAAACCGGACGGCCAGCTTGACGGCGTCGTAAGTCTTCCCTGAAACCTCGATGGTCTCCCGGCCCAAATGTTCCAGTTCCACTGAATCCATGGACATGGACGCCGGGTTGAAGACGGAATAGGTCCGGGTGTCGCCGTCCGCCATGTTATCGCCGCGGATGGCGTCCATGAGCCCGGCCAGGATGAAGGGGTCGTCGGGAAGGGGGATCCTGGAGGCGCGCTCCCGCCCCCCGATGGAGAGGGCGAGGTGGAGGACGTCGCCGGCCACGGTCCCCTCGGCGGCGAACCGGAACCGGCCGGAAATCATTTCAAACAGGATCGACCGGAGGCGGAAATCCCGCCGGAGGCCCGCCTCGGTGCGAACTTCGAGGTCCTGGGCCACGCCCAGGGTGTTGATTCGGAGGGAGACGGTCTCCGCCAGATGGTACCCGTCTTCCACCGCCCGAAAGACGGTGTGGGCGAAGCCGATCTTCCGGTCGGCCTGGAAGACGTTCATCCAGGACTCCCGGTTCCCGGCGGCGGGCGCGTCATCCGCCCGGTCCGCCGCCGGGGCCTGCCCGGAGAGCCCCGGAAGGGTTGAAAAGAAAAGCGCAAAGGCGAGGCCGAAAACGACGCAGGCGCGGCGGACGGCCCGTCGCCCGTGGAGGGAAAAAAGCACTACTCCATGACAAGAAGGACGACGCGGCGGTTTTGGGCCCGGCCGGCCTTGGTCTTGTTATCCGCCACGGGCCGGTCCTCGCCGTAGGAGAAGACGCCCATCCGGTCGAGGGGGATCTCGTGTTGGATGTGGAGATACCGCATGACCGATTCGGCCCGGTCCCGCCCCAGCCGGAGGTTGTAGCGCTGGGATCCGATGTTGTCGGTGTGCCCCTGGATCTCGATGTAGACCGGCTCGTTTTCCACGATCAGGGCCTGGGCGAAGGTGTCCAGGGCCGCCTTGGCCTCGTCGGAGAGCTTCGCTTTGTCGTATCCGAAGGGAACCGACTCGTCGGAGATGGTCACTTCATATAGAAGTTTTCCGCTGGTCAGTTTGCTGGCGTTTTCGGCCCGGTTCATGGCCTCTTCGGACAGTCGGATGGACTCCCGGAGCTTGCGTTCCTGGGCCTCGGTCATGTCCCGGAGCTGAGAGATCTCGCGGTCCTTGGCTGTCAGGTCTTCCCGGAGGTTGGTCACGTCCCCCTCCAGGGCGTCCACATCCTGGTCGGTCTCCTGGATGCGGGATTCCATCCCCTGGGACAGGATCGACATCTGTTCATCCACATAACCCCGGGACGCGCAGCCGATCATCCCCACTGAAAACGCCGCGATCAGTAGCACCACATACGCCTTTTTCATTGAAACCCTCCCTGTTGTGTTGGTTGCGATGAGTTACGATCCTTCTTTCAACAGCGCCCGGGCCACGCCGATGTCGTAGGCATGGTTCGGGTCGAAGCCTTTTTGTTTCTTCTCGTACATGCCGGCGGCCTCCCGGATCATGGTCCAGGGCAGCCAGCCGTGTTCGTCCCACATCCGCGGGTCGTCGGCGTTCCAGAGCCGGAAGCAGACCTCGTCCCCCACGGGCTTGACGTACATCCGCACCCGCTTGTTGGCGGGGAACGGCAGGTAGTAAAGTCCTTTATCGTCCTTCATGAATCGCTCCGCCGATGTTCGAATGGCCGGGACGCAACCCCGGCCCGCTGTTTCACCCGGAGCAGGCCCGGGCTGTTATGGAGATACATGAGCGGCGAGGTCAGGCCCGCCGCCATGAAATGGGTTTCCAGATCGTCGAAGACCACGGGCCGGTCGGGCCACGTGAACCGCTTCCGCTCTTCTTTCAGCGCTTCCCAGCGGGCCGCCGCCCCGGGATCGCCGTCAAAGGCCGCCGACAGGGCCGCGTCGCACAAAAACATCTCGCAGACGATGGGCTTGATCCGCCAGAGGCAGCCCCGGTCCCCGAGATAGACGCACTTGAACCCCTCGTTGGGGACGTCCAGGACGGCGCCCAGGGCGTCCAGCTCCGGGGCGTCGGAGATAAGGACGTTGACCGCCATGTCGGCGAAAAACGTGATGATCCCCTCCCGGGAGCAGCAGGCGCTGAGCCGGTCGCGGAAGCATTTTTCGGTGCAGACCGCATGGAAATGACGGTCGAGGAAATCGGACGCCCCCGCCCGGAAGGCCCGGTAGGGGGCCGTCCATTCCAGGAGCCGGTCCCGGTCTTCGGGGACCGTTTCCAGGCGGTCCCGGATCAGGTCCAGGGTCTGACGCTGTTCCAGGTGGTAGGGGTTGACCATGGCCGATCAGCCGGCCGGGCCTTTTCCGCAGCAGCTTCCCGGACCGGCGCACCCGGCGTGGCTGGGCGCCGATCCGCAGCAGGCCGTGTCGCCGGCGCCGGGCAGGCTTCCCCGGGACGCGCCGCTGTAGGCGGCCGGGGCCGAGAGCATCCGCTTCAGGTCGCCGCCGCCGCAGAACCGGCATTCCGGCAGGGCGTCGGCGCCGGAGACGATTATTTCAAAGGTTTTCCCGCAATCGGGGCAGAGGTATTCGAAAAGAGGCATGGATGGATCCTCCTGCTGTGGATGTGGGTTGGATTAGTGATGGCAGTCGTGGCCGCTGCACGTCTGGGTCATCAGGAATTCGGGCAGTTTGCCCGCTTTGATCAGGGACAGGTTTTCGGAGACCGACCCGGCCACGGCCCGGTAGGTCCGGATGCCGCCGGCCTGGATCTTCCGCAAGGCCCCGGCGCCGACGCCGCCCACCACGATGGCGTCCACTTCATGGCCCCCCAGGGCCGACATGGGACGGCACTGGCCGTGGGCATGGCCCAGGTCGGCGTTGGCGATGGTTTGCACGCCGTCGTCCTCGGTCTTGACGATGAGAAAATAGTTGGCGGTGCCGAAATGGTCATGGACGGGGCTGGCCATCCCCCGATCCTCATTGATGGGAAAAGCGATCTGCATATCTTAACTCCTTGAATATAATGCTATGTTATGAATACGATGGTGTTCATCTCCCCTTTGGATTGAAACATCCCGAAAATAGGCGAAAGCGGGCGGCATGTCAAGGAAATGCCGCGATTTTACAACCGGATGTCGAGGCCCACCGGGCAATGGTCCGATCCGTAAATGTCATTGTCGATGAAGGCGTCGGCGATCTCGCCGTTGTCGATCATGTTCCGGGAAACGAAAAAATAATCGATGCGCCACCCCGCGTTCCGTTTGCGGGCGCCGAACCGGTAGGTCCACCACGAATACTTGACCGTGTCGGGTTGGAAATGGCGGAACGCGTCCACCCAGCCGTTGGCCGTGATCCGGTCGAGCCGGTCCCGCTCGATCCGGAGAAACCCCGAATAGTTCTCGTTGGCCTTGGGATTCTTCAGATCGATCTCGTTGTGGGCCGTGTTGTAGTCGCCGGTGACGATCACCCGGCGGCCCGCATCCTTGCGGGCGTCGACATGGTCGAAAAACGCCTCGTAAAAATCGAGCTTGTACCGAAGCCGCTCGTCGCTCATCTGGCCGTTGGGGAAATAGACGTTGTAAAACAGGAAGTCCCCGAAATCCAGCTCCAGAATCCGGCCTTCGTTGTCGAATTCCGGGACGCCGATGCCGGCATTCACCGCCTTGGGCGGAATGCGGGTGTAGACGCCCACGCCGCTGTACCCCTTCTTCTCCGCGGCGCAGGACCAGTGGGTCTCGTAGCCCGGGACGCCCCGCATCTCGTCGGTGATCTGGGGATCCTGGATCTTGGTTTCCTGGAGGGCGACGATGTCCGCGTCCAGGCTCCGGAAGGAGTCCATGAACCCTTTTTTCCACACCGCCCGCAGGCCGTTGACGTTCCATGATACGAGTTTGATGGCTTTTTGCGCCATGGAGCGCGCGCCTCCTTTCGGTCCGTTGACATTTTCCGGGACGCCGCGCCGGGGCCGGGGCGTTCCGGGTGGGGACAGTTTCCTTTTAAAGGGCCTCCTTGTCAACGGGATTTTTATC
>JAABTM010000379.1 GCA_011389855.1 Desulfobacteraceae bacterium
TTGAACTTCTTCGCCACCGCCCCGCACACCGGGCTTCACCGGCGGTTTTCCGGTCCGCCTGGCAGAGATCATGGGAGATTTCCGGGAACGATCAGTTTTTCCACTTGATCTGAAACTCGATCTCTTCCTCGTCGCCTTCCCGCTCGTGCTCGATGTTGTAGACGGCGTCGGTGGGCACATAGATCCGCTCTCCGGCGATCTGGATGTTGAACTGTTTGCCCTCCTCCAGGGCGTCGGCCAGGCGTCGCAGCTTGGCGATGAATTCATTGATGGGATAGGTTTTCTCGATGTCCCGGTCTTCTTTTTCCTGCGTCATGTTTTGTCTCCTGTCGGTTTGTGGATGGTCGATATGGGTCGTTGGTCTTCAATCCCATAAAATCCGGGGCAGGTCAATCCTTTGCCGTCCGTCAATCGGTTTTTCGATCCGGTGAGGATCGGTGATTTTTGACCTTGTCTCCTTAATTACAAAAGGTTATAGTTGAGCCTCGCGACTTGCGGAAAGGAAGACTGAACGATACCAATTGACCGAGAAATCCATGTCCCATTTTCCACATCCCGGACGGGCGGTGCCCGACCTGATCTACCAGGACGCCCGGTTCGAGAGAATCCGGGAGATTTCGCCCTGTTTCCGGTCCGATACGGTGATGCCGCCGGAGCGGATTCACCGGGTGACGCTGTTCACCACGTTCCGGTGCAACCTCTCCTGTCCCTATTGCCATACCATCCACAACCGGCCCCGACGCCGGTCCCCCGATGACCCGGTCGAGTACACGCTGCCCCTTT
Organism: Desulfobacteraceae bacterium; assembly: GCA_011389855.1. Lineage (GTDB taxonomy): Bacteria > Desulfobacterota > Desulfobacteria > Desulfobacterales > JAABSP01 > JAABTD01. The sequence continues at coordinate 784 of JAABTM010000379.1, forward strand.
TTCGGCGGGTGGTTGACCGGATGGATGTCGGGGCCATCGATCATATCCATTTCACCGGCGGCGAGGCCACCCTGGTGGCGGACCTGCCCGGCATGGTGGCGGACGCCGCGGAGCGCGGCATCGTCACCAGCCTGACCACCAACGGCACGGCCAGTCCGCGGTTTTACCGGGAGTTGGTGAAGCGGGGGCTGCGGGAGGTGCGGATCTCCTGCGACACCCACGTGTCCGAGCGATTCGACGCCTGCGTGGGCCGGCACGGCGCCTATGAGAGGGTGCGGGCGTCGATCCATGAACTGACGCGGCTGCGGGACGAGGAAGGATCGCCGGTCCACATCATCATCAACATGTGCGTCAGCCGGGACAACCGGGAGGAGCTGGTGGACCTGGTGAAGGCGTCTGCGGCCCTGAACCCCGACGACGTGAAGCTGATCCCCCTTTCCCAGGAGAGCAAGGGGCTGGGGGATTTTCGGGCGCGGCGGCGGGTCGTTGAAGCGCTGGAGGCGTTTCTGGCGGACATGCCGGACGGCCGGTTCCCCCTGCTCCGGCGCAAGCTCAACACCGTTTTCGCCCGCCACACCTGGGGGTTCGACGATCCGGCGTCGGAACGGTTGATGACCCACTGCTTCGTGCCCCTGTCGGAACGGACGGTGGACGCGACATCCTATTACCCTTGCCCGGTCTACGTCCGGGAAGGCGGCGAACCGCTGGGGCGCCTCGCGGAAAGGTTTTCCGAACAGCAGGAAAAGACGCTGGCCTTTGTCCGGGGCGAAAGCTGCCGGGACGATGCCATCTGCCGGACAAATTGCATCAACTGCCTGAAGGTGTTCAACCTCACGGCCAACGCCCTGGAGCGGAAAGCGGTTCGGGGACGGTCCGGCGCGGCCGAGCCCATCACCCGGGTCGCGACGTATCCGGGCGTGATCACCCATGGCGAGGTCTACAACGAAATGGCGCGCATCGCGGCGGAGCGGGGACGGTTCCGGCGGGATGCGCCGTTTCGACCGTTTCTGGCGATCAAACCCAACGGGATGATCCACAGGGACAAGATCCTGTCGCTGATCGGCGCCGCGGGGATGGCGGTTTCAGTACGGGCGCCCATCCCGGACTGGAACGAGGCCGCCATGCGGATTTACAGCGTGCCGCTGACCGAGGAGAAGGTCTTCAACGGACTGTTGATGCAGCGGACCCTGCCGTTGATCGACGGAACATCCGAAGGAGAAGTGTTGCTGCTCGGAGGCGACCCTGACCTTGATGCGCTGAAGCGGCTCAAGGATCGCATCCGAACCCACCTCCCGCCCGCCAACTACGTCATCTTCCACCGGGAGGATCTGCTCGTCACCGCCCAGCGGTATATCCACACGCCGGATGCCGATTCTTTTTGGATCGAGGCGAATGTGCTGGGGCTTGCGGGGCCTCTGCCGAATTGATCCGACGTTTGACGGTTTACTGAGTTCCGACGAAAAACGACCGGAAATCGGACTCGTCGCGGGCCAGGGCCTCTTTGACGCGTTTTATCATGCGGTCTTTATCCTCCGGCAGCCGCCCTTCGATGTTGATGTAATTGGTGTAGTGGTCGGAGGCCAGTAGGCTGTTCGTGTCGAGCGCTTCCAATAACTCGAGGGCCTCCCGCAGCACGCCATGAGCGCCGAGCATCTCGAAGCTCCCGGCTTCGATGTCGTCCAGCAGCGGCGTATTGATCTTGGGCACGAAGGTCCGCAGGCGGATGAAATGGGGCTGGATGGCGTTGATCACCGTCGCCGTCCCCTGGGCGTGCGCCGCCGTGTGGGACCGGCCGCCGATGCCGAGCATGACGTAGAGGCTCAGTTCCAGACCGGCGTCGATGGCCATGCGCCCCGCCTTGATGTGCGTGGCGCTGTCGGCGCCCTTCCGGATGCGCCGCAGGACCTCGTCGTCTCCGGATTCCAGCCCGACGTGAATCCGCGTCAACCCGGCGTCCGCCAGCCGCTTCAGTTCCTCCGGTCCTTTCTTCCGAATGTACTGAGATGAGCCGTAGACCGTGATCCGTTCCAGTTGCGGGAAAACTTTCCGGGCGTGGGCGCAGATCACCGTCAATCCATCGGTGCGCATGGCTATTGTGTTGCCGGCCGGGAAAAAGAGGGTGCGGACGTGATCACCGTATGTTTCGCGGGCCTCGTCGATATCGCGGCATATATCGGCCGGCCCCCGCTCCCGGTAGCGCGGCCCGTTTTTGTAGACCATGCAGAAAGTACACCGGTTCCAGGGGCAGCCGACGGTTGCCTGGATCAACAGGGAGTTCGCCTCGCTGGGCGGGCGGTATATGGGGCCTTCGTAGTGCATCGTTTCAGTCAGTCCCAGCGCCTTCCGCTATGGCAAGAAGTGCGACAAAAGCATTCGACGCGCCAGGTCACCAGTCCAGCATCTCCTGGCAGTCCTCCAGGGGCGTCGCCAGGCCCTCCCGGATCGATTCCCGAAGACCTGGAATGCTCAGCAGGTACAGGGTTTCCTGTATGGATCGCCAGTCTTCTTCGGATACGAGAACCGCGTTGCCCCGTTTTCCGGTGATGACCACAGGTTCATGGGAAAGGGCGGTTTGATCAATCAGCCGATACAATTTCGCCCTTGCCTCGGTTGCGGACAATGTCGGCATGGTTCACCTCGCTACCGGTAGTCTTTTTCAGCTCACGCCTGACTCTCAGCCACCTCTCCTTCAATGCGCCGGGCCGCCGCATCGTCGATTTCCATCCCCTCCCGCCAGCGGTCCAGCAGGGCCTGTTCCCGCTCGTCGAGATCTTTCACATACCCTTCCAGGTTCCGGTCCGCGTGGGCCAGTTTCAGGGCCATTTTGTAGGCGCTTTCCCTTAAATCCGGGCTCAGCATCCGGCGGGCCGACGCCACGATCAGGTCGATCTCGTGGGGTTCGAAGGCGCTGGGGTCGGCGGGGTCTTTCTTGAAGAATTTGAAGATGCGGGATTCCAGTTCCCGGTAGTCGCGGTCCTTGAAGATCTCCATCCCCTCGATTTCGTACCAGACCGCCCGCATTTCGTCGACGCTGTATTTGTCGTCCACGGCGATGGTGGCGGCCATGACGGCGATGAAGACCTCCGCCGGGTCGGCGAAAAACGAAGCGTTGGGGTCGGTCTCCCACAGGCCGAAGCTGTTGCCCTCGGTGTCCTGGCAGACGGCGAAATAGCCCATGCCCGGCACAGGCGTTTTGGGGACGACGAGCTGGCCGTTCAGATCCTTGACTTTGCCGAGATAATCGCTCACCGACGGCACATCGATGTACTGGATGATGGGCTGACCCGGCTGCTGGCGTTGCATCATCCCGCCGCCGACGCCCGATTCGCCCTTCTCGTCGGTGGTTGTAATCATCCAGTACTCCCCGCCTTCGTACTTCTCGATTTTCCAGCCGAAAAGGTCGGTGTAAAATTTTTGGGCGCGATCCAGGTCATCGAAGGGAATTTCAAAATGGACAACGGTCGGCATGACGGACTCCTCTATGTTGGGGTTTTCGGTCGGCGATCCAAAGCGTCTCCTCTTTCCATAGTGGAAAACCGCTCGCGTTGTCCAGCGGTTTTTCGCGCTTTCCGCCGGTTGTCTGGATGGGGAACCTGTGATAAGGTTTGCTCTTTTTGATCGAATCCGATGATCCAACCCGAAGATGACGAAAGGCGACGATATGAGATACGAGAACGAACTGACGACGGCCCTGGATGTGGTGAAAAAAGCGTCCG
>JAABTM010000096.1 GCA_011389855.1 Desulfobacteraceae bacterium
TCCTTGACGCAGTTGAAGCAAAGAATGCACCGGGGGCCGAACTCGGGAAAGGGCGTGAAGGCGATGGCGTCCGTGGGGCAGACATCGGCGCAGATGCCGCACTCGGTGCACAGATCTTCGTCAACTTTCCGGTTGGGCAGTTTCTCCTCGGACTTTTTGAGGGAACTCTTGAGCATCTCCTCCTTCACCGGCGGGGGCTGGTAGTCCAGGGCGTCCAGGGGGATGTCGTCCTCTCCCACTTTCTTGGCGTAGACCGCCTCGGCCAGGTTCCGCATCATCTCGTCTTCGTCGGGGTCCGGGTGGCCTTCGCCCAGGGGTTCGTCCTCCCGCCACATCAGGGTATGGACCGCCAGCACCTTGGCGGCGCCGGCCAGGTGACAGCCCTTGTCCGTCAGGGCCTTGCCCATCTCCCATAGGGCGACGCCGCTGGAGACGCCGCCCCAGGTTACGAAGGGGAAAGCGGCCACGCCGCTGTTTTCGGGGATTTTCGCCAGAAAGTCCATGATCGGCGGCACGGCGTGGCCCGCGTAAACAGGCGACCCGACGAACAGCAGCGTGTCGCCGGCCGCCGCCGACAGCCGCTCATGGACGGCGCTCGCGTCCCCCCGGCCCAGGTCGAGGATGGCGACATCGCCGCCCAGCTCCTTCAGCCGATCCTCGATGGTGCGCGCCACGTGGCGCGTGCTCCCGCCGGGCGAGACGTAGACAATCAGCGCGTTCTTTTTCTCGGTCATCAAATGTCTCCTCTTTTGAATAATGGGTTTAGGATTGGGCGGTGATGAGGGTCAACGCTCGGTCATCTCCGGGACCAGATTGGGCGGAGTCCGGCCCGTCAGGGCCGCGATGACGTTGTCCGCCGCCATGGCCGACATCCGGTCCCGGGCTTCATGGGTGGCCGACCCGATGTGGGGGAGGAGGACCACGTTCTCCAGGTCCGGCAGTCCCCTGGTCACCTTTGGTTCGAATTCGTAGACGTCCAGGCCCGCCCCTTTGATCTTGCCGGCGGCCAGGGCGTCGGCTAGGGCCGCCTCGTGGACGATGTCGCCCCGGGCCGTATTGATCAGGTAAGCGCCCGGCTTCATCTTTTCCAGGGCTCCGGCGTCTATAAGATGGCGGGTCTCCGGGGTGGACGGGGCGTGGATGGACACCGCGTCCGACCGGGCCAGGAGGTCGTCCAGGGAAACGTATTCGGCGCTCAAGGCCCGTTCCGTCTCCGGGTCCACGGGGCCGCGGTTGTGGTAAAGGATCCGCATATCGAAGGCCCGGCACTTCCGGGCCATGTCCTGGCCGATCCGGCCCATGCCGATGATCCCCAGGGTCCGGCCGGCCAGTTCGTCGCCCCGCAGCAGCAGCGGATCCCAGCCGATGAACCGGCCCGCCCGGGTGAACCGGTCCGCCTCGATGATCCGCCGGGTCAGGGTGATGAGCAGGGCGAAGGCGATTTCGGCGGTGGCCGCGGTCAGGACGCCGGGGGTGTTCGTCACCAGAATCCCCCGCTTTTTGGCTGCCGCTACGTCGATGTTTTCATACCCCACCGCGTGGTTGGCGATGATCTTGAGCTGCGGGCACCGGTCCATGACCGCCCCGTCGATCCGGTCGCACAGGAGGCTGATCACCCCGCTGCAACCGGCGAGTTTTTCGGCCAGGGCCGGGGTCTCCAGGGGACGGATGTCCGGATGGACCGACACCTCGAAGCGCTCCCGCAGGCGGTCGATGCCGGTTTCGGGGATGGGGTGGGCGATAAAAACAATCTCTTTCATGGGTTTGCCTGCTCCCCCGGGGGCGTTTCATCCAGCCCGATGAGATCCATAAAATCAGGCAGTTTATCTCTTATGGCGCCTTTCATGGCAGAGTCTCCTTCCGATCATCCATTCATATTTCGCAGAGTATAGCACTCCAGATCGATTGGGGCAACGGTGGGGTCTCAATCGGGAAGTGAGGGACAATAAACCGTGAATATTGTTTTAAAACAGAATATTCTCTTTATCATTTTTTCTTGACCCCTCAGACGACCGCATGATATTTTTTGTCAAAAGCCTTACTGTTCTTCAGCGATGATCTGCTCATTTTTCCCTGAGTTGACCTATCACCCGATTCTTCGGAACCCCTATTCAGGCTTTTGGAACGCGTTGCGGCGAAGCGATATCGCAAAGTGCCCTTTGCGCCGCTCCAACGCGTTTTTCTCCCGGAAGTTTTTAGTAGAGCTTAAGTTTTTTTGATCATTCCCGATGAATGGGATTCATCGGTACAGGAGGGGTGTTTGCCAAATAACTGCAACGCTCAGGAGGACGCCATGGGGACCAGAGGTTTTGTCGCTGTTGTGATCGCGGTCATGATCGGTTTTGCATTCTTTGCGTGCGGGCGCGATCCGGTCGTGAATGTGGAGGAGGTGACGGCCAGTCCCAAGGCGTTCGTCGGCTCGGATACGTGTAAAAAATGTCATCTGGAACATTTCGATTCCTGGCAAATGACCCTCCACAGCCGGATGCTCCAGGATGCAAAGGCAAACGAGGACGCGTTCGTCATCAATATCGACGAAGCGACCATCCGCGCGGACCTGGCCAAGCTGGGGGACAAGCTCAAAGTGCCGGCCGAGGACATTTATGTCCCCAAAAAAGACGAAATCCTCTACACCATCGGGAGCCAGTGGAAGCAGCGGTATCTCGTGAAAAAGGACGGGACCCTCTACATCGCCCCCGTCCAGTATAATATCGATTCGAACGAGTGGGTGAACTACCACGAGGCGGACTGGAAAGAACGGCCCTGGATGCTTAAATGCGGCGGCTGCCACGCCACCGGCGTCGATCTCGACAAGGGCGAGTTCATTGAACCCGGGGTGGGGTGCGAAGCCTGCCACGGGAAGGGAAGCTGGCATGCGGCCCTGCCCAAAACGGCGGTTTTCGAAAAACGCCAGACCATCGTCAATCCCTCCAAGATGACCATGGGCACGGCGGTTCAGATCTGCGGGTCCTGCCACAACCGGGGAAAAGCCACCCAGCACAAGGGCGCGGGATGGCCGGTGGGCTATTCACCGGGCAAGGCGCTGGAGGCCTACTTCGATTCCACCGACTACGCCTCGGGCGATTACAAGCACGTCTACGCCAATGAATTCGCCAAAGGGCACCACCAGCAATACCTCGACTGGAAGCAGTCCCAGCACTACAAAGAGGGCGTCACCTGCACCTCCTGCCATTTCGTCCACCAGATCGGCATGCCCCCGACGCGGTCCCAGACCATCAACGCCGGGTCGGCCCAGTGCTTCGAATGCCACGTGATCATCAACAAGGTCCAGGCCCATTCGATCCACTCCTTCGGCAACTGCATCGGCTGCCACATGCCGCGGATCGTCAAAAGCGCGGTGTCCGGCGACATCCACAGCCATGTGTTCGACGCCTTGACGCCCATCGATACGATCAAGAATCCGGACGTCCCCAATTCCTGCCAGGCCTGCCACCATCACAAGGACGACAAGTTGATGGACCTTCAAAAGGCATTCGATCCCACGGGGTTGAGCGATGTCATGCCCATTTCGCCCGAGGGTGAATTCGGCGGGGGCGAAGACGCCGGCGGAGACGCCCCGGAAGGTCTCGATCTGGATCTGGAGAGCGGCGGTGAAATGCTGGAGTTCGAGTAGCATTAGCGGAAGAGCGAGGCGACGGCGATGAAAGGACGATGGTGGTTTCACAAGGTGGTCCTGTCCATGATGGCGGCGGTCCTGCTCGTTGCGCCTGGGACGGCCTATTCCCAGGAGGAAGTTTCCTCGGCTATACGGCGGTATCGGGACATGGAAGTCAGCACGGGGTATTACGAGCGTTACGAGGTGCTGCCCCAGCGGCGGCGGCCGCTGGTCGGCCTGCCCGGCCTTCGGCGGGACCAATTCCCCTACAGCCCTTCCGGTGCACAGGTTCGCCTCCGGTCCCGCCTGGCGGACAGCCATTACGGCGTCAAGTTCTACAACGTTCAGAAATGCGAAACCTGCCACCCGGCGCAGTCGGACGATCTTCACACCGTCCGGGCCAATCTCACCTGCCGGCAGTGCCATGGCGGGGAGCCCATCGCCAGCATCGAGCATTATTACTCGCCCATGAACCCCATCCGCAGGCACGCCTACGTCTGCGCCAAATGCCACGAAGGGGCCAGTGCGTCCTTCGCCAGCTACGTCATCCACCCGCCCAACCCGGCGGACGTCAAGGCTCTGGAGGAATTCCCGGCGCTGTTTTATGTCTTCTGGGCCATGGCGGCCATCGCCGTGGGCACATTTCTGGTTTTTCTGCCCCATACCTTCCTCTGGGGCATACGGGAATTGCTGGCGCGAAAAAAAGAGACATCGAGTGAGTCCCATGAATAATACCCGGATTCGTCGGTTCACCGCCGTTCAGCGGCTCTTCCATCTGCTGCTCATGGCGTCGTTTCTGGCCCAGGGCGCCACGGGACTGGCCCGGATGTACATCGAAACCCCATGGGGGCAGTACATCGCCTGGGTCTTCGGCGGGTATGAGTATTGCCTGACGATCCATATCTACGTCGGCATCTTCATGCTGGCGGGATTCCTGGTGCATTTCTTCTATCTGCTGGCAAAGATCGACTGGAAGGGGTTTCCCGGCAGCCTGATGGGCCGCGATTCCGTGCTGCTCCAGCCGAGGGACGCCAAAGAGGCCTACGAGCACGTGCTCTGGCTGATCGGCATCCGGGGCTGGCCCCGCTTCGACCGCTGGGGATACTGGGAGAAATTCGACTACTGGGCCGTCTTCTGGGGCATGGTCATCATGGGGGTTACCGGGCTGCTGCTGGCCTTTTCCGTCTCCTCCAGCCGGATCATCCCCGGATGGGGGCTCAATGTGGCTTTTTGGGTCCACCGGATCGAAGCGATCCTCGCCATGGGCCATGTGTTCATCATCCATTTCTTCATCGGCCATCTCCGCCGCCACAATTTCCCCATGGACAAGGCCATGTTCGAAGGGAGCGTGGACATCGACTCGGTCCGCCACGAGCGACCGGCCTGGTACGAGCGGCTGGAGAAAAATGACGACCTGAAGGGCGCCATTACGACCGAGGCCGGCCGGGGGCGGCGGGCGGTCTTTTACGCGGTGGGGTATCTGGCCATGTTTACCGGGCTGTTTCTGCTCATCGGCGGCATCCTCAACAGCGCCGCCATCACGTGGTAACAGCGGCGACCGGCCGGGATGGAGCGGGATTCGGATGAGAGCGGGAACGCAGATCGGTTTTACAGGCTCAACTGGCGGGACGTCCTGCTCATTCTGGCGATCCTGTCCGTGTCCGGCGGGACCATCGCCTATCTCCAGTTCGGGGTCGGCGGGGCCGCGGCCGCGGATCTCGACGCCATGGTGTATGAAGACGGCCGGCTGGTGGGCCGCCTCCGGATGGACGCCCACCGGCGGCTCTCCCTGCGGGACGGCCGGATGATCGTCGAGGCCGAACCGGGGGGCGTCCGGGTCGCCAAATCCGACTGTCCGCGACAGATCTGCGTGGCCGCCGGATGGGTCCGGACCCCGGGGCAGGTTATCACCTGCGTCCCCAACCGGGTGCTGGTCAAGGTCCGGTCCCGGAGCGGCGGGTTTTTGGACGCGGTGGTCCATTAGCACGTTCGGAGTTTCGCTTTCAGGCGGCGATTATCCGCCTGAAGGCGGAACACCGAACTGACCAGATTTGAAATGGATACGGAAGGAAATACGTGACAACATTCAATGAACGGGAACGGATCTATCGCATCGCCCTGCTGGCGTCGATCTCCTGCGTTCTCCAGATCTCCGAATCCATGATTCCCCACCCGATTCCGGGCCTCCGCCTGGGCCTGGCCAACATGCTGGCCCTGGTGGCCCTGGTCTCCATGGGCGTGCGCGCCGCCCTGGAGGTGGCCTTCTACCGCACCCTCATCAGTTCCCTGCTCATGGGAACCTTCATGTCCCCTACCTTTATATTGAGCTTTTCCGCCGCCATGACCGCAACGGCGACCATGGGCCTGTTTCACCGGCTTTCCGCGGCCCGCTGGCGGTACGGTTTTTCCATTATCGGCGTCAGCATCGCCGGGGCCCTCACCCATAACCTGGTGCAGCTCTTTCTGGCCTACCTGATCCTTGTCAAACACACGGGCATCTTCGTGCTGTTCCCCTGGCTGGCCATCGGCGCCGTGGGCACCGGGTGGATCACCGGGCTGGTGGCCGGCGGCGTGTGCCGACGGCTGGAGAGAGCCGAAGCGACCGCGCCGGAAACCGACGCCGGGAAAGGCGAGGTCGGAAAACCCGAGGCCTGCGGCTACATGCCGGGAACTTCTCCCATTCACCGGCTGCCGGCCGCCGTGAAGCTCGGGGCGCTGCTCATCTTGGCAACGGCGGTGCTGTTCCTCTCGAACCGATGGGCCTTCGCGGTCCTGTTTTCGCTGCTGACCGCAGGCATCGCAACGGCGCGGATTCCGTTTTCCGCCGTGATCGGGCGGATCCGGAAATACGCTTTTCTGCTGATTCTGGCCGTGGCGCTTCCCATTCTGTTCAACGCCGGCGTTCATGTGGCGGCGACCATCGGCGGATTTCACGTGACGGCGGAGGGGCTGTCCACCGGCCTGACTCTGGGGTTGCGGATCCTGTTTCTCATTGCGGCCAGTTCCCTGGCGACGATGACCACCTCTCCCCGGGAGATGACCGCCGGTCTGACGAAGATCCTTTTCCCGCTCCGGCGGCTGGGGATTTCCGAGGAGCGGATCGCCACCGTCTTCACCCTGGTTTGGACCTCCTTTCCCGAGATCTGGGCGGCGGCCCGGTCGGCCATCCGATCCGAGAATTTCCGGAAGGAAGCGGGGATTCGGAACATGATCCCACTGATCAGCAACGTCATTGCATCGCTTTATATGGAGGCGACGCCGGACGGTCGGCTCTGGCGGGAAGCCGTTCCTCAGAAGAGCGACGCATTGCATACGGACACATCGGCGCCCGACCGGGCGTCCGAACGACGCAGTTAGAGGGTGAATCCTATCAACCCATTGGTGGTGCGACCGTTTTTTTCCGCGCACTTTTAGAGGAGGGAAAAATGAAGCCAAGTATCGTCCTGACGACCGCTTTCGCGCTGATCTTCCTTTGTCCGGGGCTGGCCGCACCCGATGAAATGTCGGATATGACGAAACGGATCGAACAGCTGGAAAAGACCATCGAGGCCCTGAAAAACGAGGTGGAAACCCTCAAAGCCCGACAGGGGGCCGAGCCCGAGGAAGCCTTTCCGGAAGCCGAAGAGGAGATGGTGTTCGATGAGGAAGACGCCTTTCCCGAGGCCGGAGAAGAGATGGCCTTTGAAGAAGAGGAAGAGGCGGCGCCCGGCGCCGGCGAGTTCGGCGCGGCGGCGGACGCGGGCGAATTCGGTGATGCCGGGGGCGGCGGTGAATTCGGGGCGGATGCCGGTGGCGGCGAGTTCGGCGCCGATGATGGCGGGTCCTTGGACATCGCCCTGGAGGGTGATCTGATGGATGTGGACGAGATGAAGGAAGAGCCGTCCCCCGGCGGCGGCATCACCCAGGGGCTCACCTTCGGCGGCCATCTGAAGTTCTATCTGGCGGACCGCTCCGAAGGCGAACGCAACGGCATCGATCAGAACAACAACCTCTCCGCCGGGGTTCACAATCTTTTCATCTATATGACCAAGAGCCTCAACGACTGGCTGCGGATGGACGTCCAGACCAACACCGGCGTTACCTCCGGGGCCACCCCGCGACTGGGAACGGACATCAGCCGGGATTCCAATTCCGACATCAACACCAAGATCTCCGAGGCCGCCATGGCCGGACTGCTCCCCTATGGCATTGAGTTCCGGGCCGGCCTTTTCGATCCCCTCTATTCCGAGGAATACGCCAAGCAGCTCTGGTGGCACCAGCAGTACCACGGCAACAACGGTCTGCTCCGGCTCCAGGAATGGCACGACATCGGCGTGGAGGTCTACAAGAACTTCGACCTGGGCCCGGTTTCCCTGCCCGCCTATTTCTACCTGCTCAACGGCGACGATTCGTCTACGTTCATTCTCGATTCCTATAATTACGCCGACAACAACGGCGGCATGTCGGGGCTGGTCCATATCGCGCCGGAATTTCAGGTGCCTTTCCTTAGCCGGTTCCGGCTCATGGGCTCTTTCGCCTACGGAAAATGGGACCGGGAGGACGACAACGACTCCTTCAAATACGCTTTGGGCGTGGACGTGGGCATCAAGAACGTCACACTCATGAGCGAGTACATGTATAAGGAATTCGAGGATATCCCCCTGACAGGAACCGGCGTAGCCGACGGCGAGCAGGAGGGCTACTTCATCAAGGGCCTCTGGGACATCACCAGCAAATGGCGGATGGTGGCCAAGTTCAGCCATGCGGAACTCTACGAAGTACAACAGGAGATGCTGACGGACACCTATGACTCCTTCAGTTTCGGCATCAATTACTTCGTAACCGACAGTTCCACCATCATGCCCCAGGTATCTTATACCGACGCGGACCGTTCGGACGGCTCCGAGGAACTGGAATACACCCGGTTCACCCTGGGATGGCGGACCACATTCTAAATGCGAGCGACTCTTGAAACATCTCAAAGCGGTTCTCTTTCTGACGGCGCTCATCGTCGCCGGTTTGTTCGCGTTTCGCACCTACAACGCCCGGCGGTTTCATCTGGAACAAGACACCCGCTTCCTGATGGACACCTACGTGACCATCTATGCGGTGGGGCCGGCGTCCACCACCAAGCCGGCCATCCGAAAGGCCTTTGACCGGATGCAGGCCGTGGACGAAAAATTCAATATCCACAACCCGGAGAGCCCCCTCTACGCCTTTAACGAGGCGGGGACGCCCATCACCGATCCGGAAATCCTGGCGGTGACGCGCCTGGCACTTTCGGTGAGCCGGGAGACGGACGGGGCCTTCGATATCACCATCTCCCCGCTGGTCGATGTGTGGGGGTTTTACGGCGATGATCCGGCGGTCCCGGACGATGCGACCATCGACGCGGCGCTGGAACGGGTCGGATATGACAACCTGGAACTGGCCGGCGGGGCGCTGCGGAAACGCCGTCCGGATGTCCGCATCGACCTGGGCGGCATTGCAAAGGGGTACGTCATCGGAGCGGCGGCCGAAACCCTGAAGGAGAATGGCGCGCCCTCGGCCCTCATCGACGCGGGCGGGGACGTCTACGCCATGGGAGCCAAAGGCCAAACCCCGTGGAAGGTGGGCATCCGCAACCCCCGGGGAGACGAAATCCTGGGATATGTGGAGGTGATGGACCTGGCCGTCATGGGGTCCGGCGATTACGAGCGGTTCTTCATGCAGGAGGGCCGCCGGTATCACCATATTCTGGACCCCCAAACCGGTTACCCCTCGGAAGGGACCATCGCCGTCAATCTGTTCGCCGCCGACCCGTTGACGGCCGATGTCTGGTGTACGGCGGTGTTTGTACTGGGGCCCGAAAAGGGCCTTGAAATGGTCGAAAAAAAAGCGGGCATGGAGGCCATCGTGGTCGCCGAAACCGGCGAGAAACGCTTGTCTTCCGGCCTTAAGCGGTTGCTCAAGGCTTTGCCCCAAACCGAGTGAAACCTGAAAAAGGAGGATGTCATGATGAAAAAAGCGATAACGATCTCTGCAATGGTTCTGTTCTGCATGGGCTTTTTGGCGGCCGGTCCGGCCGGGGCGTTTCAACTGCTATCCAAAAAAGAAGCCCTGACCACCATCTTCGGGGAAGACGCGAAATTCTCCGTCCAGACCAAGACCCTGGAAGGGGAGACCCTGGAGCGCGTGAAGGAGCGGCTGGGGGGCAAGCTGGTGGATGTCCAGGAAGGGTCCGAGTCGGCGGATGTCGAGGCCCAGAAGGAGGTCACGTTCTATTTCGCCATCCGGAACGGCAAAAAGATCGGGGTGGCCATCATCGACGTGGAACCAGGCAAATGGGGGCCCGTGGAATTCATCATCGCCATGGACTTCAAGCCCACGGTGCGGGTGGTCAAGGTCATGAGTTACCAGGAAAAGCGGGGCCGCCCCATCGCCCGCAGCAGCTACATGCAGCAGTACGAAGGCAAGACCACCGACGATCCGCTGGAGGTGGGAAAGGACATCACCGGCGTCAGCGGCGCCACCATCTCGTCCCGCAGCGCCACCTTCGCGGTGAAAAAGGCCCTGGTGCTGTTCGAAGAGTTTTATCTGAAGAAATAGCCGTCTAAACCGGACCTTTATTTTTTTCCGAGGAAGAGGAGGGAATCATGATCCGTATCTTTTCGAGACA
>JAABTM010000097.1 GCA_011389855.1 Desulfobacteraceae bacterium
AAAAAGCCTCTGGGCCACGGGCCTCTTGCTGTTCTTTTCCCTTTCGATCCTGGGGTGCGACAGTCAGGACCTCGGAGAAAAAGAGGAAGCGGACGATCCCATCGATCAGGAGGAGCCCGTTAGCGATGAGCGGGCCGTCAGCGAGGCGTGCGTTGTATGTCACGCCGGGGGCAATCTGGCGGAAGCCGAGGCGGTGCATCAGATTGATCCCGGTAATACAGACGTCGCTATTGAAGGGAATGTAGTGATTAAAGAGCCCGTCGACAGAGCCGAAGGAAAGTTTACCATAAAATTGCCGCTCACGTTGACTCGCAACGGCGAGCCGATTTCCGACCTGGGCGATCTTTTGATCAACGAAGATATCCGTTTTCGTTTCACCCTGGCCTATTTGACGTCGGAAACAAATGGCGACGCCAGTTATTGGCAGAGCTATAAAATGGGGAAGGAGATTCGGGGGCCGGGTGAACCCGGACCGGCTCCTGATTCCGCTGAACAAGACCAGGCGGGGTACATAAGCGTGGACACCACTATGATTACGGACGACACCGAGGCCGAGGAAGGCAAATATGTGTTGTCTTACAAATTTTCCACGGATTGGCCGGATCGCACTCATCGGATTGCCTTTCAAATCGATGGAAATAAAAGCAATCCGTATTATGATTTTAGGCCGGACAACGAACCCATTACAGAAACCCGGAAAGTGGCGGCCACATCTTCCTGCAACGAATGCCACCATGATTTGGGAGTCCATGGCGGGGGTCGAAAAGAGATCGCATATTGCGTTACCTGCCATATTCCTGATACGGCCGACGCCCACAGCGGCAACAGTCTGGATATGAAGGTGATGATTCATAAGATACACAGAGGGGCGAATCTGCCCAGCGTCGAGAATGGAGAGTCATACACGATATGGGGCTACCGGAATAGCGCGCATGACTATTCCGATGTTCATCTGCCCATGGACATCCGAAACTGCTACAAATGTCACGACGGATCGACGTCCAAAGACGGCAACAACTGGAAATCGGTCCCCACGAAAGAGGCCTGCGGTTCATGCCACGATAATATCAAATTCGAGTTGCCGGAACCGCCTCTGGACAGCTATCAAAGAATGCACACCGAAGGCCCCCGTGAAGACAACAGCCTTTGCGCCGATTGCCATACAGCTAACCGGATCGTTTCAGCGCATCGGATTCCCGAAACAGACGCTGCCAAGGCGTTCGAGTTTGATATCCAGTCGGTGAAAAACGCCGCTCCCGGTCAACGGCCCCAGGTGACGTTCGCCGTAATCGATCCAACAAAGTCGGAAGACGACCCCGTGCGATTTTACGACATCCAGGCCGACGCCCCTTTCATGGTGCCGGAAGGCGCCAGTCGGCTGGCGGTGATCATTGGTTGGAACACCGAAAATTATGACAACCAGGGCAGCGGCAACGATCCGGCCCAGCCGGTTTCCATCGACGCTTTGGCCGAAGCGGTTCGTAATGCAGACGGCTCCTTTACCGTGACCTCACCGGTAGCTATTCCCGCCGACGTTACAGGCTCCGGCACGGCGGCCCTGGAAGGCCATCCAGCGGTGGACGTGGATGGAGATGGCGAAGATGAACGCATTCCGGTGAAAAATGATTTTCAGCACTTTGCCATAACGGACGACGAACCCCAAAAGCGACGAGAAGTGGCCGACATTGACGGCTGCAACGACTGTCACGTTTCGTTGAGCCTCCACGGCAACAACCGGACCGACGCGCCCCAGGTTTGCGTTATTTGCCACAACGGCAACGCCACCGACATCGCCCAACGGCCGGACGATCCAGCTCTGACAGAAGACGGGCGGGTGGAGCAAGCTATTGACTTCAAGTTTCTCATCCACGCCATTCACAGCGCCGAAGCAAATGACCCTCTGGTGGTTTATGGATATGGCGGCACGGAACATGTTTACAGAGGCCACTATCCAGGGAAACTGGAAAACTGCGACGCCTGTCATTTGCCTGGGACCCAAAATCCATCTCCCGGGATTCAGACCACCGCCGTGGGCACGGGAGACGACATCGCCTCCCCCGCCGACGACCGGTACGCCACGCCGGTGGCCATCACCTGCGGCGTTTGCCATGAAAATGAAAACGCTGAATTGCACATGCAACAAAACGGCGGTGGTTTCGATCTGGGTCCGCCGGTGCAGCCGTCTGATGACGGCGATGACGATGGCGGCGATGAAATCTTCCAGCCGCCGGGCCATCCGACGTCGCCCAATTGCACCACGGCCTTCGAATGCCACGGATAGGCAGGACGGAGAACAGAAGCAAATAAATATCCTCAGGAGAAAGGAGCAGGCGTCGATTGGATAATGGTCATCATCCGTTACCAGTAACCGCCCTGAGGGCAAGAAGGGGGAGATTATGAGGAAGATATCGTTCTTCAAATGGTTAGGCATTTTAATGATGGTGCTCGCACTGGCGCTGCTCGGATGCGAGGGCGACGACGGCGAGGTCGGACCTGCCGGACCTGCGGGACCCCAGGGGCCTCCGGGGGAAACAGCCAGCGGCACGGTTTCCGGAATGGTGACCAACAGCCTCACTGGGAACGGCCAGGCGGGTGTAACCGTGGAGACGATGCCGGATGTGGGCGTGGATATCGTCACCGACGCCAACGGTCGGTTTTCGGCCCAGTTGCCGGTGGGATCCTATACGCTTATGTTCAACCGGGATAACTTCAATGAGGCGACGGAGTCCCTCACCTTGGTAGCGGGATCGAGTCCTCAATTGAGCGTTTCTCTCGATCCCATGAACGGCGTGGCGGTCGACGCCGTGGACGACCTGACGGCGGCCACGGGCGAGGCGGTCCCTCTGTCGGCAGAGGTGACCGTGCTCAATGGTGCAACGGGAACTCCGACCTACGCCTGGCGGCAGGTGGCTGGCGCGACCGCGTCCATTGCCAACGGCAACACCGCCAATCCGACCGTGACCCTGGGGCAGCGGTCCGCCTATCGGGGCGCCTTGTACGATCATTTGGAAACGCTGGACCGGTTCATGGTTCAGGGCATCAATCCCTTGGCTCTCGAAGAGGCGGGCATGGCCGTATTTGAAGTGGACGTGACGGTGGACGGCCGAACCTACACCGACAAGGTGGCGGTCCATACACCGGTTCCTTACGCCGTCAGTGCGGGCATCCGAACCGTCCCCACGGGATCGCCGGTTCTGCTCCATGGCGCGGAGCAGGCCAGTTACAACTGGAGCGTGGTAGCTCCAAGCGGCACGACAGTGGCGCTGGACAGTCCAACGGTTCGCAACCCATCCTTCACGCCGACCGAGATTGGCCAGCACACCGTGACGGAAACCGTCAGCGGCACGACCATAGAAGTTTTCGCCGGAGAATGGCGCGGCATTATCACCGGCAAGGACGCCGATGGTCGTCCCATCCCGGACGCCGGCTGCCTGGGGTGTCACAACGACGCCAACGCTCCCGACAAGTTCACGCCCTGGGCCCAGACCGGCCACGCGGAGATCTTCCAGCAGAACCTGGACACCAGCACGCACTATGGAGAGAGTTGTTTTCCGTGTCATACTGTGGGATTCAATCCCGAGGCAGGCAACAACGGCATCGACGATCAACCCGATTACCAGAATTTTCTCAACGCCGGCTTGCTCAACAACCCCGGCGACAACTGGACGACGACCCTCAACCAGTTTCCTGATACGGCCCGGATGGGCAACGTCCAGTGCGAAAACTGCCACGGTCCCCAGAACAACCAAGGTGCCCACGCCGAAGGCGCGCCGCGCGTGAGCGTTTCTTCGGACGTGTGCGCCACCTGCCATGGCGAACCGCCGCGCCATGCCCGGTATCAGCAGTGGGAAGAGAGCGGCCATGCGGATTTCGAACTGGCCATCGAAGAAGGAACCCGGGGGTTCTGCTCGCCCTGCCATACCGGCAACGGCTTCATCCAATGGGCGGCGGCCGGGTTCGACAAGGACGCCTCCGTGCCGGGTTTCGCAGCGGATGAGATCCAGCCCGTCACCTGCGCCGCCTGCCATGAACCCCACGAGCAAGGAACGTCCTCCGGCAAGCCTAACACGGCCACCGTGCGGGTGGCAGGAACCACCCCCGAACTCCGGGGCGGCTTCATCGCCACCGGCGTGGGGCGCGGGGCGGTCTGCATGATTTGCCACAACTCCCGACGGGCCCCATTCAGCACGTCTCTGTACGGCGAGAACTATTTCAACGGCAGCGTCGACATGGAGGACAATTCCACCCATCCAGGGCCCCAGGGGGATATCCTTATGGGTGAAAACGGCTTCTTTGTAAGACCGGGGGCCAGGGGCGCCCATTCCTATATTACCGACACCTGCACCAACTGCCACATGGAGCTGACCGATCCGCCGGATTACCTGAGCTACAACCTCAGCGGCACGAATCATACCTTCGAGGCCAGCCCGACCATCTGCGCCAACTGCCACGGAGAATTCGACGGCGGATCCATCCAGGCGACGGTGACTTCTCTGATGGATGAATTACTCTCCCTCATCGAAGGATCGCTGCTAACCGACATTCGGACTTTGGCGGGTCAGGCCACCGGCGTGCTGCTCGACTATGACAGCGGCGACAACAACTACGGGGCGATCATCGACGCGTCGGGGGCCGCAGCCAACACCATCCAGTCCATCGCGGCCCAGGATGCGTTCCCCCACGGGTATGACATCACCCTCGTGAATGGAACCGAGGTGGGCACGGCCCACAGCGCCATCGTTCTCTGGCAGGATGCCAACAACGACGGCGTAGTCGATGCGGGCGAGGTCCAGGCCGGCGACACCAACGGCGAGGGGATTGTCGATTCCACCGTCGACGGCATCGCGACCAACGGTCAGAACATCGCCAAGGCCAAGTGGAATCACGACTTGGTCCACGCCGACGGCAGCCACGGAATCCATAATCCAGATTTCGTACTCGATATCCTCAACGGCTCCATCAGCGCCCTCCGATAAACCAATCTAACCGGGCTTCGCCTCATCAGGGGCGAAGCCCGCCCACCCCATTTGTGTTCCACGACGTCCGTCGGTTTCTTCCCTTCAGCCGTCTATTTTCAAGATCGCCGTCATTTCGCCATTTGCGCCGGGGGATTGGAAATGATAAGATGAACCGTTCATTGACCGAAACACGGGAGGAACGACATGGGTTTGAGAATAGAACCGGGGAAGCGGATCATGCGCGGGTTTTTCATGCGGTGGATCATATTGACCGTTGCCATCATAGTGGCGGCATACATCCTGGAAGGAA
>JAABTM010000380.1 GCA_011389855.1 Desulfobacteraceae bacterium
CGGGGCTCGAAACGGCGGTCGCCAACACCGAAAAGAATCTTGCTAATGCGCGGGAGTTGTTTAGTAGCTATTTGGATTCTGTTTTTAATAAACAAGGTGATGGCTGGTCTAAAACCAATTTAGGCAAAGAAATTGATCTTTTGACGGGTTATGCGTTCAAGAGTAAGGGCTATACGGATGCTTCAGATGGCATTCGTCTTTTGAGGGGCGACAACATCATTCAGGGAGCTTTTCGTTGGAAAAATTGTAAAAAATGGCCCAAAGATAATGCCGCGCAATATTCAGATTATCACTTGCAGGTAGGGGATATCGTTTTAGCGATGGATCGAACTTGGGTGAAAGCGGGGATAAAATATGCTCAGGTGTCTGAATCTGACTTGCCTTGTCTGTTAGTCCAGCGGGTTGCCCGTTTACGACCAGAGTCAAATTTGAGTGCAGAGTTTCTGAAATATCTTGTTGGAAGCAAGAAGTTTACGGACTATGTCTTATCAATCCAAACTGGGCTTAGCGTTCCCCACATTAGTGGAAAACAGATAAATGATTTTGAATTTTATCGCCCCTCTATCTCTGATCAATCTGAGATTTCATCCAATATGATTGAAATGGAATCAAATATCCAACGACTCGAATCCATCTACCAACAAAAACTCACCGCCCTCGCCGAACTCAAACAATCCCTCCTCCAAAAAGCCTTCTCCGGCGAACTGACGGCGGAGAAGGCGGAAAACAGAATGTCAAAGGCCGCGGCATGAGCGAGACTCGCGATATCGAACTGATCGATGCACTCCGATCGAATCACAGTGAATTGCCTTGGCTGGAATTCAAACGGGACAATTTCGATCCCGAGGCAATCGGCAAACGCTGTTCCGCTTTGTCTAACGCAGCCCGGCTGGAGGGGCAGGATTTCGGCTATATGCTCTGGGGTGTCGATGACAACAGCCATGAAGTTGTGGGCACCAAATTCGACCCGGACGCACGCAGGGTGGGCAACCAGGAATTTCAGCTCTGGCTGGCTCAGCGCCTGCAACCCAGCGTGGCATTTGGTTTTCGCCGGGTCAATCACCCCAAAGGACCCGTGGTGATCCTGGAAATCCCAGCAGCGACCAGCGCGCCGGTCAATTTCGCCAATATCGCATACATCCGGATCGGCAGTGCCACGCCGAGGCTCACCGACTACCCTGAACGGTATGCCAAGCTGATCGAGAGTCTACGCCCCTACATTTGGGAGCATGCGATCGCCAAGCAGTACGCATCGGGCGACGAAGTGCTGGACCTGCTCGATTACGCCCAATATTTCCGCCTGACCAGGCAACCGCTTCCCGACAACCGCGTCGGAATATTTGAACGTCTGGAGGCCGACCGGCTGATCAGACGTGATGTTGGCGAACGGTGGAACATCACCCACTTGGGCGCAATTCTCTTCGCCATGCGACTGGATCGGTTTGACCCGTCCCTGGCGCGTAAAGGGGTGCGGTTGATCGTGTACGACGGCAAAAAC
Source organism: Desulfobacteraceae bacterium (assembly GCA_011389855.1). GTDB lineage: Bacteria > Desulfobacterota > Desulfobacteria > Desulfobacterales > JAABSP01 > JAABTD01. The sequence continues at coordinate 1,499 of JAABTM010000380.1, forward strand.
CGCGCGGCGACCGTAACCCATCGTTTGGACGGGCAAAAAGGGTATGCCGCCGGCTTCATGGGACTGGTCGACTACATCAATGGACTGATTCCTAAAAATGAGCACATCGGCTCAGCGCGCAGGGTGTCCCATCGGCTTTTTCCTGAACTTTCAATACGCGAACTGGTCGCCAATGCTCTGATTCACCAGGATATGACGGTCAGGGGGGCCGGGCCGCAGATCGAGCTTTTCAATGATCGCATCGAAATTACCAATCCCGGCCGTCCCCTGGTTCAAGCTGACCGAATGATCGACCTTCCACCCCGCTCGCGTAACGAAGCGCTTGCCTCGCTGATGCGCCGCATGGGATTTTGCGAGGAACAAGGGAGCGGCCTTGACAAGGTGATCGCGGAGGTGGAGCTATCTCAGTTGCCGCCACCGTTATTCCGGGAAACGGGGGATTCGATGCAGGTGATTCTCTATGGCCCCCGTAAATTCGCCGATATGACGCCGGACGAGCGGGTGCGTGCATGCTACCAGCATGCTGTTTTAAAATTTCTCAGTGGCGATCGGATGAAGAACGCAACGCTTTGTGAGCGTTTCGGAATCGATTCGAAGAATGCCTCTCAGGCGTCGGTGGTAATCCGCAAGGCGCAGGAGGTGGGATTGATCAAGGTTGCTGATCCTGACCACCCGCGATCAGGCTACGCCCCCTCTTGGGCCTGATTTCTTGATCGGGTTTTGATTATCGCGTTGGGCCAATGAGTTTATTGAGATAAAAACTATATGATTTCAATTAGATGAGGTTATGACCGCAGTCAAAATTTTCTTGATCGGGTTTTGATCGCCCATGGATATTAAGATGAATCGGAGGAGATAAGCCACGATGAACGAAGCCCAAACCCGCGCCGAACTCATCGACCCGGCCCTGAAAGCCGCCGGCTGGGGCGTCGTGGACGGCAGCCGGGTCCAGCGCGAAGTCATCGCGCCGGGCCGCCTCCTGGGCGCGGGCAAACGCGCCCAAAAAGACATCGCCGACTACGTCCTCATCTACAAAGGCCAGAAACTCGCCGTCATCGAAGCCAAGCGCCGCGACCTCCCGGACACCGAAGGGCTGGCCCAGGCCAAGCGCTACGCCGAACGCCTCCAGACCCGGTTCGCCATCTCCACCAACGGCGACGGCATCTATCAAGCCGACCTCCATACCGGCGCCGAAGGCTACATCGACGCCTATCCCACGCCCGACGCCCTCTGGGCCGACGCCTTCGCCGAGCAAAACGTCTGGCGCGACCGCTTCGGCGCCGTCCCCTTCAACGACCGGGGCGGCTTCTGGCAGCCCCGCTATTACCAGCACAACGCCATCAACCAGGCCCTGGAGTCCATCGCCGCCGGCCGGGACCGGATTCTCCTCACCCTGGCCACCGGCACCGGCAAGACCGCCATCGCCTTCCAGATCGCCTGGAAGCTCTTCCACGCCCGCTGGAGCCTGGCCGCCCGCAACTCCGGCGAACCCGGCCGCCGGCCCCGGGTCCTGTTTCTGGCCGACCGGAACATCCTCGCCGACCAGGCCTTCAACGACTTCGCCGCCTTTCCGGAAGACGCCCTCGTCCGCATCGACCCGGAGACCATCCGGAAAAAAGGCCGGGTCCCCAAAAACGGCAGCATCTTTTTCACCATCTTCCAGACCTTCATGACCGGCCGGGACGCCGACGGCAACCCCGCCTCCAGCTTCGGCGAATATCCCCCCGACTTTTTCGACTTCATCGTCATCGACGAATGCCACCGGGGCGGCGCCAACGACGAGAGCAGTTGGCGCGGCATCATGGACTATTTCAGCCCGGCGGTCCAGCTCGGGCTCACCGCCACCCCCAAACGCAAAAACAACGTGGACACCTACGCCTATTTCGGCGAGCCGGTCTACGTCTACTCCCTGAAACAGGGGATCAACGACGGCTACCTCACCCCCTTCAAGGTCCGTCAAATCGTCACCACCCTGGACGACTACGTCTACACCGCCGACGACGAAGTGATCGAAGGCGAGATCGAGGAAGGACGGCGCTACGTCGAGGACGACTTCAACCGCGTCATCGAAATCCGCGAGCGGGAGCGATACCGCGTCAAAGTGTTCATGGACCTCATCAACCAGGGCGAAAAGACCCTGGTCTTCTGCGCCACCCAGGCCCACGCCCTGGCCGTCCGCGATCTCGTCAACGGGTTCAAGACCAGCGCCCACCCCGACTACTGCGTCCGGGTGACCGCCAACGACGGCGATCAGGGCGATCGTTTTCTGCGCACGTTCAAGGACAACGAAAAGACCATCCCCACCGTGCTCACCACCTCCAAAAAGCTCTCCACCGGCGTGGACGCCCGCAACGTCCGCAACGTGGTGCTCATGCGGCCCATCAAATCCATGATCGAGTTCAAGCAGATCGTGGGCCGGGGCATCCGGCTTTTCGAGGGCAAGGACTATTTCACCATCTACGATTTCGTCCGGGCCCACGAACATTTCAGCGACCCGGAATGGGACGGCGATCCCCTGCCGCCCGATCCCTGCCCCAACTGCGGCCATATCCCCTGCGCCTGCGCGGTCAATCCGCCCAGACCCTGCGCCGTCTGCGGCGAGCGGCCCTGCATCTGCGAAGTCGAACCGCCCGGTCCCGAAGAACCCTGCCCCGAATGCGGCCAACGCCCCTGCGTGTGCGGAAAGCGACGCAAAGTCCGGGTGAAACTGGCCGACGGCAAGGAACGGACCATCCAGCACATCGCCGCCACCACCTTCTGGGGCCGGGACGGCAAACCCCTGTCGGCGGCCCAGTTCGTGGAGCAGCTTTTCGGCGACCTGCCCGAGCTGTTCAGGGACGAAGACGAACTCCGCGCCCTCTGGGGCCGGCCCGACACCCGTAAAAAGCTGCTGGACGGCCTGGCCGAAAAAGGCTACGGCCCCGAACAACTCCACGACATCGGCCGGATGATCGAAGCGGAAAACAGCGACCTCTACGACGTGC
>JAABTM010000381.1 GCA_011389855.1 Desulfobacteraceae bacterium
CCGCATAGGCCGGAAACGAAAAGAATAACACCATGGCCGTGGAGACCGGCAGCAGGCGGATGGCCCCGTAGAGCAGCACCAGCGCGACGGACCCGGTGCAGCCCCGGACCATCAACAGCGGGATGTTGTAGCCCCTGAACGGATTGCCGGTGCGGCCCAAAAACGCAACCAGAATGACGAAACCGCCGAAAAACCGGTAGAAGGCGAGATCCCACACCCGGAACTCCGGCCCGACGATCTTGACCAGAACGTTCATAACGGTAAAGGACATGGCGGCCCCGAGCATCAAAAGCGGCCCGGCGGCGGATCGATAAAAGCGAATGGCGAATGCGGTCATGGTGATTTCTCCAGTTGAAAGATTCATTCTTGACATATCCATTTATTTTATGTAGCAGAGTGAAGATGTTGAAGGCCGTGTTCGGCTCCCGATTTTCCCAAACCAAGACCCTTGACCCATAGAAAGCCGGTTGTCATGAGCCAGTCCAATTTTCCCCGGAATCCGGAGTTTTACAGATGGTTGCAGGCGATCCGACACGATCTCCACAAGCACCCGGAGATCTCCGGCCAGGAGTTGCGCACCACGGAGGTTATTGCCGACGCCCTCGAGGATATGGGCGCGGCGGTCCAGCGGATCCCTTTGATGACCGGCCTGGTGGGGCTGATCCGGGGAACCGGGGACGGCCCCGTCATCGGCCTTCGGGCGGACATCGACGCCCTCCCGGTCCAGGAACTCAGCGAGACGCCCTACGCATCGGAAAACGAGGGCGTCATGCACGCCTGCGGCCACGACGCCAACACCGCCATCATGCTCGGCGTGGCCAGGAAAATCGTCGATACCGGTTTTATGGCCGACCGGAAAGGGGCCGTCAAATTTTTCTTTCAGCCCTCCGAGGAGCGCGGCCTCGGCGCCCGGGCCATGATCGACCAGGGCGTCCTGGAAAATCCCCATGTGGACCGGGTCATCGCCGGCCACATGTCGCCGGATCTGGCCGTCGGCTCCGCCGGCGTCTTCCGGGGCAAGGGATACGCCTCGGCCGACCGGTTTTCCCTGACCGTCACCGGCAAAGGCGCTCACGGGGCCCGGCCGGAGGAGGGCAACGACCCCATCGTGGCGGCATCGGCCTTTGTCCAGCACGTCCAGACCATCGTCAGCCGCAACGTCAAGCCCACGGAGTCGGCGGTGGTCACCGTCGGGATCTTCTCCGCGCCCGGCGCCGCCAACGTCATCCCGGAATCCGCCCACTTGGAGGGCTCCATCCGGGCCCTGACCGAAGAGATCCGCCGGACGGTGTTCGACCGGCTCCAGGACATCGTTCTGGGACTGGAAAAGACCTTCAATGTCCGCTGCGATTTCAAGATCACCGAAGGCGTGCCGGTGCTGACCAACGACATCGGCGTGGCCGATGCGCTCTATCACGCCGCCGGCGTCGTTCTGGGCGAAAAAAACGCCCATTACCTGCCGCCCATCATGGGCTCCGAAGATTTTTCCTACTTCACCCTGGAGCGCCCCAGCGCCATCATGCGGCTGGGCTGTTCCAACAAGGAAAATGGGATTTTCAGTCCCCTCCACTCCCCTTGGTTCGACATCGACGAAACGGTGCTGGAGGTCGGGGTGGAGATTTTTTACGAAGCGGTGAAACGGTTTTTTACGAAGGAATAATTTTCCCAACCCCTGAACCTATGCTCCCTCCCATTCTTCCCGCCCGCATTGAGTGCGATTTCTCCCCAGATGGGGGAGGAAAATCCGCAGTGCGATGGTTGGAATAAGCCCCCCACAATACATCTGTCCCCCCATTTCCCGACAGGGCCGGAAAGGTTAAAGTGAAGTCCAGCAGCGAGCGGTAGGTTGGACCCCATCTTTACCAACAACGAAGGATATCTTCATGAACCCTGTCGAAACCCTGCGGAGCGAACACCGGACCATCGGCGTCGCCCTGGATATTCTCGAGGCGATTTGTCGCCGGATCGAGCGGAACTGGACCGTTGAAAACCCCGAACACATCGACGCCCTGGTCGATTTTTTGATGAATTTCGCCGACAAAGGCCACCACGGCAAGGAGGAGACGCTCCTTTATCCCCTTCTTGAAGATATCCGAACCGCGGCTGAGGGCAACCTGATCTGGCGGATGATGCGGGAGCATGAGCTGGGCCGGGAATTTCTCCGGGGCGTCCGGCGGGCCATGGCGCGGTGCCGGGACAATGATCCGGAAGGGCCCGAGATGCTGGTCTATATGGCGATGGGCTACATCGGAGTGACCCGCCGTCACATGCGGAGCGAAAGCGCGATCCTCCAGGATATGGGCGAAAAGCGGCTGACGAAGACCGATATGGAACGGCTGGCGAACAGTTTCGAGGATATTGAAAAGAATTGGTTCGGGCCGGACCAGTACACGGCTTATCAAACGGTGCCGACCCGGCTGGGACGGTACTATATCCACTGACAAGAAACGCATCGTTTTTCAAATCGTCTTTTTCCCCACCACCAGAAAATGCTTCGGCAGGTCGTTGAACATCGATACGCCGACGAACCCGGCTTCGGTCAACTGATCCGCGACGTCTTCGGGCCGGCATCGGATTTTTGCGGGCGGGCCTTCCGGCATCTCCATCTTTTTCCAGTCGACAATGAAGATTTCGCCGCCGGGCTTCAGGAGCCGATGGGATTCCAGGATCGACCGGGACGGGTGTTCCAGTTCATGGTGCAGGTTGATCATGAAGACCACGTCCGCTATGGCGTCGTCGAGGGGTACGGCGTGTTCTTCGGATTTCAGAGGGATGATGCCGGGGTATTTTGGGGAGACGTTTTCCGTCATCCAGTCGATCATGACATCCGAGATATCGCAGGCGTAGACCGTTGCCGGTTTGAGCTGATCGAAAAATGCGATACAGAAAAATCCGGTGCCGGCGCCGATTTCGACCATGAAGTCGGGTTTGGCGGTGTTCAGTTTGCCGGCGATGTAATCGGGCGGGATGTCCGCCAGTCGCTGGGGGTTGTTCAGTTTCTGCAATTTCTTGGGGTCGAATTTTTTGTCGGTCATGGAGGCACCTGAATCGAGTGTTAAGGTTCAATGTTATTCCGTGAAGCCGCGGGTTCCGTGGAAGCCCTCAATTCGCCGCCATAACCGGCGCTATGATGGGTCATCTTTGATCCCCTCCATCCGGAACGTGATGCAAATACGGCCGAATTGCCGTTCCATGTATAGCAGCAGCGCATGGATCAATGCAACGATCGCGATCATTTCGAGGAATTCTTCAATTGTATAGAGAACGCTGTACAGGACTGAATCATACCCGTGCAGTTCCGCCGCCCGCCCGCCGAGCATATCGAACACCGCCGCCCCGGTCAGGTAAATGATGCCGGACAGAAGGAACCGGACGGCGGTCTCCCTCGGCAGCTTCAACATGAATTTCAGATAGGCGAGGGCCAATGCGACGACGGCGAAACCATAGGGGATGATCCACGGGAAATAGACGAATCCCGTCGCCTTGACGTAATCCTCCACGATATCGCCGATGTTTTCATGGATCTTGAACCCCTCGTCGGCGGATAAAAACAGGAAAACAAGGGCCAGGCCGAACCAGCCCGTCGTTCCGCCACCGGACGATTTTTTATGACACATCCCGATGACGAAAAACAGCACGGAACTGACAAAAAGGGCCAGGGAGGAGTAGACCGACGGCACGTTCCGTTCGATATCCAGATCAAACCACAGCAAAAGACCGTAGATGCCGGGCTTGTCGAACTGGTAAAACAAGACGAGGAGGATGGAATGGATCAGGGTAAGCGAAACCACGACGGCCAGAAGCGACAGGCCCACTGCCTTCGGCTTGCAGGTGATCTCTATTTGCCCTTCGATCCATGCTTGTGGTGGTGATCCTTTTTATGTTTTTTCCCCTTAGAGCCCTTAGAGCCCTTTGATCCATGCCAACCCTTCGACCCCTTCGACCCCTTCGATCCTCTCGACCCCCTGAGTTCCACCACCTCGTAGTTCCAGATGACCGATGGGACGTTTTGCGTCAAGATAATGTACTTCTGAGTGCCCGGCTTTATTCCGAAGGAATAGGCCACCGCGCCCCAGCCTTTCCCCCTGTGTTTGTGGTAATGTTTGACGACGTTTTTGATGGGCTTGCCGGTGACCCGGACCAGTTGCAGGATCATGAAGGCGTCCGCCGGCTGCACCTTTTCTTCATACAGAAGAAAGCGGACGTCTTTCGCGGGGACGTTGTAGGTGGAACTGAGATCTGAAATAAACACATTGAGCTTGCCCCCGGCGGCGACATTCATATGCCTCAAAAAGGCGTCGAAGTTGCTGTCGCCGGTGGATGCGTTGAACTGGGCGTTGATCTGGATGTCGGCGCCCATGGCGGGCGCGGCGACGCACATGACGGTGAACAGGATCCATATTGCCGTTTTTCTCAAAACCAACCTCCTTTGTTGCACGGGGCAGTGGCGGGTTACAATCGACCCGATCTCCATTCGAT
>JAABTM010000382.1 GCA_011389855.1 Desulfobacteraceae bacterium
GATCTCCGAAGCCGATGCCGTGAACCTTGGTGCTGAACAGCGGCTGGAATATTTTTTCCATTTCTTCGGGCGGAATGCCGGGCCCGGAGTCCGACACCGTGATGACCGCCCGGTCGGGCGCCGCGAACCGGAGGGTTACCCGGAGGGTTCCGGCGCCGCCCATTGCCTGGATAGCGTTTTTGACGATGTTTTTCAAGGCCATACGGATCTGCTGGGGGTCCACCTCCGCCGCAAGGTCTTCTCCCGGGTAGGTCGTCTCGATCCGGACCGTGTTGGGGATGTTGTCGCCCCGGAGAACCTCGGAAACGAGCCGCCGCGGATCGATTGCGAGGGTCCTGGGCTTTTCCATCCGGGTCAGGTCCAGCAGGCTCTGGATGATGCCGTTGGCTTGTCTTATGTTGGAAGAGATGCGCTGAAGTTGTTCCCCGACTTTTTCAACGTCTTCCCCGAGCCTGATCCTGAGCAGATAAACCGAACTGTCGATGGCCGCCAGCGGATTGCGCAGCTCGTGGGCGATGCTGCCCGACAGGTTGCCCAGCACGGCCAGCCGCTCTTTCAGGAGCAGTTCCTCCTGGGCTTTTTCGAGTTCGCGGGTGCGGGCTTCGACCATTTCTTCCAACCGCGCGGAATAATCTTTCAGTTTCGCTTCCGCCGCTTTCCGTTCAGTGATGTCCTGGACCGAGCCGTACATCTTGACCGGACGGGCCGCATCGTCGAAAATCACCTCGGCGCTGGATTGGACCACCCGAACCGCCCCGTCGTTTTGTCGGACAATCCGATGTTCCAGGTGATACGGTTGAACATTCCGCAACGCATTGTCAAAGGCTTTTTCTATTTTCGGAACATCCTCGGGGAAAGCGATTGGCATCAACTCTTCTATCGGCAGCGTTTTTTGCCCCACCCCGTGAATTTTCATGTATCCGTCGGAAAACACCAGTCGGCCCGATGGAATATCATACTCATAGCCGCCGATGTCGGATAATTCTTCCGCCTTTTTCAGGATGGTCTGGCTCTTCATTAATTCTTCTTCCGCCCGCCGACGCTCGGCTATTTCGACGGACAGTTTCCGATTCCACCACAGGGAAACGGCCAGAAGGATGCTGAAGCCGGCCACGATGCCGGCGATCCATCGCCACACAGGGGTCCAGTCGACGTCACGTTCGTAGCGCACGGGCACCCATTTCCGAAAAATGGCGTCCATTTCCCGGCGGGTCACCGTGGAAATGGCCTTGTCGAGAATCCCGACGAGTTCCGGCCAGTCATTTCGAACGCCGAACTTGACTTCCGCCGGCGGATACCCCGACGGGGCGGCGATCTTCAGGTGCGTCAGCCGGTTGTGCGACATGAGATATCCGGCCACCGAAAGCGGGCCAATGTAAGCGTCGGCCTGTCCCGCCATCACGGACGCCAGCGCCCGGTAATGATCTTTCGCCGGCCGGATTCGAATGTCGGGGTAGTCCGCCGCCAGCCGCTCATGGATATAGATGCCGTCCACCAGCGAAACCGTTTTCCCTTCCAAATCCCTGACGCCCGTGATCAGGGGGGCGTCTCTATGGTTCACGAGAACCCAGGGGTCGGAAAAGAGCGTCTTTGTGAATGCCATGCGCCGACGCCGGAGTACGCTTTCCAGGCCGGGGAAAAAATCAATTTTGACTCCCATGTCCGCGTCCAGTTCCGCGAGATCCAGGGGCGCGGCCTGGAAAGTGATGCCCGTCCGCTCTTCGATCAACCGGAGATAATCCGGGATGATGCCCTGGAACGATCCATCCTTTCCAACGAACATATAGGGCTCGAAACCGGGGATCAGACCGACGCGGACGGACCGGCGCGCCTGAACGAACCGCTTTTCCGACTCGGAAAACCGAACGGCCGCGGCGCCGTCCGGCGGTTCGTCGGCGGCGGCCGCGGCCGCCGCCAGCAAAAAAGCGGCCAACGAGGCCCAAACCGTCCGCAATATCTTTCGAGCGACGCTTCCATGCATTGTCAACATTCCCTTCTTTCCGTTTCCCCGTCCGGCGGCGGGACGGCCCCGCGACAGGCGCCCTTTTCCGGTGTTGAATCGATTGCAAACACCCGGAACCCTTGATTTCCGAAACAATAGATCACATGCTGGGAAATATCGGCCTCCGGATATTCCCGTCTCAACCCTTCGACGTATCCGGCGATTTGTTTAACGTCTTCTTCTTTCAGCGTGAAACCTTCAATGGTTTCTCCAAGCTTGTTGAAAGCCGCGTTCGAATAATATTTAAACTCGATGACCATCCGCTTTCCGGCGAACTTTTCGTGGAATTTTCCGACAAATTCCAGATCCGTCCGTCCCTGGGGATAGGATCGTTCCACGTTCCAGACAAACCATTTGGAAAGATAACGGCTGCACAGTTCGTAAAACGTGGTGCGATAAAAATTTTCGTTGACCTGCCGGAACACGGCTTCGGGCAGTTGGGAGACGTAAAGCGCCCAGTAGTTGGCGAACAACGTCGGCAGGTCGGGATTGTTCACGAAATCCTGCATCATTTCCGCGTATTTCGTGGACACGTCGATGCGGTGCAGTTCATTGAAGTATTCGACAAATATCTGGCGCATGTTCAAATTGGGAAGTTTGAGATAAAAATCGTCCTTTCGGGTCAACATGCCCATGTAAAAAAAGGAGACCGGGTAAAATCCTTTTTCAAAGGGCTGAGACATGTTGAATTTCACCATCAGGACATTTTGATCGTAACATATTGTGTTTTCAGTGATCAACTGATTGAAAAATTCTTCGGTGTCGCCGGGATTGGCCCCCTTAATTCGTCCGACCCAAGATAAATCCGTTCGCGGATTCATATCCGTCAGCGTTTCCGGAATTTGTCCATACCGCGTAAAATAGTCCAAAAAATACATGAGGATGGCCGGGTTGTAGACGGGGTCGCCCGAAGGATCGACAAAATGATAGCCGTTATATTGATTTTTGATCAACTCGTCGATTTGTCCTCGCGTGGAGGGATGAAACCCATAATCCCGGTAAACCTCGTCCAAAAGCCGGTCCGTTTCTTCCTGGGTAAATCCCAGCATGGCCTCGAATCCCGGTTCAAAGGTGATGAAAGAAGCGATATTGAATCCGGAGGCCAGCTCGTCCATGGTGATGGGCAAGACGCCGGTAATGAACACGTTGGCCACGGCGCCGGTCTTGCGGCCTTCCTTCAGGGTTTTGAAAAAGGTCTTCAGAAATCCGGCGTCGCTGGTCTGCCCATGGTAAAGCCGGTCTTCGTTTTCAACACTTAATTGATAGGATAAGCTGTCGTATTCATCGATGATTACGTATAATGAAGGTAGTTTATTTTGAGAAATAAAGCTAAAAATATTTCGCAGGTTCGCCGTCGTGTTTTTGTTAAAATCAATAACAACGCGCTTTTTGAACCATACATCGCACAGCCCAAGCATTGCGTCAATTTTGGAATTGCAGGTAAAATGAAAGCTGTTTTCGATTTGATCAATTTCGCCGCTGGATTCAACCTCCGAAAAATCCAGATGCAACACAAAAAACGAGTTCCGAAGCGGCGTCGGATGGGCGCCGATCCAGGTGTGGCCGAACAACCTGTCGAAATCATCTTTCTGGTTGATGTTGTAGTAACATTCCATGATGCGGCACCATAAGGATTTGCCGAAGCGCCGGGGCCGGAGAAACACGGGATTTCCGACTTTTTCCAGCTTTTCGATGTAATGGGTTTTATCGACAAAATAGCCGTTTTCCGAAACGATTTCCTCGTAGTTCGCGTTTGCGTATAAAATTCGTTTTTTCATTGATGACGCCTCCTTGTTTTTTGAAACAAACCATTCACCCGCGAGACCTGCGAGGTTTTTAAAACCTCGCAGGTCTGGCCTGGGGAAGCGCGATCACAAAGCGGGTCCCGCCATCCACCGGCGATTCCGCCCGAATCGTCCCGCCGTGATTTTCCACTATCATCCGGGCGATGGACAACCCGAACCCGATGCCGTGGGTCTTGGTGCTGAACAAAGGCGCCCTTGCGGCGGCGTCGCTCATACGGCCGCCTTCCGACTGTCCGCGACCGTTTGTATCCGGGACAACAGCCGGGCCATGTCCAACGGCTTGGTCTCCAGGGCGATGATTCGGCCGTCCCGGATGGCTTCTTCCGTCCATTCCTCCGGCGTAACGCCGGTGATGAGGATGAACGCCGCGTCCGTCGTTTCCGCCAGCCGGTCCCGCAATCGCAGACCATCCATGTCCGGCAGTTTGTAATCCAGCAAGGCCAGATCGAAGGGGGTCGTTTCCGAAAGGGCGAAGGCCGCCGCGCCGGTAAGCGCTACGGATGCGCCGTACCCGAATTCAATCAGGATGTCCTGCAAATTCCGGGCGAGATCTTCGTTGTCGTCCACCACGAGGATGTTGATGGGCTCAGTCATTGGATCGGTCTCCTTTCTTTGAGACCTGCGAGGTTTTTAAAACCTCGCAGGTCTGTTGTGG
>JAABTM010000383.1 GCA_011389855.1 Desulfobacteraceae bacterium
CATCCCGAGGGGATGTGGCTCCCGGAAACCGGCGTGGACACCGAAACCCTCGACATCATGGCGGATCTGGGGATTCATTTCACCATCCTGAGCCCCACCCAGGCCGGAAGGGTCCGCCCCCTGGACAACCCCGCGGAGGACGCCTGGCTGGACGTGTCGGACAACACCATCGATCCCACCATGCCCTACCTCCAGCGGCTCCCCAGCGGCCGGACCATCGCCCTTTTCTTTTACGACGGGCCCATCTCCCACGCGGTGGCCTTCGAAAAGCTCCTGGAAAACGGCGAAACATTCGCCGACCGGCTCACCAGCGGCTTTTCCGACGAGCGGGAGCGGTCCCAGCTCCTCCACATCGCCAGCGACGGGGAGACCTACGGCCACCATCAGCGCCACGGCGACATGGCCCTGGCCTACGCCATCGATCACATCGAATCCAACGACCTGGCCCGGATCACCAACTACGCCGAATACCTGGAAATCCATCCCCCCACCCACGAGGTGGAGATCATCGAAAACACCGCCTGGAGTTGCAGCCACGGGGTGGACCGGTGGCGCGCCGACTGCGGCTGTCATTCGGGCGGCAATCCCGGCTGGAATCAGGCATGGCGGGCCCCGTTGCGCGACGCCCTGGACTGGCTCCGGGACACGGTCGCCCCGGCCTATGAAGCAGCCATGGAACCCCTCCTCAAGGACCCCTGGGCGGCCCGGGACGACTACATCCAGGTCATCCTCGACCGGTCTCCGGGCAATCTCGACCGCTTCTTCCGGCGCCACGCCGCCAAAGGGCTCAAGGAAGCGGACCGGACACAGGCCCTCAAGCACCTGGAGATGCAGCGGAACCTGATGCTCATGTACACCAGTTGCGGATGGTTTTTCGACGAAATCTCCGGCATCGAGACGGTCCAGGTGATCCAGTACGCCGGACGGGCCGTCCAGCTCTACGGGGACGTCTTCGGCAAATCCATCGAGGATCGCTTTCTCGACCGGCTGGAAGCGGCCAAAAGCAACATCCCCGAAAACCGGAACGGCCGGGAGATCTACGAAAAATTCGTCCGGCCCGCCATGGTCGATCTCCGGGAGGTGGCGATCCACTTCGCCAGTTCCTCCCTGTTCGAGGATTACGCCGACCACACCGCCCTCTTCTGTTACAACGCCGGGCAGCGGGACGTCAAAACCGCAGTTGCCGGCAAGACCAAACTCACCATCGGCGAAACCACCATCACCTCGGAAATCACCCGGGAAACGGCCGATTTCCGGTACGGGGCACTCCACATGGGGGACCACACCCTCACCTGCGCCCTTCTGGATGGCTTTGACGGCGACGACTACTACGACATGCGGTCCCGGGCTTTCGACGCCTTCAACCGGGGGGACTTCACCGAAGTCTACGGGGTGCTGGACGACTATTTCTCAGCGCCCTTTTACTCCATGTCGTCGCTGTTCCGGGACGAGCAGCGGAAGATTCTCGACACCGTGGTCGCCTCTTCCCTGGAGGACGCCCTGTCGGTCTACCGCTACCTCTACGACCACAACGCGCCCCTGGTCCGGTTTCTCCGGAACACCAACACCCCCTGCCCCAAGGCCCTCTACGTGGCCGGGGAACTGGCGGTCAACAGCGATCTCAAAGCGGCGCTGGGCAAAGACGATCTGGAACCGGAGGCCGTCCAGGGGCTCCTGGAAACCGCGAAACTGTCCGGCATCGAGCTGGACGCCCGGACCCTGGAATACACCCTCAGAAACACCCTGGAACGGTTGGCCGGGGCCTTCGACGAAACGCCCGACGATCCGACCCTCCTGGAGAAGGTGAAGACCGGCGTCGATCTGGTCTACGCCCTCCCCTTCGACGTGAACCTCCGGAAAGTGCAGAACCTCTTCTTCTATCAGCTGGAACACGCCTTATCCGATTTCCGGGAACGGGCTCGGAAAGGGAACAAGGAGGCCCAGGAGTGGGTGGACACCTTCACCGGCCTGGGTGAAAAACTCCGCATCCGCATCCCATAAAGGAAGACCGCCATGCAGATACCGACCGCCACCTATCGCCTTCAGCTTACCCCGGATTTCGGCTTCAGAGAGGCCGGGAAGATCGTCCCCTACCTGTCCCGGCTGGGCATCTCCCACATCTACGCCTCCCCCGTTTTCGCGGCCCGAAAGGGGAGTCTTCACGGCTACGACGGGGTGGACCCCAACGGCCTCAACCGGGAACTGGGCGCCGTCGGCGATTTCGACGGACTGGCCGCCGCGCTCAGGGACCACTGCATGGGGTGGATCCAGGACATCGTGCCCAACCACCTGGCCTATGATTTCGGCGACCGGATGCTCATGGACGTGCTGGAAAACGGCCCCGACTCCCGGTACGGCGCCTTTTTCGACATCGACTGGGACCACCCCGACCCGGACCTCCGGGGCCGGGTGCTGGCCCCTTTCCTCGGCGACCGGCCGGACCGGTGCATCGAAAACGGCGAGATCCGGCTCCGGTACGATGCCGACGGATTCGCCGTCGCGTATTACGACCTGGCCTTTCCAGTGGCCATCCCCCTGTACCGGGAACTCTTGGACCGGATCGCGCCGGCGGTCAGGGACGGGCTCGGCGACGACCATCCCGACGCCCACCGGTTCATCGACATCCTGGACGGCCTGGAAGCCCTCTCCCAGGAGACCGGGCCGGCCACGCGCCACGCCCAGGTCCAGACCCTCAAAAAATCCCTGTGGGCCCTCCGCGCCGAAAACGACGGGATAAAAGAGGCCATGGAGGAGATGCTGGCCCGGATCAACGGATCCGAGACCGATCCGCCCGATCCCGAGTATCTCAACCGGCTTCTCTCCCGTCAGTTCTATCGCCTCGACCACTGGCGGACCGCCTGCCAGCGGCTCAACTATCGCCGGTTTTTCACCATCAACGACTTGATCTCCGTCCGCCAGGAGGACGAATCGGTCTTTGTCCGCACCCACGCCCTCATCGCCCGGCTCACCGACGAGGCGGTGGTCAACGGGGTCCGCATCGATCACGTGGACGGCATGGCCGACCCCGCCCTCTACCTGAACCGGCTCCGGGAGCGGCTCGGCGACGTCTACATCCTGGTGGAAAAAATCCTCGATCCCGACGAACCCCTGCCCGAAGACTGGCCGGTCCAGGGGACCACCGGATACGAGTTCACCCAGGCCCTCAACGGTCTTTTCATCCCCCCGGAAAACGAGGACCGGTTCACGGAGATCTACACCCGGTTCACGGGCATGGAGGAGGGGTTCGAAGGCCTCGTCGCCGCCGGCAAGCGGCGGATTCTCACCGAGCAGATGGCCGGGGACCTGGAGAACCTGACCCGGATCGTCGCCTCCGCCGCCGAGCGATTCCCCTTCCCGTCCGAAGCGACCCATGACCGCATCCGGGAGGCCCTGGAAGAACTCCTGGTGCGGTTTCCGGTCTACCGGACCTACATCGACGGTCAGGGCGATTTTCGAAAGCAGGACCGATCCTACGTCATGACCGCCGCGGAACTGGCGGTGCTCCACCGCCCGGGCGTTCGCCGGGAAATCGACGCCATCCGGCAATTGCTGTTGGGCGAGTTTCCCACGGGCGGGCCGTCGGCGGACGGGGCGGACGAAACCATCCGCCTGGACGCGATCCGGCGGTTCCAGCAGCTCACCGCCCCCCTCATGGCCAAGGGGTTCGAGGACACGGCCCTCTACGTCTACACCCGGCTGGCCTCCCTCAACAGCGTGGGGGGCGACCCGACCCGGTTCGGCGCCCCCCGGGCCCGATTTCACGACTTCATCGGCAACCGGGCCAGCGCCTGGCCCCACGCCATGAACAGCACGTCCACCCATGACGGAAAGCGGGGCGAGGACGTCCGGGCCCGGATCAACGTGCTGTCGGAGATCCCGGACGAGTGGGAAAAACAGTTGGATGCCTGGCACGAAATCAACCACAGCCGCAAACCCCGGATCGGAGAGGGCGAAGAGGCCCGCGAGGTCCCGGACAAGAACGAAGAACACCTTCTTTACCAGACCCTTCTGGGCGCCTGGGAAGCCGGAGACGGCCGGCCGTCGCCCGAGTTTACGGACCGGTTGCAGGAATACGCCGTCAAGGCGGCCAAAGAGGCCAAGGTCAACACCTCCTGGCTGACCCCGGACGAGTCCTACGAGGAAGCCCTGAGCGAATTCGTGGAACGCATCCTCGACCCTTCGCCGAACAACCAATTCCTGGAAAGCTTCCACCCCTTCCAGCAAAAAATCGCCCGTTACGGATTTTTCAACACCCTCTCCCAGACCCTGATCAAGATCGCGGCCTCCGGCGCGCCCGATTTCTACCAGGGAACCGAACTTCTCGACCTCAACCTGGTGGACCCCGACAACCGCCGGCCCGTGGATTTCGACCACCGGCTCCGGCTCCTGGACCGGATTCTCGCCGAAGTGGAAACCGCCGGCGACGCTCCCCTCCGATTCATCC
>JAABTM010000098.1 GCA_011389855.1 Desulfobacteraceae bacterium
GTCCCCGGCCTTGAGCTTCCGGAGATAAACGGAGAGTTCGTCGATGAGGATGAGGGCCGGGGCGTCGCCGAAGAGTTCCCGGATGGTCCCGGCGCCCGGGGCCACGCCGTCCTCGTCGCTTTTCCGGACCCGGGCGTACCCCTCCCCGCCGGCCAGGGCATAAGCGATTTCGCCCCACGGCGTGTAGGCCCGGAGCCCGTTGCCCAGGGACCGCCCGTTGGCCGGGTCGGCGTTCTCGCCGTCAAAGGCCGCGATCCGGACCCCCGCCGCCGGCAGCAGGGCCGGGTCGATGAACTCGTCGACGTTTTGGACCCCCGGCATCCCCCGTGCCGCGTGGGTCAGGGCGATGAGGGCATGGGTCTTGCCGCCGCCGTAGTTGGTGTCGAGCCGGAAGATGGACGCCGCCCCGCCGCCGTCTCCCCGGAGCCGTCCGCAGACATTGAGCAGCAGGTTCCGGAGCCCCCGTGTCGGATGGGTGTTGGCGAAAAACCGGACCGGGTCAAGGTATTCCTCCGGGGCGTCCCCCCGAAGCACCTGGGCCAGATCGGCCGCGAAATCCGCTTCGGTAAGCAACCCCTTGCGGACATCTTCCCTGGGCGTGCAGACATCGAACAGGGTGGGCAACGTCATATGTCGAGGGCTCCTTTCGTTCCGTCAGCGTAAAAAGGCTCGGTTTTTCAAATGCGCTTTTTTCGGTGCAACGGCGTTTCAACTTTTATATTGCACGTCAATTCGCTTCTTCTGGTGAAAATCGGGTTCTATCCCGAATATGGCCGGAACGTCAAGAGTTCGCCCCGCAACAATCCTTCACCTTCTTCCCGCTGCCGCAGGGGCAGGGGCTGTTTTGAATTTTGCGGTTCAGGTTTTTGAATCGTCCCTGGTCGGATTCGGGTAGTTTTTTTTTGGACCGGCTGACTGCGTCACTGGTAAGCTTGTCGGAGACGGATACGATGAAGAATGATTGGATAATCAGCAGGGTCGCCCCGATGGAAATGCCGACCACCACGGTCGCCTGAAAAAGGTCCAGGGGGACGATCAGCGTGACGAGATATCCCAGACCGATGCAGACGCCGACGGCGGCCGCGATGACGGTCAGGATCCCCGCCGCCACCAGGAGGATTTGTATGAGCAGCGAGAAAATAATTTGGATCATGGCCTACTCCTAATAAAAAAAGGTCGATGAGCGAATGCCGACCCGCTCTTACTGCCATGATCCCGGCGTGCTTGACAAGTGATTTGTGTGGGAGGCGAGGGGCGAAAAAAATCTGAATTCCGTTCAAATTTTAGAAAAGCTAATTAATGCTTGACCCATTTTGAAACATCCTATAGGTTATCTCTCTTATTTCGTCCTCCCGCGGGGGGCGGAACAGAGGCCCTTACAACCGAACCGAGAGGGATCGACAAAGCGTCCTTTAGAACGGATCAACGCTTTTAACAAACCGAAGGAGGAATCGATGGGGAAAAACGGAAGATTCTGGGCTGTCGCACTGTTACTGCTGTTGGGGATGCTGCTGGCCGCATCCCCCGTGATCGCGCAAACGCAAGCGGAGTCGGCGCCGGCGGCCACCGCCGACGGTCATGTCTGGTGGTTCTGGCCGCTGCTGCTCTTTATCACCACCTTCATCATGGGGATCTTCGCCGTGCTGGGCGGCGTCGGAGGCGGGGTGCTCTTCGTGCCGATCATCAGCGGGTTCTTTCCATTTCACCTTGACTTCGTCAGGGGCACCGGTCTTCTGGTGGCCCTTTCCGGCGCGCTGGCGGCCGGGCCGGGGCTCCTCAAGGCCAACCTGGCCAGTCTGCGGCTGGCCATTCCCGTGGCCCTGATCGCTTCCACCTGCGCCATCGTCGGCGCCATGATCGGGCTGGCCCTGCCCACCAATATCGTCCAGATCGCCCTGGGCGGCACCATTCTGGGCATCTGCATCCTCATGCTCACCGCCAAAAAATCGGAACTTCCCGAAGTGCCCCAGGCGGACGCCCTCTCGTCGGCGCTGCGGATATACGGCGTCTACCAGGAGGCCTCCACCGGCAAGGTCATCAACTGGAAGGTTCACCGGACCCCGCTGGGACTGTGCCTTTTCGTGATTATCGGCGTCATGGCGGGCATGTTCGGCCTCGGCGCCGGCTGGGCCAACGTGCCGGTGCTCAACCTGCTCATGGGCGCGCCCCTCAAAATCAGCGTGGCCACGAGCAAGTTCCTGCTTTCCATCACCGACACCTCGGCGGCCTGGATCTACATGAACAAAGGATGCGTGATCCCGCTGATGGTGGTGCCGTCGCTGGTGGGCATCATGCTCGGCTCATTCGTGGGGGTCCGGCTGCTGAAGGTCGCCAAGCCCACTTTCATCCGCTGGATGGTCATCGGCATCCTCGCCTTCGCCGGCCTCAAGGCACTCCAGAAGGGGATCTTCGGATAGGTTCCAAGGAATATTGAATGGAATTTCACATCAAAGGAGGAAAAGATATCATGGCGGAAACACCAGAAAAATCGGACGTCACCCTGGATGCGTCCCCGGAGCAGCTCTACTATGCGGCCATTCTGGAAAAAGGGATGTACATCGGCTTGCTGATTCTTCTCATCACCTATATTATATATATATTCGGCATTCTCGATCCGTATATTCCATTGAACGAGATCTCGAAATACTGGTCGATGAACGTGGACCAATACCTCCACGAGGCCAACGTCCACTCCGGCTGGGCCTGGACGGGCATGCTCAAGTACGGCGATTTTCTCAATTTTATCGGCGTGGCCATTCTGGCCGGCGTCACCATCATGTGCTACCTGAGCATCGTGCCCATTCTGCTCAGGAACAACGACAAGGTCTACGCCGTTCTGGCGGTCCTGGAAGCCCTGATTCTGGCGGCGGCGGCCAGCGGCCTGGTGGCCGGCGGCCATTGATCCCATTTCGACCCACCACCCAGGAGGCTGCGATATGCTGAAAACAAGCGTCCGGGACATCATGATCCCGATCAAAGACTATTCGACGGTGTCGCCCGACGCCACCCTGCGCCAGGCGGTGGCCACCCTGCGGGGCTCCTACTGCGAGCTGGACACCGAAACCTGCACCGAGGCGGGCCATCGGACCGTTCTCGTCGTGGACGGGGGCGGGAAGCTCGAGGGGATTCTCGACTTCGCCACCATCCTGAAGACCTTGATTCCGGAGGTGGCCGGCGGCCTCACCCAGCGGCTCATGTCCGCCGGCGTCTCGGCGGCCTTCGCCGAGGCGGACGCGTCCGATCTCGACGAGGCCAACCTGGGCTTCCGGGCCCGGATCCGCAAAAACGCCCAGGTCAAGGTGACGGACATCATGCTGAAGATACGGGGGACGATTCAGGCCGACGCCGGTCTGATGGACGCCCTCAAACAGGTGTTCAAAAACAAGATCACCAAGCTGCCCGTCTATGAAGGGAAGACGCTGGTGGGGGTTCTGCGGGACGCGGACCTGGTGCTGGCGGTCCACAATTTTCTGGAAGAAGAGGGGTAGTGGCCGCCGTCGACCGTCGCCTGCCCCGGGTGGAAGGGCTTTTCGATCGTCCCGTCGCCCTCCAGGCGCTCATCGACGACATTCCCATGGGCCTTGCCATCCTCGACAAGAACCTTCGGGTGACGCTGGTGAACCGGGCCCTGTGCGCCCTCACCGGCCTTTCCCAGGAGACCGTGGCGGCCTACGCCATACCCTGCCGCCACGCCATCCGAAGCCGGATCTGCGCCGCCGGGTGCCCGGCCCGGAGGATGACCGCCGACGACAACCCGGCGAGCGTGGAGACGGACATCATCGACCGGGAGCGGCAACTGATCCCGGTCCGGATCACTTTTTCGCCCATCGCCGACGGGGGGGGGCGGCCGGCGGGGTTCGTCGAGACCGTCGAGGACCTGCGGGCCTTCCGGGAGCTGAACGTCCGGGCCAGCCAGGCCTACAGTTTCGGCGAGATCATCGGCAAAAGCCCGCGCATGGAGAAGGTGTTTTCGGTCCTGCCGGCCGTGGCCCAGTCCGATTCCTCGGTGCTCGTCACCGGGGAGACCGGCACGGGCAAGGATCTGGTGGCCGAGGCGATCCACGGGGCGTCCGGGCGGGCCAAGGGGCCCTTTATCAAGGTCAACTGCGGGGCTCTGCCCGAGACCCTGCTGGAGTCGGAGCTGTTCGGCCACCGGAAGGGCGCCTTCACCGGCGCGGTGGAGAACAAGCCCGGGCGGTTCCAGCTCGCCCACAACGGCACGCTCTTTCTCACGGAGATCGGCGACCTGCCCCTGACCCTCCAGGTGAAGCTGCTCACCTTTCTGGACGACCAGGTGATCTATCCCCTGGGGGGCGCCAAGGGGTTCCAGGCCGACGTGCGGGTGGTGGCCGGCACCCACCGGGATCTGGAGGGGATGGTCCGGGACGGCCGGTTTCGGCAGGACTTGCTCTTCCGGCTCAACGTGGTGCGGGTCCACCTGCCGCCGCTCCGGGACCGGGAGGACGACATCCGGCTCCTGCTGGACCATTTCCTCAACCGGTTCGCCGACAAGTTCAAGAAGAATATCGAGGGGTATTCCAAAAACGCCCTGACCCTGCTGACCCGTTACGATTACCCCGGCAACGTCCGGGAGTTGAGGAACATCGTCGAATACGCAGTGAATGTCTGCGGGGGGCCCCGGGTCGCGCTGGCCCATCTGCCGGCCTACCTGGCGGAGGAGCGACCCGAACCGACCGGCGCCGCGCCTGAATCCACCGCCGCGGCGGCGCCCCGGCGTTTCCTTTCGGGCCTCCAGGGGGGCGCGCCGGAGGAAACCTGGGCCGACGTGGAGCGCCGGTTGATCCTCGACGCCCTGGTCCAGGCGGGGGGCAAGCGGACCAAAGCCGCCGAGATTCTGGGCTGGG
The DNA here is from genome assembly GCA_011389855.1 of Desulfobacteraceae bacterium. GTDB lineage: Bacteria > Desulfobacterota > Desulfobacteria > Desulfobacterales > JAABSP01 > JAABTD01. The sequence goes on from JAABTM010000098.1 coordinate 4,866, forward strand.
GCCGGTCCACCCTCTGGCGCAAGATCAAGCGGCACGGGATCGACGCGCCGTGAGCCGGAAACTCCTCATCCCCCTTTACGGCGAGGAGGTGGCCCCCCGATTCGACCTGGCCGGGGAGGTGCTCATCGTCGTGCTGGACGAGCACAACGAGATCAGGGATGAGCGGATCATCGTGGTCTCCCAGGCGTCGGCCGAAGGGCTGTGCCACCTCATCCTCAAGGAGGAGATCGGCGCGGTGATCTGCGGCGGCATCGAAGAGGAATACTATCAATACCTCAAATGGAAACGGGTCGATCTGCTGGACGCGGTGATCGGGCCGTGGAAGGCGGCTTTGACCGCCTGGATCGAGGGGACCCTCTCGCCCGGGTCCATCCTTTACCCGAGGAGGGATCATCATGAATGTTAGGGGATGGTTCGGTTCCATCTACAAAAGGTTGCTCCACATTCACAAGGCGAGCGACGCGCCCGACCGGTACCTGGCGCTTAGGCGCAACATCACCGTCATCATGCTCCTGGTGACCATCCTGCCCCTGGGGATCATGGCGGGGATCAATCACTTCCAGTACCGGAAGAGCATCAAGAACGAGGTCATCGAACCCCTTCGGGTGCTGCTCGGCAAGAGCCGCCATTCCTTTCAGCTTTTCCTCGAAGAGCGGCTTTCGACGGTTCGATTCGTGGGGTCCGCCTATTCCTACGAGCAACTGACCCATGAACGGACCCTCTCCCGTGTGTTCCGGGTTCTCAAGGACGAGTTCGATGGATTCGTGGACATCGGGCTCATCGACGGCTCCGGGGTCCAGGTCAGCTACGCCGGCCCCTACAACCTCCTGGACAAGGATTATTCGGGCCAGAGCTGGTTCCAGGAGGTGGTCATCCGGGACACCTACATCAGCGACGTCTTCATGGGGTACCGGAAATTTCCCCACCTGGCCATCGCCGTCCAGCGGGTGGAGGAGAGCCGCAACTGGATACTGAGGGCCACCATCGACACCAACCTCTTTTACGAACTCATCTCGGCCATGGGCCTCGACCCGGAGGCGGACGCCTTTATCGTCAACCAGGAGGGGATCCTCCAGACGCGGTCCCGGTTCTACGGCGACATCCTGGAAGAGATCCCCTTCGATCTGTCGGCCCAGACCTATGGCCCCCACCTGATGGAGACGGTGGATCCCCAGGGCCGGGAGGTGATGGTCGCCTACGTCGGCCTGGAAAAGCCCAGCTTCCGGCTGGTGGTGGTCAAACCCCGGGCCCTGGTGCTCCGGACGTGGATCACCCTCCAGGGGGAGATGTTTTTCGTCTTCTTCGTCAGCGTCATCGTAATCATCGTCATTGTCATGAAGCTCGCCGACGCCCTGGTGACCAACATCAAGGAGGCCGATGATCGGCGGGAGGCGGCCATCCACGAGCTGGAGCAGACCCAGAAGCTGTCGGCCATCGGCCGCCTGGCCGCCGGGGTGGCCCATGAGATCAACAACCCGCTGTCCATCATCAACGAAAAATCGGGCCTTATGAAAGACCTGCTGGCCTTCTCCGGCGACTTCGCCAAGAAGGAGCGGTTCGAGCAGTTGGTGGACGGGGTGATCCGCTCGGTGGGCCGGTGCAAGACCATTACCCACCGGCTGCTGGGGTTCGCCCGGAGAAAAGAAGTCTATTTCGAAGAGCTGAACCTCAATGCCCTCATCAAGGACGTCATCGGGTTTCTGGAAAAGGAGATGGTCTACCGGAACATCGACCTCCGCTTCCAGACCGCCGACGAGATGCCGGCCATCTCCTCGGATCAGGGCCAGCTCCAGCAGGTCTTTCTCAACATCATGACCAACGCCCTGGGCGCCGTGGACGACGGCGGCCGGGTCATTGTGACCACCTGGGAGGAGGATCCGAAGACCGTGGGCGTCTCCATCCAGGACAACGGCCCCGGCATGTCCGAAGAGACGATCCAGCGGGTCTTCGACCCCTTCTTCACCACCAAGAAGTCGGGGGGCACCGGCCTGGGTCTCTTCATCACCTACGGCATCGTCAAGAAACTGGGTGGCGACATCAAGGTTCACAGCAAGGAAGGGGAGGGCGCCACCTTCACCGTATACCTGCCGAAAACGGCCAAACAGGGGGAGGCTTCCTCCCCGGAAGAGATCAGTTGATGACCCAAATGAATTTGCTGCTCGTAGACGACGAGACCGAGTTTGTGACAACCCTTGCCGAACGGCTGGAACTGCGGGGGATGACCGTGCGGACCGCCGGCGACGGGGAAGCCGCCCTGCCCATGGTGGAGGACGATCCGCCGGACATCATTGTCCTGGATCTCATGATGCCGGGCATCGGCGGCATGGAGACCCTGAAGCGGATCAAGGCGTCCCATGGGGATATTCCGGTGATTCTCCTGACCGGCCGGGGCTCCACCAAAGAAGGGATCGAGGGCATGCGCCTGGGCGCCTTCGACTACATGATGAAGCCCATCAACCTCGATCAGCTCCTCCGGAAACTGGAAGAAGCGGCCGAAAAGGTTGATGAATGATCCAAAATGTTTCATCAGGTTTCTTTTGAAAGGTTTTAAAGTGTTTCATGATGGTTTATTTTTTCGGGTTCATTTGGATGCTATTCGGCAAAGTCCCGATTTGACGGGTTTTCAATGTTTGGCATCTATCTTGCTATAACAATAGGCAAGACTAAAAACGACCCCATCGGGGCAATCCAACATGGACAGTGAAAGGAGATCATCATGACTTCATTTTTTGCAAAGCTGGAAAAGACCTTCATGGCCGCGACCTTTGCCGAGGCCGACTGCCACGAGATGGCCAACGAGTATATCGACGGCGCCCAGACCCGGAAATCCGGCAGCCTGGAAGAGTTCCTCGACACCGTGGGGCTCGGCGGCGTCCGGTACAGCTACGTCATCGCGAATCTGTGATTCACGTCCAGACCGCGCCGGGGTCGCCCATGGGCATCAACCTTCTGGTCATCGAATCGGATCGGTCTTTCCGGCAGAGCCTTTGCCGCCGGCTGAGCGACGTTCCGATTCAGGTTTTCGAGTCGGACGGCAACGCGGGCTTGAAAAAGACGATCAAAAAGCATAAGATCGACGTGGTGTTGCTGAGCCTCGGCGGATTGAAAGAGGAGGGCCTGGCCCTGCTCAGGCAGATCAAGGCATTCAACCCGCCGACCGAGGTCATCCTGCTCAACGGGGGCGCCCAGGTCTCCCTCTCCATCGAGGGGATGAAGCTGGGCGCCTTTGACGATTTCTTCGTCCCCTTTGACGTGAAAAAGCTCATCGACCGCATCAAAGACGCCTACGGGCGGAAGGCGCGGAAGGAGGGCTCGAAGAAGTCGCTTTTCCAGCGTTATCAAGACGTCATGGCGGCCGCCGCCTTCGCCGAAGCCGGCGAACCGGACGCCGCCATCGAATTTATCGCGGAAACCGCCCCGAAACCCGCCGGAACGGACGGGATCTCCGGGGACAAACCCCGACTCACCAGTGATCGGAAGGGAGAAAAGCATGGATAAAAACATCAAGGTCCTCTTGGTCGACGACGAGGAAGAGTTCGTAAAAACCCTGTCCGAGCGCATCCAGATGCGCGATCTCGGTTCGAATATCGCCTACAACGGCGAGCAGGCCCTCAAAGTGGTCAAGGACGAGGTGCCGGACGTCATGATCCTCGATCTCAAGATGCCGGGCATCGACGGCATGGAGGTGCTGAAACGGGTCAAAAAGGCTTATCCCCAGGTCCAGGTCATCATGCTCACCGGTCACGGTTCGGAAAAGGACGAAAAGGAGGCCCGGAAGCTGGGCGCCTTCGATTACCTCCAGAAGCCGGCGGATATCGACACCATCGTCGGAACCATCCGGAAAGCCTATAAGAAAAGGATCGAAAAGCCCCTGATGGCGGCGACCTTCGCCGAAGCCGGCGATTTCGATTCCGCCAAGGACATCATGGATCGGGACGATTAGATCCAACGGCAAAACGGCCAAAGACCGGTCATGGCGGGTCGCGGTAGGCGCCGCCGCCATGGCCGACCGGAAATCCCCACCGAAAGCGCGTCGATCTTAACGGATGTCTGTGTTCGATAAACTGAAGCCGCTCTTCTGGGATCACGAAGACGCGGCCGCGGGTCACTACAAGCGGCTGTTCGACTTCCGCGGCATCTGGTATCAGGCCGTGGTGTTCACGGCCGTCGTGGTGCTGCTCCCCCTTATCTTCATCACCCTCGCCGACTACAGCGTCACCCGAAAGTCCGCTGAATCGGAGATTCTGCTCCGGACGTCCCGCTTCGTTTCCAACACCCGCCGAACCGTTTCCTTTTTCCTGGAGGAACGCCGCTTCGCCCTGGTCTTCATCGTCCGGGACAACAGCTACGAGGAGATCAGCGGGGCCGTACGGCTCGGGGCCATCCTGGACAATCTCCGAAAGGGGCTGGGCGGGTTTTCGGACCTGGGGGTCATCGACGCCTCGGGCCGGCAGCACACCTATGTCGGGCCCCACAACCTGGAAGGGAAGGACTACAGCGGCCAGGAATGGTTCAAGCAGGTGATCGAGCAGGGATACTACGTGAGCGACGTCTTCATGGGGTATCGGCGGATCCCCCACCTGGTGATCGCCGTCAAGCACGAGCTGGACGACGGATCCTTCTACGTGCTCCGGGCGTCGGTGGACCTGGAGCGCTTTAAACGGCTTCTTTCCCAGCTGGAGGTCATGGGCGGCGGCGGCGCCGTAATCACCAACCGGAAAGGGGTGCTACAGACGCCCTGCGAACCCTGCGGTCGGGACGCCCTGGAAAAGATCCCCTTTCCCGTCCCTGAGTATTCGACCCATACCCAGGTCTTTGAAGAGGAGGTGGGGGGAAAGACCATGGTGGTTGGCTACGCCTACCTTCTGGACACGCCGTTCATCCTCATGGCCATCAAGGACAAGGACGCGCTGATGCAGCCCTGGTACGGCACCCGGCGGCAGATCATCGGGTTTCTGGGACTGAGCGTCACCCTGGTGCTGGTGGTGGTCATCGGAATGGCCACCTACCTGGTCAACAAAATTTACACCGCGGACCGGCGCCGGGTCATGGCCCTGCACGAGGTGGAATATTCCAACAAGATGGCCTCCATCGGCCGGATGGCCGCGGGGGTGGCCCACGAGATCAACAACCCCCTGCAGATCATTTATGAAAAGGCCGGCCTCATCAAGGACTACTTCACCTACAAGCCGGAATACAAAGAAGATCCCCGACTCCTGGTGCTGGTGGACGCCGTTATTTCGTCGGTGGAGCGGTGCGGCGCCATCACCAAACGGGTGCTTAGCTTCGCCCGCCACGGCGAAGCGATGTTGCAGCCGGTGAGGATCGAGCGGCTGCTGGAGGAGGTGCTGGGATTCGTCAACAAGGAGGCGGAATACCGCTCCATCACCGTGACGCTGGAGGTGGACGAGGATGTGCCGGAGTTCGACACCGACCGGGGAAAGCTCCAGCAGATCTTTCTGAACCTGATCAACAACGCTTTTTCCTTCCTCAAGGAGTCGGGATCCCTGACCGTCGCGGCCAAACGGAAGAACAGCGACTGGGTCGCCGTCTCATTCGCCGACACCGGACCGGGGATCCCCGCCAAGAACCTCGAACGGGTCTTCGAACCCTTCTTCACGACGCGGTCCAGCAAGGGCGGCACGGGCCTGGGGCTCTCCATCACCTACAACCTGGTGCAGGAACTGGGGGGAAAGATCGTGGCGGAAAGCGAATTGGGCGAGGGCTCGACCTTCACCGTCACCCTGCCGCTCAAACCCGGAAAGAAAGGAGGTCCCAACCCCTCATGAAGGCATTGCTCGTGGACGACGAAAAGGAGCTGGTGGCCACCCTGGCGGAGCGGCTGATGTTCCGCGACATCGAAGCGGACTGGGCCACATCGGGACAGGAGGCCCTGAAACTGGCCGAGGAGACCCGGTACGACCTGGCGGTGCTCGACGTGAAGATGCCCAGGATGAGCGGCATCACCCTCATGAAGCGGCTCCGGGAACGTCATCCGGGCATGAAGTTCATCTTCATGACCGGCCACGGATCCGAGGAGGACTTCAGGAGCGGTTCGGCGGACGCCTCCCACTACCTGGTCAAGCCGGTCAAGCTGGAAGCCCTGCTGGAGAAAATGAAAGCGGCCCTCAACGACTAAAGGAATTTGACCATGGAACAGCGACCCGATCCCCTTGCCGAATCCGGCCTTCAGTTTTTCGGAAAAATCTCGGCATCCATCTCCCACGAGATCAACAACGCGCTGGCCATTCTCAATGAGAACGCCGGCCTTCTGGAAGACCTCTGCTTCATGGCGGAAAAGGGCAAGGAGATCGCGCCGGAACGGCTCAAGAAGGTGGCGGGCGGCCAGCTCAAGCAGGTGCGTCGGGCCAACGACATCGTCAAGAAGATGAACCGGTTCGCCCACAGCGTGGATGAACCGGTCTGCCAGACCGATCTGGGCGGGATGATGGAACTGATGGTGAGCCTCTCCAACCGGTTCATCGCCAATAAGAACATCGCCGTCGATTACGCGTCGCCGGAGAAGCCGGTCGCGGCGACCACCAATCCGTTTTTTATGGAGCACCTGCTGTTCAACTGCCTGGACCATGCCCTGGAGACGGCCGGCCCCGGCAAGGCGATGTCCATCGAGGTGAAAACCGGCGGGGCGGGGCCGGAAGTGGTCTTCTCCGGCCTGGAGGGCCTAAAGGCGTCGGACGGCGGATTTCCCGGAGATGCGGAATCCCGCCTCATGGCGCTGCTGAAAACCGATGTCCGGGTCGACCAGGCCGGCGGAACCCTCACCGTGACGCTTTCCGGTTGAGGTCGGTCTCCGGCCGGAGGCGTAAGCGTTTATCCCAAAACCGCTGGCGTTTAATGCGGTTTTCGGGTAAACTCTTAAGTAAAACTTTAACCTGTAAAGGAGTCAGCCATGTCTGAAAAAGTGTTGCTCGTCGACGATGAAACCGATTTCCTGGAGATTATGTCGGACCGGATGAAAACCCGGGGGCTCGAGGTTTCCACGTCCACCTCCGCCAAGGATGCGTTGAAGCTGACCCAGGACGAGAATTACGACGCGGTGGTGCTGGACCTGATGATGCCGGAAATGGACGGGATCGAGGCCCTCGCCGCTCTCAAGGAGAAGCACCCCGAATTGCAGGTCATCCTGCTCACGGGCCACGGCTCCGTTGAAAAGGGCGTCGAAGCCATGAAGCTGGGCGCCATGGATTTTCTGGAAAAGCCCATCGACATGACCGCCCTGACCGAGAAGATCAAGCAGGCCAAAGCGCAGAAGATGGTCCTGGTGGACAAGAAGACCGAGCAGAAGCTCAAGGAGATCCTGACCACCAAGGGCTGGTAGGACGGGGGGAAAATAAGACAGGGCGATCCGGCGCAGCCGCCCGGAACCGCCCTGCTCTTAAATGGGTGGGATTGTCAGGCGTTGTTTTTATCCTGCTCCTCGTCTTTGTCCTCTAGTTTTTCCTTTTCGGTATCTTTCGTGGCGGTCTTGAAGTTCCGGATCGCCTTGCCCATCCCCGCGCCGATCTCCGGCAATTTGCCGGCGCCGAAGATGATCAGAATAATCACAAGGATGATGATCAGCTCCGGCATTCCGATTCCAAACATAAATCGCTCCTCCTATTCGTCCATGGTATTCAGTTGGATTTCCCGAACCAGTTGGCTGAACTCCTTCGATCGAATGTAGCGGTCCAGCGTGCTCTTGTAGTCGATCCAGCGCCGCCACGATTCCAGCCAGACGTCGTTGTGCCAGTACAGATCGGGGTTCCCCCGGCCCTGTAGCTGATCGATGAAGTCGGTGTATTCCGCCAGACAGCTGTCGCAGAACACATACGGCGTTTGAAGGCGGCGGGGTTCGGCCGGGGCGCCGGCGTCCGGTTCGGAGATCCGGCTGCCGCATTTTTCGCACCGGTTGGGCCGCCGGGCCTCCTGAATCCCTTTCCGGGCCGCCATGACCTTGGTCTTGTCGAGCCGGCCGGCCGCCCGGTCTTCCGCTTCCCGCCGAAGGTTGTTGAATGAGATGATGTCCGCCAAATCCGTCCTTATCTAAAGGGTGGTGAATAGATCGAAAAACGCGCTAGATATATCACCCGGCAGGGGGAGTGTCAATCTGTAAGCGGGCGCCTTTTTGGGGGGCCGGTTCGGGCGCGGAGATCGGGTTAGGAAAAAAGAACTTGATTCTTGCCGGCGCCTTTCTTAACTTTACTGGTTTATGATGGATTTTCGATTCGCCGACACATCCCAGATGAAAGGACTTCTTAGATGATTCCATTCCATGCCAACGCACTGCCCGCGCTTATCGGAAGCATACCCCTCGGGGACCACGAAGCCGCCGCCGACATGGTGGCGACCCATACCCCCCAGATCCCCATCTGGGCCCAGTTGCCGGTTTATCCGGAAGAGGGGATGGCGCGACAGTTTCTGCCGGGCCTGCCCGGGCTGGTTTTTGAAGGGGAAAAGTTTTACATCGACACGGCCGGCGCCGATTTCGATGACGCCATGCTCCGGTTTTACGAGGATTACATGGCGGTGACCGAAGGGGCCGCGGATCTCGATAGTTCGAGGTTCGCACTGGCGCCGGACACGGCCCGGGGGTTTTTCGTTCTGGAAGAGCGCATCGTGCGGATGGACCCGCCGCCCCGGGCGCTGAAAGGCCAGGTGACCGGCCCCATCACCTTCGGCACGTCGGTCAAGGATCAGAGCGGCCGGGCCATCTATTACGACGAACAGCTCAGGGACGTCCAGGTCAAGCTCCTGGCCCTGAAGGCCCGGTGGCAGATCCGTCGGCTCGCCCGGTTCGACCGGCCGATCATAATCTTCATCGACGAACCGGCCCTGGCCGGATTCGGATCATCTGAATTCATCAGCATGTCCCGGGAGGAGGTCTCCGCCTGCCTGGAGGAGGTCATCTCCGCCATCCATGAAGAAGGCGGGCTGGCGGGCATCCACGTCTGCGCCAACGCCGACTGGTCCCTGATCCTGGAATCGGCGGTGGACATCGTCAATTTCGACGCCTATGCGTACTTCGAGCAGTTCATCATTTACAGAGACGCCCTGAAGCACTTTCTGGAAAACGGCAACACCGTGGCCTGGGGTCTGGTCCCGACCCTCAATCCCGAGGATATCGAAGCAGAGGAAACCGACACCCTTCTGGCCGCCTGGGAGGAACGCGCCGCGGCCCTGGAAAAACTGGGCTTCGACCGGCATCGCCTCCTGACCCAGTCCCTGTTCACCCCGGCCTGCGGCGTCGGCTCCCTGAGCGTTGAACACGCCCAAAAAGTGCTTCGGATGACCCGGGGGGTCTCCGACGCGCTGAGGGAAAAACACCAGTTGCAGTAAACCGCCGCACCCGGCGTTTTCCGGTAAAATTTTTAAAAAAAGAGGATTTCATGACCACCCCTATCGCCAACGACGGCCCCTTTACCGGGGCCAGCCGGTACGTTCTGGACGCCGAGCTGGCCAGCATCGTCAACGTTTCCATGGGGCTGGAGATGCCCCTGCTCCTCAAGGGAGAACCCGGCACGGGCAAGACCATGCTCGCCCACGCCATCGCCGAGAGCCTCCGGATGCCGCTTATCGTGCTCAACGTCAAATCGAGCATGAAGCTCATCGAGGCCCTTTACCAGTACGACACCCTGACCCGGTTGAACGACAGCCGGTTCGGCGATTCGGTCCGGGACGTGAGCAACATCGAAGAGTACATCAAGATGGGCAAGATCGGCCAGGCCTTTACCGCGGACAAACGAACCGTGCTCCTCATAGACGAGATCGACAAGGCCGACACCGATTTCCAGGACGACATGCTCGACGTCCTGGACGGGATGGAGTTCGACATCATCGAGATCGACCGCCGGATCCGGGCCCGCCACCGGCCGGTGATCGTCATCACCTCCAACGCCAAAAAGGATCTTTCGGACCCCTTCCTGGGCCGGTGCAATTTCCACCACATCGCCTTCCCGGACCCGAAGATGATGCGGAAAATCATCAACGTCCACTTTTCGGACCTCGGTTCGGATCTTCTGGACAACGCCGTGGACACTTTCTACCGGCTGCGGGAGATCGATGCGGTGGAAAAGAAACCCGCCACCCGGGAACTGCTCAACTGGATCCGGGCCCTCCAGACCGATCCGGATTTCAATCCCAAAAAACTGGTCAAGGGGGAGATTCCGTATCTGGGCGTGCTGTTCAAAAAAAGCGGGGACTACCAGGCGGCCTCCGGCGCCGTCAATCGCCGCCGCCGGTTTTAGGATCCGTCATGTTTATCGATTTCTTCTACAAATTGCGGGAAGCTGGCGTGCCGGTCAGCCCCACCTCGTTTCTGACCCTCCACCGGGCCCTGAGCCGGGGGCTGATCCAGTCCGTGGACGAGTTTTAC
>JAABTM010000384.1 GCA_011389855.1 Desulfobacteraceae bacterium
CGAAGCCCTGCGCCTCTATCAGGACTACCTTCGGCGGTATCCCCAGGGGCCTCACACCACGGCGGCGCTGATGCGGATCGCCGAAATTCAGATGATCGAAGGCCGATACGAACCGGCCCGGAACACCTACCGGCGATTGATGGACCGGTTCCCCGACAGCGGTCTGGTCCCGGATGCGGCGGTGGGCGTTCTTAAATCCTTTTACGCGTCGGAGCGGTACAAGGACGTCATCCGGTACGCCGACGACCTGCTCAAAAAGGTCCGGTCCCCGGACGACGTCCGGCGCCTCTACCTGATTCTGGGCGACGCCTACATGGCCATCGACTCGCCCATCAACGCGGTCTATTACTACAGCATCTCGGAGCAGTACGCCCGCTATCCGTCCCGGGACCACCGGGAGAAGATCGACCGGGCCATTTCCCGGCTCTCCGCCGCGGACATCGAGGTCCTCCTGGAGCGAATCCGGAAGGACGAGGACATCCGGGGCGCGCTCCTCTACAAGCTGGCCCTCGTCCACATGCAGGAGGACCGGAAGGAAGAGGCGGGCCGGGTGGTCTCGGAGTTTCTCCAGAAATTTCCCGATCACCGGAAGGTCGAGGCGGCCCGGAATCTGCTGGAGGAATACGAGACCCTGCCCCTGGCCAGCCGCCACACCATCGGCTGTCTGCTGCCCCTGAGCGGTCCCTACAAGGTATACGGCGCCCGGGCCCTGCGGGGGGTGGAACTGGCCCTGAGCCAGGCCAGCGGCATCCATCTGGTCATCCGGGATACCGGATCGGAGGCCCAGACGGCCCTGCTGGCGGTCAACGATCTCCTGGACGCGGCGACCCCGTCGGCCATCATCGGTCCCATCATAACCGCCGAAACCGCGGCGCCCGAGGCCCAGGCGGCCCGGATTCCCCTCATCGCCCTCACCCAGAAAGAGGGCATCCCGGCAATTGGCGACTTTGTGTTCCGCAATTTCATCACCCCCCGGATGCAGGTGGAGGCCGTGGTCTCCCATGCGGTTCGGCGGATGGGACGCTACCGGTTCGGCGTGCTCTATCCCAACGAGAAATACGGGTATACCTTTAACGAACTGTTCCAGGAGGCGGCGGCCGCCAACGGGGCTACGGTGGTCTCGACGGCCGTTTACGACACTGTAGAGACCGATTTCAGGAAATCCATCCGCACTTTTCGGGGCGGCTACCGCGGCGGCCTGGGGTTCGACGCCCTGTTCATTCCCGACGCGCCGCGCAAGACCGGGCTGATCCTGCCCCAGTTGGCCTATTACGACATCCGGACCCAGCTCATGGGCACCAACCTGTGGCATTCGGAACAGCTCTTGGGGATGGCGGGGAAGTTTGCCGAGGGCGCCGTCTTTCCCACCGGGTTTTTCCCGGAGAGCCGGTCTCCGCGCGTGGTGGATTTCGTCTCCGATTTCCAGGGAACCTACGGCGAGCCCCCTGGCTTCATCGAGGCCATCGCCTACGACACGGCCCGGCTGCTCATCCAGCTCTTGAGCCGGCCCGACATCCGAAACAAGAGCGCCCTTCGGGAACAACTGGCCCAAGTCCGGGATTTTCCGGGCGTCACCGGCCTGACGTCCTTCGATTCCTCCGGCGAGGCCCGCAAGGATCTCTATATCCTTCAGGTCCGGGGCGGGAAATTCGTGGATACGGCCGAGGGGGGCGTGGCGATGGTTCCATGATCTTGAAACTGTTTTTCCAGTGGGCGACGGAGTTATGACGGTTTGTTTCTCAACGCCCCCTGGCCGGTGGATTCCAGAACGCTGTACCAGAGACGGCCGTCCGGGTTGACCTTCTTCCGCCGGCCGGCCGAGGCCGACAGGGGGACGTGGACGAACTGGTTGTTCCAGTGGCTCACCAGCATCCGGGTCTTTCCGGCCAGGGCCGCGTGGACGGCGTCCCGGCCCAGGAACGAACAAAAGACCTGGTCGTTGGAATTGGCCGGCAGGCTCCGGATAATGTAGCTGGGGTCGATGTATTTAAGGGAGATGTTGATTCCTTTCCGGGCGAAATGCTGATTGATCCGGTCCTTGAGAAACAGTCCGATGTCGTGGAGCCGGACGTTGCCCGACTCGTCGAACTGTTGTTCCCCCTTCTGCATCTCGGCGAGCATCTGCTGCCCCGCGCCTTCGGCCGCCACGATCACCGCGTGGCGCCGGGCCGCCAGTCGCCGTTCCAGGGCCGCCATCAGGCCGCTGTCGCCCTCCAGGTCGAAATCCACCTCCGGGATGAGCACGAAATTGACGTCCTGCTGGGACAATGAGGCGGTGCAGGCGATGAACCCCGAATGGCGGCCCATGAGTTTGATGAGGCCCACCCCGTTGGGGTATCCCTCGGCCTCGTTGTGGGCGGCCCGGATGGCGTTGGTGGCCACGTCCACGGCGCTGTCGAACCCGAAAGAGCGCGACACCATGTAGATGTCGTTGTCGATGGTCTTGGGAATGCCCACCACGCAGATCTTCAGGCCCCGCTCGTCGATGGCGTCGGCGATCTTGGAGGCCGCCATGAGGGTGCCGTCGCCGCCGATCATGAACAGCACGCCGATATTCATCCGCTCCAGGCAGTCGATGATCTGCTCCACATCCTGGGGCCCCCGGGAGGACCCGAGAAATGATCCGCCCTTCTTGGAGATGTCCACCACCACATCGGGGAAGAGGTCCACCACCTCGTGGCCGTAGTCGGGGATGAACCCCTGGAGCCCGTAACGGATGCCGTAGATGTTCCGAACCCCGTAACCATGGTAGAGTTCCAGCACCGTGGCCCGGATGATGTCGTTTAAGCCCGGACAAAGGCCGCCGCAGGTCACCAGGGCGCACCGGAGCTTGCGGGGATCGAAGTAGATGCGCTGGCGTGGGCCGGCCTTTTCAAAGGAAGGGACCGGCCGGTTCCCCTGGAAGGCCAGCGAAATGTTTTCGAGGTTCATGTCGATGATGATCCGCTCCGTCTCGTCCACGAACCCTTCGCCGTGCTCGCCCATCTGGAGGGGGGAGGGGATTTTCGCCGGTCCGATGGTCGGAATCTCGGTGCTGATGGTGTCAAAATCCATGGGATTGCCTTTTCGTTGTTCTGTTAGAGATGGCCGATCTGTTGCCTTGCAATACATCCGACTATATCACAAAACGGCCCGATGTCGCAAAGGGGATGAAAGACCGCAGGGGTCTCAATCCCGGGATCTTGCGATCCGGGCCGGGTCTTCGATGGAGGTTTCTATCCGCAGAACCTTTTCATCGATCAAACCGGCCAGTTCGTGATTCATGAGCCGGCCGACGAAATCCGCCCCGGCTTTCGCCCCCGGAAACACCCCGATCCAGGCGTCGCGCCGGGATTCCTTGGCCAGAAACAGGGCCTGGTCGGCCACGCTCACCACCTGCTCCCAGTTCATCCGATCCGGGGCGTCCCGCAGGAAGGGATAAAGGGCCAGCCCGATGGAGCAGGTACATCGGAGCGGGCCGCCGGCTTCGATGGTGAACTCGTGCTCCGCCACGGCGGATCGAATCCTCTCCGCCAGCACCGCGGCCTGGTCCCGCCGGATGTGCCGGCCCACGATGAGAAACTCCTCGCCGCCCCACCGGACCAGGGTGTCCGATTCCCGGCAGACCCGTCTCAGGATTTCGGCGGTCTGGATCAACACCGCATCCCCGGCATCGTGGCCGTGATTGTCGTTGACGGCCTTGAAATGGTCCATGTCCAGCAGCAGAAAGGCGAGGTCCGCCTCTTCGGGCGGGGCCTCCCGCCGGCCTTCCACGAATGGCTTGTATTCCCTCTGGGTCAGGGCGATGTCCTGCTCGATGGTCTGGCGGAGGTGCCGACGGTTGTTCAGCCCGGTGAGATAGTCGGAGACGCTGGCGACTTCCAGCTTTTCGTTGGCCTCCTCCAGCAAATCCTTCTGCCGCTTCAGGAGTTCCTCTTTCCGGCGCAGCGCCCGATATCGGGAATAGGAGAGGAACCCGATGATGGTGATGTAAAGGGTCAGGTGGGGGATGCTGAGCAAATAGAGCGTTATCTCCCGGCTGAAGACGAAATCGAACCCGACCGCCAGTCCGCAGGCCAGCACCCCGGCCGCCAGAAACCCGAGGCTTTTCAGGAAAAATAACGGGCCGCCGAAGGCGAAACAGACGTCGGTATAACCGAGAATGATGACGACGGTGGGATACAGATCGAAGGAAATGATGGGCAGGGCCAATCCCACGTTGAACCCGTCGAAAAGCGTGAGCCGTAATTCCGTGGGAATGGGCCGGTGGGAGGTTGACGAGACCCGGTAGACGCCTGCGATCCAGATTGTGATCCAGGCCGTATAGACGGCGATGGGCCAGATCGGCGCCCCCTGGAACTTCAAAGCGAAATAGCTGATGAACATCCCATACCCATAGTTGAGGATGCGCACCAACAGGTTGCCCAGGATC
>JAABTM010000385.1 GCA_011389855.1 Desulfobacteraceae bacterium
AGAGCAGGGATTTGGACGGGATGCACCCCCGGAAGAGACAGACCCCGCCGGGACGGTCCTCCGTATCGATCATTGTCACGTCCATCCCCAGGTCCGCCGCCCGGAAGGCCGCGGCATAGCCGCCGGGGCCGCCCCCCAGCACGATCAGTTCCGTCTCCTGCGTGAATTCGCCCATTACCATGGCATCTTCTCCTTTACATCACCATCATCAAGTGTTCGGGGCTCCGGAAAGCGTCGATGATCCGGTTGACGAACCGGGCCGCATCCGCGCCGTCGGCCAGCCGGTGGTCGAAGCCGAGCATGATGGGGACCATCAGCCGGGGTTCGGTCTTGTGGCCGCCGCCGGCGGTTTTCCGGATCACCGGTTTCAGTTTGCCCCGGGCCAGCCCCAGGATGGCGCACTGCGGGTAGTTGATGATGGGCGAGAAAGATGTGCCGCCGATGGGGCCGATGTTGGTGATAGTGAAAGTCCCGCCGGACATCTCCTCCAGCCCGATCTCGCCGTCCCGGGTTCGCCGGGCCAGTTCGGGCAGCTCTTTGGCCAGTTCCAGGATGCTCTTGCGGTCCACGTCGCGGATCACCGGCACCAGCAGGCCCCGGTCCGTGTCCACCGCAACCCCGATGTGATAGTGGCGCTTGATGATGATCTCCCGGGCCTCCATGTCGAGGCTCGCGTTCAGGCGCGGATGTTCCTTGAGGGCCGCCACCGCCGCTTTAAGGGCGAAAATGGTGAGGGTGAGGGCGCCGCCCTCGGCCTCGATGTCGGCTTTTCGCTCCTGGCGGAAGGCCTCCAGTTCCGTGATGTCGGCCTCGTCCCCGTGGACGACGTGGGGGATCTGCTCCCAGGACAGGGCCATCCGGCGGGCCGTGGCCTTCCGGATGGATCGCAGGGGACGCCGTTCCACCGGTCCCCACTGGGTGAAGTCGGGGAGTTCCGGGGCTTCGGCCGGCGCCTTCCGCTCGGGGGCCGGCTTTTCGGGCCGCTTTTTATCCCCGGCCGCCTCTTTCTCTTTCTTTTCCGGCGCTTTTTTCTCCCCTTCGGCATAGGCTTTCACATCTTCGGCCAGCACCCGGCCGCCGGGGCCCGATGCCGGGACGTCGTGGAGGTCCACCCCCAGCTCCCTGGCCAGTCGGCGGGTGGAGGGGGCGGCGGGCACGGGACGGTCTTTCCTTTTGCCCGTCTCCTCCTTTTCATCGGTCTCCGGCTTTTCCTCAGCCTTTTTCTTCTTTTTCTCCGGTTCCGGCGTTTCCTCTTTTTTCGCCTCCGCCGGTTCCTCCTCGCGTTCCCCTTCCTCTGCTTCCTCCCCTTCTTCCGACGGCGCTTCCTCCTCCGCCTTTTCAGCTTCTTCCTCCGCCACATCGAAAACCATCAGTACGTCGCCGACGTTGACCGTATCGTCCGCGGCGACGTTGATTTTTTTCACCGTGCCGGTGACAGGGGAGGGAATCTCATTGGTGGCCTTGTCGGTTTCGATGACCAGGACCGAGTCCTCCTCCTCCACGGCATCGCCCTCGGACACCAGCACGTCGACGATCTCCGCCTCGTGGATGCCTTCGCCCGGGTCCGGCATCTTGAATTCGTAGTCCATTGCGTCTCCTCTTCCGTTAGGCTTTGAAATCGAGGGTTTCCCTGGCCGCGCTGACGATCCGGTCGACCCCCGGCAGGTAGTCGAACTCCCGCTGGTACAGGGGAATCACCACGTCGTATCCCGTGACCCGGCGGACCGGCGCTTCCAGGTAGACGAAGGATTTTTCCACCAGCCGGGTGATGATTTCGGCCCCGGGTCCGAAGCTTCGCGGCGCTTCATGGACCACCAGAATCCGGCCGGTCTTTTGGGCCGATTTGGTGAATTTCGCGTCGTCCAGGGGGGAGATGGTCAACAGGTCGATCACCTCGCAGTCGATCCCGTCGTCTTCCTTCAGCTTGTCGGCCGCCTCCAGGGTGGGCCGCATCATGGCGCCGTAGGCGATGACCGTCAGGTCGTCGCCCTCCCGGACGATTTGGGATTCACCGATGGGAAACGTTTCCTCCTCGTCGGGGACCTCCTCCTTGAAGGCCCGGTAGGAGGCCTTGGGTTCGTAGAAGATCACCGGGTCGGGGTCCCGGATGGCGCTGACCAGCAGGCTCCGTGCGTTTCGGGGCGTGGACGGGATGACGGTCTTGAGCCCCGGCGTGTGGGCCCAGTAGGCTTCGCGGCTCTCGGAATGGTGTTCCAGTGCCCGGACCCCGCCGCCGTAGGGCATCCGCAGCACCATGGGAACGGTGAACCGGCCGCCGGAGCGGCCGCGGAGCCGGGCCGCGTGGGCCTCCATCTGATGAAACGCGATATAAGCGAACCCGGAGAACTGAATTTCCGCCACCGGCTTGAGGCCGTAAAGCGCCATGCCGATGGCGAATCCGGCGATGCCCGATTCCGCCAGGGGCGTGTCCATCACCCGTTCCTCGCCGAACTCGTCGATGAGCCCGTCGGTGACCCGGAACACGCCGCCGTCCACGCCCACGTCCTCGCCGAGAACCACAACATCCTCGTCTTTTTTCATCTCCTGGTGCAGCGCCAGATTGATCGCCTGAACCATCGTCAGCTTCGCCATGACTTCCCCCTTTCCGGTATCACCTCAGCTCGAAAGCGTCTTTTCGAAGGCTTCTTTTTGCTCGGCGAGATAGGGCGGCATCTCCGCGAACACATTATCGAACATCCCAGTTTTATCGGTCAGCTCCGCCATCCGCTTTTCCCAGCCTTTCACCGCCGCCTTGATTTCGTCCTTGATCTCGGATTCGAGCGCTTCGATAGCGTCGTCCGACAGGAGATCCTTATCTTTCAGGTACTTCTGGAACCGGTCGATGGGGTCCCGCTCCTTCCATTTCTCGACCTCTTCGTCGGACCGGTACCGCTTGGGATCGTCGGCGGTGGTGTGGACCGACATCCGGTAGGTGACGCACTCGATGAACGTGGGGCCGTCGCCGGCCCGGGCCCGGTCCACGGCTTCTTTGGCCGCCGCATAGACGGCCAGAGCGTCGTTGCCGTCGGCCTGGATGCCGGGCATGCCGTAGGCCAGGGCCTTCTGGGCGATGGTTTCGGACCGGGTCTGGTGAGACCGCTTGATGGAGATGGCCCAGTGGTTGTTCTGGCAGATGAAGACCGTGGGGGTCTGAAACACCCCCGCGAAGTTCATGGCCTCGTGGACATCGCCTTCGGAGGTGGCGCCGTCTCCGAAAAAGACCATGGCGACCTCTTTTTTACCCTTGAGCTTCATGGCGTACCCGATGCCGACGGCGTGGAGGGCCTGGGTGCCCACCGGCACGGAGACCGGGAGGTTGTTGACCCCTTTGGGCACATGGGCCCCCTCGTTGAACCCGGCGTAGGCCAGCAGGACGTTCTCCATGGCCTTGCCCCGCCAGATCTCGGCCGCGGTCTCCCGGAAGGAGGGGACGAGCCAGTCTTCCTCCTCCAGGCACGCGACGGCGCCGAGCTGGGAGGCCTCCTGACCGTGGATGGGCGCGAAGGTGCCGATTTTCCCCGACCGCTGGAGCTTCAGCATTCGCTCGTCGAAGCGGCGCCCCAGCAGCATGGCCCGGTGCAGATCCAGGAGCCGGTCGTCGTCGATGTCGGGTTCGAGGTCCGAATCCACCTCGCCGTCCTTGTCGAGGATGGAGAGATAGTCGATGTCGTACTTGAGATCGATCTTTTTTCTGGGCATGGATGATCTCCTCTGTTAGCGCGTTCGGTAACGGATGTTCGGCATGGATAATGAACATCTTCAAGAAACTATTCTGGTAGACTATTGCCAAAAGGGGTGAAAATGGAATGGGGTATAGACCGGAAATCGACCGGGTTCAGACCCTATTTTGGATGCTGGGAAAAGAAAACAGGTCGTTTCGGCCGGGATTTTCTGATAGAATCTTTAATAACCAAGCCGACGGAAGGGAGCGGCAGGCGGTCAAAACATAAACGGCGCACCGAAGGGGGCAAACAGATGGGATACAAGCGAATCGGCGACTACGGCATCGTGGGGGACGGCCTGACCCTGGCCCTCATCGGGACGGATGGGTCCGTGGACTGGATGTGTCTGCCCTACATGGATTCCCCGTCGGTATTCGCGGCCAACCTGGACGACGAAAAAGGGGGACGGTTCCGGATCCGGCCGGCCGGCGGTTGGGATTCGGTTCAGTCCTATTTCCCCCACACCAATATCCTCAAGACCCTGTTCCGGACCCAAACGGGCGAGGCGGAGATGGTCGATTTCATGCCCGCCGGGTCGTCCGCGGAAGGCGATCCGGAGGGAAACAGCCTGCTGCTGCGCCGCATCACCGGCGTTTCCGGAGTGTTGTCCCTTGAAATCCAATGCAGCCCCCGGTTCCGGTACGGCAAAAAGACGCCCCGATGGACCGAGGCGGGGGCGAC
>JAABTM010000386.1 GCA_011389855.1 Desulfobacteraceae bacterium
GCACCTCCTTTGCGACGATGGCCGAGGTCATCCCCCGCCCGCCCATGCCGGCGTAATCGCCCGGCGCTTCGTCCATGAAGCTCGGCGCGCCTTCGGCGCCCATGTTGATTCGCAGAATTTTGTCCATTTTTCCCTCCCTGTCGTTTGTTTGGTTTCCAGGTCAGTTTCCCAGTTCTTTACCATATATGGATGCGGCCGCGGCCCAGGCGGCCGCCATCACCGATTTGAGCGGCACGTTTTTTTCACGGGCCAGACGCTTACAGTCTTCGTACTCCGGGGTCAGGTTGATCATGGTTCTGCCTTTCCGGGCGATCTTCAATTTCACCAACCCGAATTCCGTATCGATCCCTTCAAAGTCGCGCTTCGCCTTGATCCGGTTTTCCACCCGCCACCGCAGCCCGATGGTGGTGGTCTCCCGAATCAAAAGATCGGAAAACTCGGCGACCCGGTCCGGCGCGCAGATAATCGTGACCAGGGTTCCCGGGCGGTTTTTCTTCATCTGGAGCGGCGAAAGGAAAATGTCCATGGCGCCCATTTCCAGGGCCCGATCCATCAGGTGCTCGTAGATCTGGGGGCTCATGTCGTCGATGCTCGTCTCGATGACCGCCATCCTTTCGGCGTCGTAATCGCCCGCCTCGCCGGGCGCCCGTCCCAGGCAGAGCCGGAGCAGGTTGGGGATGGCCGGCTCCGAGGTCCCGGCGCCGTAGCCGATCTTTTCGACGGTCATGGCGGGCATGGGGCCGAAACCGGACGCCAGGGTGGTGAGGATGGCGGCGCCGGTGGGCGTGAGGAGTTCGCCGGTCACCCCGGTGGAATAGATGGGGACCCCCTGGATCAGCTCCATGGTGGCGGGGGCCGGAACAGGCAGCGTGCCGTGGGCGCATTCCACCGTCCCGCTGCCCACGTGGAGGGGCGAGCACTGGATCTCCTCGATGCCCAGGGCGGCGAAACCGGCCGCCGCCCCCACCACATCGATGATGGCGTCCATGGCGCCCACTTCGTGGAAATGGATGCTCTCGATCGATGTCCGGTGGACCTTGGCTTCGGCCTCGGCCAGGCGATGGAAAATCTTGAGGCTGTCCCCCTTGACCCGGTCGCTCAGAGCGCTGTCGCCGATGATCTCTTGAATGTGATGAAGATGCCGGTGATGATGATGGTGGTGATCCTCGTCGACAGACACAACGGCCTGGCTGCCGCCCATGCCTTTTTTTACGACCTTTTCAACGGACAATTCATAATGATCCAGGCCGAGCTTGGCGATTTCGGACTGCAAGGTCTCCAGTGGCAGCCCCGCATCCAATAGCGCTCCGAGGATCATGTCCCCGCTGGCCCCGGCGAAACAATCGAAATAAGCAATGTTCATGTAACGTTTCTCCTATGAAACCTTCGCCAGTTTGACGGCGTTCGTCTCATCTTTTTCTTCGCAAACTTCATTTGCCAAGGCGACGCGGTTGATCAGGCATGCCTGATACCCGGCCCCGAAGCCGTTGTCGATGTTGACCACCGAAACGCCGGAGGCGCAACTGTTGAGCATGGAGAGCAGGGCGGCAACGCCGCCGAAGCTGGCCCCGTACCCCACGCTGGTGGGCACGCCGATGACCGGACACGAGACCAGGCCGCCCACCACGCTGGCCAGGGCGCCTTCCATGCCCGCCACCACCACGGCCACGTTGGCGGTGAACAGTTCCTTGGTGACGGCCAGCAGCCGGTGGATGCCGGCCACGCCCACATCGTAGATCCGCGTCACCCGGTTGCCCAGTATCTCGGCGGTGATGGCGGCTTCTTCCGCCACGGGGATGTCCGACGTGCCGGCGCTGACCACGGCGATGTGCCCCTTCTTTTCAACCTCCCTCGGCTTGATCACGACGATCCGGGCCATCTCGTGGTAGACGCAGTCATCGGTGAATTCCAGGATCGCCTCGTAGACCTCGCGGCCGGCCCGGGTGGCCAGGATGTTGTCGTGATGACAGGCGATCCGTTCGGCGATCCCCTTAATCTGCTCCAGGGTCTTGCCTTCGCAGTAGATCACCTCGGGAACCCCGTTGCGGATGCACCGATGGTTGTCGATGCGGGCATACCCCAAATCCTCGAAGGGCAGATTTTTCAGGGCGTGCATGGCGGCGTCCGGTTCCATCCGGCCGGCGTGGACCTGCTCCAGCAGGCCTTTCAAGAATTTGGTGTCCATGGGGTCTCCTTTTGGGTAGTGGGTAGTGGGTAGTGGATAGTGGATAGTGACTTGTGGGTAGTGACTTGTGGTTTGTGACCGGCGGAACTATCCACTACTCACTACCCACTATCCACTGCTCAATCGCCCGGTTCAGGCTCCCCTGCCGGTATCCCTCCAGATCGAGGGTTACGAACAGGAAGCCGATGGCCTTGACCGCCTCGACGGCGCGGCCTCTCAGGGGATCGGTGGTCAATCCCGGGATGTCTTCGGGTTCCAGTTCGATGCGGGCGGTGTCGCCGTAATGGCGGACGCGAATGGAACCGGAAAATCCCAAGCCCCGGAGCGCGTCCTCGGCCGCATCCACCTGCCGGAGCTTTTCCGCCGTGATGGGGCTGTCGTAGGGAATGCGCGAGGCGAGGCAGGCGTAGGCGGGTTTGTTCCAGGTGGACAGGCCGAGCCGCCGGGACAATTCCCGGACGTCCGCCTTGGCCAAACCGGCATCCTTCAGCGGGCTCCGGACCCCCAGCTCCCGGGCCGCTTTCGTTCCGGGACGGTAGTCTCCCGCGTCGTCGGCGTTCTCCCCGTCGATAACCGCGGCGTATCCCGAATCGGCCGCCATGTCCACGAGTTGTCCGAACCGCAGTTTTTTACAAATATAACATTTATTTTTCGGATTTTCAGCAAAAGCCCGCAGGTCCAGCTCCCGGGTTTCCACCAGCCGGTGTTCGGCGCCCAGTTCCCGGGCCAGCCGCACGGCGTCCTCCCGCTCATGCCGCGGCGTCGTTTCCGACAGGGCCGTGACGGCCAGCACCCCGTCGCCCAGCTCGTCCCGGGCCGTTTTCAGAACCAGGGTGCTGTCCACGCCGCCGGAATACGCCACCAGGACGCGGTCCATCTCCCGGAGAATCCGTTTCAGATTTTCGTATTTGAGCGAAAGAGCGTCCACTTGAAAATTCCTGTCCGAGGTCTGAACCAGGGCCTGATGTTCAGCGGTGATTTTTTCAGAAAGCCCGCGTTGGCGAACGCGATGCGGTAACATTTCAGATGACGATGCCGGATGCTCCCCCAAAGGACCCCGGCGCCGTAAAACAGTTGCTCCATAATGAAGAAAAAGCCGTAAGAAAGGGGATCGGTTCGGGGTCGTTTCCGCGTATAGCCGACGATGATCGGAAAAACGATCATCGCAGTCAAGAGCGGCGCCAGTCGGGGCAGGAGAATCGACAACAGCAGAAGCGGCAACAGGTGATATCGGATGATGTGATGGGACAGGTAAAAGGCCAGGAGCAGGTGGCTCCGCAACGTGGCCCGCAGGATTTCCCGGAATCCCAACGGCATTGCGGCGCCGCATGCGCGGTGAATGCCCCGCCGCCGCAGATCGGCTTCCGCCGCCGGAACGATGCCCGCGACCGGCAAAAACAGCCACGATTGGGTTACGAACCCCAACCCGGCCGACCCCAGGAACAGAAGACCGCCCGTCTGCCAGGGAAACCGCTTGGCGGCCCGGGAATGGGCCGCGTAAAGGGCCGGTTCCGAAACGCCATAGTCGAACCGGCGTAAAAACCCCGGCCAGAAGCGGTTCCGGTGTTTGTGTTTGACCCGCCCCTTGGGGACGTACATCAGCCGATGGCCGGCCCCCAGCACCCGCCAGCACAGGTCCACATCTTCCCCCACCCGAAGCGCGGCGTCGAGGCCGCCCACCGCTTCATAGGCCGCCCTCCGAACCAGCATGTTGCAGGTCGGAACGTAAAGAACCGAACGGTCGCCGGCGCCGATGAGGGTCTCGTCCCCCATATTGAGCGGCGAGCCGACCGATTCGAATCGATCGAGGCGCGTCCGGTTGTAATATGAATCCACATAACCGCCGACCAGGGCCACGCGCCCGTCCTGGAAGTACGGCGTCAATTCGGCCAGCCATTTCGGATCGGCGATGCAGTCGCTGTCGATGAACGCGATGATGTCGCCGCGAGCGGCTTCCACGGCGCGATTCCGGGCCGCCGACTGCCCTTCGTTCCGCGGCAGCCTCAAAAGCCGGACCGGATAGTCCCGGACCTTTTCCACCGTATCGTCGGTGGAACCGTCGTCCACGACGATGATCTCCCAACGGGTTTCAGGGTAATCCAACGCCAGAAGCGACGCCAGGCATTCCCCGATCTCGTTTCCCCGGTTGTAGACCGGGACGATGATGGAGACAAAAGGCGGATCGTCGCCCCCGGCCCAGGGGCGGGGA
>JAABTM010000387.1 GCA_011389855.1 Desulfobacteraceae bacterium
ATCTGACCGACACCACGTTTTCAACCAGAAAATCGGCCCTTCGCTTGCCGACCTGTTTGTCTTTGTAGAAGACCGGCATTTCGTATTCGCGTTTGAAGGGAATATGGCGCAGGTCGAACTCGTGGGCCAGGGCGCGTTGGTAGATGACTTCCTGGAAGCCGTTGCCCAGTTCGCGGTGGACCGCCATGGCGCAGTTGATGATTTTGCCGGTGAGGGCGGAGTGTTTGTATTTTGGGTTGATCATGGTGAGATTGTCTGAACTGTGATTCTGGTGATTGATGTGATGGGCATGAATGTTCGGGTCATCATGCCCATCATGTAAATCACGTTTAATCACAGTTCAAAGACAATCGGCCGACCTATCGACCTGGGGAGAGGACCAGCCGGAACCCGATGTGGTTGCGCAGGGTCATCGGGGTGTAGTTGATCCGGTATGCGGAGCGGCAGTACTGCGCATAGAGGTCCCACCTCCCGCCGCGGACGACCCGGTGGGCGTTGGGGTCTCTTGGCGAACCCACCCAAGCGCTGCCATCGGTCGGGGCCCCATCATAGCTCGAATGGTAGTCGTCTTCAACCCATTCATATACATTTCCGGACATGTCGAAAAGACCCCAGGCGTTCGCCTGCTTTTGCGCCACGGGGTGCGTTGTGGAATCGGCGTTGCCGCAATACCAGCCAATGGCGTCCAGTTTCGGGTCGAGGCCGCAACCGGTTTCGGTTATATCGCCGTTGTAAAACGCCGTCGTCGTCCCCGCCCGGGCCGCGTATTCCCACTCGGCCTCGGTCGGCAGGCGGTAGTTCTTGCCTTCGCGTGCGTTCAGCGCCGTGATAAACTCCTGAATGTCGTCCCATGACACCGTTTCCACTGGGCAATCCCCGCCGCAACCGTCAAAATAGGATGGATTGCTCCCCATCACCTCCGTCCACTGCGCCTGGGTCACCTCCGTGGTCATGATGTAAAAATCCTGGGCCAGCGTCACCGGGTGCTGTGGACGTTCATAAGAGTAGGACCCTGTCTCTGTTTCCGGGCTGCCCATGGTAAACGTATCGGCCGGGATCAAATTAAACGTCATCCCCACCGAATTCGTAAAATCCCCGCCCGGCCCCGGTCCGCCGCTCACCGCCGGGGTCGTAATGGAAACGATGTTCGAATACCCCGTGCCGACATCCGTTCCGTAGGCGTCCACCGCGAAATGCCAGGTCGTTTCCGGCGTCAGGCACGCCACTTGGTAAGCGGTTTTTTCGGGGTCCGCGAGGT
The DNA here is from genome assembly GCA_011389855.1 of Desulfobacteraceae bacterium. Taxonomy (GTDB): domain Bacteria; phylum Desulfobacterota; class Desulfobacteria; order Desulfobacterales; family JAABSP01; genus JAABTD01. The sequence goes on from JAABTM010000387.1 coordinate 1,259, forward strand.
CCGCCACCCGGACCCAGGCGTCGGCCGAATCCGGGTCCAGCGTTTTCCAGACCACGTATCCCTCCACATATTTGAGCGTTGCCGCGTCGGGATAGTTCCAGCTCAGGTTCACCTTGGAAGCGATCACCTCGCCGTCGGCGTCCGTCGCCATGGCCGGCTCGGCCAGCGCCGGTCCGGTCAGGGGCGGCGGCGTCACCGTGATGGAGACGGGCCGGCTGGTGGAGCCGTCCACCTCGCCCGGCAAGAGCATTTCGTCGTATTCGTTGATGAATGCCACCGCGTTCTCGTAAACGCCCGTGTCAAGTTTGTCGGTGTCCACCGAAACGCGCACGGTGACGGACGCCTCCGGGTCCAGGACGCCGGTGGCGGGGTCGACCGAGACGACCCCGTCCGCCAGGTAATCCGCGCGCCAGTCCATGGGCGATTCGCCCGTGTTGTTCACCACGAAATCGGCGGCCAATACGCCGCCCTCGCCCAGCACGACGCTTTCGGTGATGGACAGCACCACGCCGTCCACCGCCATGAGGGGCGGCAGGGGATCGCAGACGCCGTCCACATTCCACTCCTTCAGCTTGAATTCTTTATCGAACAGGGAAAACGTCAGTTTGATTTTCTCGGTCCAATCGCCCAGCTTTTTCGCCTTGCCCAGGTCCCATTCGAACCCGGCGCTGATGCCGGCGTAGGCGCCGAAACTGAGGCCGGCCGCGCACGGGTCGTCCGAGAAGGTCTCGTAGGAGGCCTCCCCCCGGAGTTTCAGGTAGCCTTCCACATTCACGCCCGGCCCGGTCACGCCGTACAGATACAGCACGGGGGCGGTCTTCAGGTAGGGCTTGACCTCGGCGTAAAAACTGGCCGACGGCGGGGTCATTTCGCGGGAAGAGGAAAACTCTTTGATCGTTTCGACGCCCTTGTCCCGGTCGTATATAATCCCGGCCCGGGCCTCCTGCTTCAGGGTGATGCCCGCTTTGATTTCCCCGCCGGCCTTGGCGTCCATGCCTAAAAATATCTTGACTTCCGGTTTGATGACCACGGGCACCGGGCCGATGAAAAACGTAATGGGCGTAAAACTAAGGGTCCCGATCTGTTTTTCGATGGCGCCGTCCTCGGTGGCCACCTCGCCGGAAACCGTCACTTCCAGCGATTCGGAAGCGCCGACTTCCGGGATGAATTTAACGTACTCCACGCCCGGCGGCCATATTCCGAGGGAAACCCCCGTTTCCACGTTGATGGAGACCTCGACTTTCCCTTTCACGCTGACGCTGAACCCGCTTTTCGGGTCCTCCCAGCTCAGGGTGTCCTCCAGGCCCAGGGTGGCCCGCTCGTCCCTCGCGCCGCCGCCGATCTGGAGCGTGAACACCTCGCTGTCCGGGTCGTCGGAGGGCAGCAGCCGGACCCCGTCGAGCCCCTCGAACCCGGCGGCCGCCGGGCCCGCGCTCCGGGCCGATCGTTTGTCGACGCCGGCGTCCAGGTCCGACTGGGTCATCTGCTTTGAAAAGGCGGCCGTGCCCTGGGCGATCACGTCTTCAAGGGAGGCGTCCTCGGTGGTCAGGACATAATTGGCGTCGCTGATTTTCTGGACTGTAGCCACCCGGCGCAGGAAACCGCCGCCGGAGGTTCCCACCACGATGTCGCCTGCTGACAGACCCGCCAGTTTGGCTTTCATTTCCGCGTCGCCGGGTCCGGCCGTCGCGTCCAGCGTTACCTGATCGGCGCTCGCGACAACTTCGGCGTCCGACAGGTCCACCAGGACGACGTCTTCCTTGAGAATCGTCTCCTTGTATCCGAAAGAAACCGTCACCAGCCGGTCGGTCCGCAAGGAAACCTCGCACGCGGTCTTGTCGTCGGACACCGCGTCGCACCCCCGCCAGGAAAGGATCTCGGTCTCCGGGACGGGCGCGGCGGTCAGCGTGATGTTGCCGTCGGCGCTCCGGTCGAAAAAGGCCCGCGAAACATCCTGGGAGGGATCGGCCCGCTCCGAGTCGATGTCGATGCCCCCGGCGTCGCTCGTCACCTTCCCCCGGCCGAAGGCCCCCACCTGGACCTTGACCTTGTCATAGGCCATTCCCGCGCCCGGCACCTGGGTCAACCGCCGCCAAAACCGTTCCTCCAGCAGGCCGGCCAGCGTCTCCGGCGAATTGGCGTGGTAGGCCCCGATGATGGAATGGCCGTCCGCGTTTTCCTCGGACAGGATCTGGAAATCGAAATTGAGGGCGTCCCGGTGTTCGGCCTTGGTGGGAACAAAGGCCAGCGCGTCTTTGGCGTCGGTTTTGCCATCGTTGGTCAAATCCGTCTTGAAAAAAGCCCTCGCCAGTTCGTCCAGCCGCAGCTTCAACCCTGAATCGTCCACATCGCCCACGAGGTTTTTGGTGTATTGCCAGACAATATCCGACAACGCCGTCACCTGAAACCCGCCCCGGTTGAACTCGGCCGCCGTCACCAGCGCGTGAATGGTCCCCGCGTTGGGCGTGGGCGCGGCATCAGTTAAGCCGTCGTCGTCCGCCGGCTCGCCGGCAACCGTCGGGGTTTACTGTATCTGATATAGGCCAACTCATACCCTGTCCTGAAAGAATGATCAAGGGGCGACCGAATTAAAAATGGCGCAAACGGCCGCCCATGGTTCGGACTGCTTCATGCGCCATATGGCCGCGCGGGAGTAAACTCCCACGCTATTTTATGATGTCCCTACAGGACATTTTTTTGCAATTTCAGTCCTGTAGGGGCGACACATAGTAGCGTGGGAGTTCACTCCCGCGCGGTCGGGCGGGATCTTCATTTCTCTAGACCCACCCCCACAACCCTCACCAGCTCCGCCCACGCGATCCCCATATCACTCCGCTTCCGCTGGAGCGTCAGGTTGACGTCCAGCCAGTCCTGATAAGCGCCGATGGCGTCGGCGAAGGGGACCTTGCCCGATTCGTATTCCCGGTTGGTGACGTCCAGGGCGTCCTTGGACAGGGAGATGATGGTGTTCCGGTAGAGGGCCGCCTCCCGCCGGGCGTCGTCGAACGCAAACCAGGCATTTCGGACCATCGTCCGGGTGGCGGCTTCGGCCTTTTCCAGGTCCTGCTCCAGAGCTTGCAGCTTCTGTCGCGTCTCCTGGAGGTAGGCGTCCCGGGTTCCGTACCATGGCATCTT
>JAABTM010000388.1 GCA_011389855.1 Desulfobacteraceae bacterium
GGCTTCCAGGTTCTCGGCGCATCCTTTTTCACGGAGGGCCGCGACGAGCCGTTTCCGGTCTTCGGGGTCGTCCCAGATGTTGAGTTCCAGGGAGGTCTTTCCGATCACGTCCTGCCGGGTGTACCCCATGATCCGGGTGAACCCCTCGTTGATGTCGAGATAGCGCCCGTCGGACAGCCGGTTCAGGTTGATGGAATCCGGGCTGGTTTGAAACGCCAGCCGGAATTTTTCTTCGCTCTCCCGCAGGGCCGCTTCCGTCTCCTTCCGCTGGGAGATGTCCTTCGCGAAGCCGTTCCTGTCACCGCGAAGCCTCGCGTTTTCCGCTTCGAGCCAGGCGATCCGCTTTTCCAGATCGTGAAGGCGTTCAATGGATGGGGCCGGGGATTTTTGAAGCATAAAAAAGACCCTCCCTGGGACTTGCCGCGATTAAAAAACACTGTTCAGAAAGGTGAGAACGATAATCGATTAAAACAGATCGGCTGATGAATATCAATAGCCTTTTGCCGCGAGGGGATGAATCCCCACGCTATTTTATGATGTCCCTACAGGACATTTTTTGCAATTTTAGTCCCGTAGGGACGACACATAGTAGCGGGGGAGTTCACTCCCGCGCGGCAATGGCGGACCGTCTTACCGTCCATCCCCAAACAGCACCATCGGCGCCCAGTAAAACGGATGGGTCCACGCCCCCTTTTCCTTCCCCCGGATCATCCGGAGCTTGATCTCCCGAAGGGCGTGGGCCCGGCTCATATTGGCCGTGAGGTTTTTGAACATGCCCACGTTGATTTCCTTGATGGATTCGGATTCCACCGACCAGAGGGTGACGGTGATGGCGGGGGCGCCGGCGAACATAAAGGAGCGGGTCAGTCCCATGACGCCCTCGCCCCGGACGTCCTCGCCCCGGCCGGTGTTGCAGGCCGTCAGGGTGATGAGGTCGGCGTTGAGGTTCAGGCCGAAGACGTCTGCCATGGTGAGGAAGCCCGCTTCACCGGTCCGGGGGTCGGGGTCGGAGAGGATCAGGGCCGGCTGGGTCATCCCTTCGATTTCGCCCGGCATGATGCCGTGGGTGGCGAAAACGAGGTACCGGAAGTCGTCCAGGGCGTTGTTTTCGTTGAACTTCAACACCCGGCTCCGGGCCGCTTTCGACCGGAGCTGGAGCGGATCGGAGGTCTCCGGCGCATGGAGGGCCTCCCGGATGGCCCTGACCTCCTCTTCGGTGTCCGGCAGGGGAACGAAGGCGTCGTAGGTCTCCTGCTGGTAGTCGGGGTTGGCGAAGGCCAGCAGGGGATGGGCGGGCCGTTCCCGCCGCCGGGCCTGGGCGTCCCGGAGGATCTTGAGCAGGGAGGCCGACGACAGGTAGGCCATGGCGTGGTCTTCAATGAGATAGTGGGGACTCTCTTCGGCGGCCTCCGCTTCATCGGCCCCGCCGTTCTTGTTTTTGCCGGTATCCAGGGCCTCCAGGGGCAGTTCGTAGAGGGGCCCGGTGGGAACGACGTAGACTAAGCTGCCGCCGCCGCTGCCGCCGGACGGGCTGTGGGCGCAGCCGCGGCCGACCCGGGCCGTGTCGTCCCGGGAAGCGATATCCAGGGCCTCCCGGACGGATGCCGGGAAGAGAATCGGATAAAGATCGGGCGGTTCCGAGGGTTGTACTTTCTTTGGCGGCTTGAACCGGACCTTGATGCCCCGAAGTTCCTTGCTCTTCAACTGGATGCCGTAATCCCGGAATTGTGCGACCATATCCTCCATCTGGAATCTTCGGGCCTTGATGGGGTGCATGGAAAAATGGGTCCGGCTCACCACCCAGGCGCTGGCGGTGTTGGTCCGGATGTCATAGGCCAGGATGATCTCCCCGGGACGGAGCACTTCGGCCTGGAGGGTCTCGATATCCACCGGTTTGGGGTATTTCATGGCGTGGTAATCCGGGTATTCTTCCCGTATTTTCGCCTCCAGCGCCGCCTGGGCGTCCAGGACGTCGTCCAGTTCCGCTTCCAGCCGGCGGACCCGTTCCGGGTTCATGGTCTCCAGGGGCCTGGACCGCTCCTGGGTCAGGGCGTCGCGGACCCCGGCCCGCTCCCGGATCAGGTCGTTTTCCTTCTCGAGGATCTCCTCGGGGATCCCGGCGAAGTTCCGGGCGCCGCTCCGGCCCATCTCTTCCAGAAAAAGGCGGCCCTGTTTCCGCTCGAAAACCTCCAGGGCCTTGCGGCCGTAGCCGGCGCCCGGATCGAGTCGGTGGCGTTCGGCCAGGAGTTCGATGAGTTCGTCGTAGATGTAGATCTTGCTCCGCATGTAGCTGGACCGCGCCGATTTGGCGCTCAGCTCTTCCCGGATGGTCTCGATGGTGGACAGGGCCGCTTCGTAGTGTTCGATGGCGCTCTGGATCTCGTAAAGGGTGGCCTCCACCTGGCCCAGCCGCCGGTGGGCCCGCCAGATGGATTCCGGGGCGCCCAGCTCCTGGACGGTCTCCAGACTCCGGCGCAGGAAGTCGGCGGCCTCTTCGTGCTCGCCCATATTGTCGAAGAGCATCCCCATGTTGGAAAGGTCGCGGCCTTCGCCCCGCCGGTCGCCGATGGCCCGGTGGATGGACAGAGCCTTGTTGTAGTGGGTCAGGGCTTTGTTGTGATCGCCGAGGTTGTGGTAGGCCAGACCGATGTTGGCCATGTCGCCGCCCTCGCCCCGCCGGTCGCCGATGAGCCGCCGGATGGTCAGGGCCTTTTCATAGTGTTCCAATGCCTCTTCGTAGTTCCCCAGGTTGTTGTGCATCAGCCCCATGTTGGACAGATCCCGGGCCTCCCCGCGCCGGTCTCCGATGTCCTGATGAAGGGTCAGTGCCTGCCGGTAGTGTTCGAGGGCGGTTTCGTACTGGCCCAGGTTGTGGTGGATGACGCCGATGTTGGAGAGCACCAGGCCGACGCCGCCGAGGTCGCCGGTCTCTTTTTTGAGGGCGAGAGCCCGGTTGTAGTAGGAGAGCGCCTTTTCGTATCGACCCAGGTTCTGATGGATCAGCCCGATGTTGGACAGGGCGGCGGCCTGGCCCCGCCGGTTGCCCAGATCACGGTGGATTTTCAGGGCCTCCTCCAGGTTTTTCATGGCGTCCCCGTACTGGCCCATGTGGAGCTGGATGACCCCGACGTTGCTCAGGTCGGCGCCCAGGCCCCAGAGATCGTCGACTTTCCGGTTGATGGAAAGCGACGCCAGGAAGCTGTTCAAAGCGTCTCCACGCCGGCCCAGGGTGTCGTAAACCGTCCCCAGGTTGCTCAGAAAGGCCGCCGCGACCCGCTGGTTGCCGCCGGACCGGGCAATGGCCAGTCCTTCTTTCCATTTCTCGATGGCGGCCCCGTAGTCGGCGGCCAGCATCGCCTCCTGGCCCTCCCGGTAGAGGCGGTTTTTCTCCCGCATGGCCTTGACCGCCGGATCGGCCTTGTCGAAATCCTTGTCGCGGACGGCCTGGGAAAATTCGTTCAAAAATTCCTCCGCCGTTAATTGGGCGGCGGCGGTTCCCGCGAGAAAAACGGTCAGAAACAGAACTGTCAGAAATGAACCGATGATGCGTTGTATCATGATTTCCTCTTGGATATGCGGGCACGGGCTTCGATGGTGGTCATGTCGTCGGTCCCGCCCGCTTTCAGCCGTTTCCGGTCCGGTTTTTTCAGGGGCTCGGCGCCGAGGTGAACGCGGATGGTCTCCCGGCCCGGTTCCGCGGGCATCAGGCCGATCCCGGCGTCCCGGAACAGGTCCAGCACCTTTCCGGGGGCCAGGCGGGCGGCGTAGGGGTCGCCGAAGGATTCGGGAAACAGAATATCGGCGTTCCCGGAGGGATCGACATTGACGATGTAGGCATAGTAGACGGTGTTGGACGTGTTGGCCAGGGCCAAGGTCAGGATGTCGCCGGTCCGGATGTCCCGCTGGGGCAATTCGGAGACCGGGCAAGGGCCGGATTTCTTGAAATAGCCCATATCCCCCAGGCCGAAGCAGGCTGGACCCTGGCGGCAGGCGTCGTCCGGCTCGAGCATGAAGAAGCTGACGCGGACGGGGTAATTTTCACGCACCCAAACGTCCCACTTTTCCAGGGCCGGGATGTCGCCGTGGATCCGGCGCAGCCGGTCGATGATCCGGCCCATCTCGCCGAACTGTTCGTGCCGGGCCAGTGCGCTCAGGTAGTAGAGATCGGGCAGGGGATCGCCAACCGGGCTCTGCCGCCGCAGATCCTCGTAGACCGCCCGGGCCGACGCCAGTTCGGCCCGGTCCGCGTCGCCCAGGGCGCGGACGGGTTGGGGAACGGGCGCCGCTTCGGGAGATTCGTCGAAAAGCCCCCGCACCACGCTCACCCCGCCCCGTGCGATTTGTCCCCGGGGCAGGGGGAGGC
>JAABTM010000389.1 GCA_011389855.1 Desulfobacteraceae bacterium
TCCCGGCCAGGGCGATGAATCCGCCCTTGTCCACGGAAAGATCGACCCCCCGGAGGGCGTGAACCTCGATGTCGCCCTGCTGGTAGGTTTTGCGGATATCTTTGCACTCCACGATGGGCATGAATCGTTCCTCCACTATCCACTATCCACTATCCACTATCCACTATCCACTATCCACTATTTTTCACGTATGCGCCATGGCCTCCACCGGCGTGAACCGCGCCGCCTTGACCGCCGGGTAAAGGCTGATGAGCAATCCCAAGGCGAAGACCACCAGGTTGGCGGCGGCCAGGTCCCGGGATTCGAGCACGGGGTAGACGATCCGGGAGATGCCGGCCAGATCCGTGCCGGCGGAAAAGGCCGACAGATCGATGCCGTGTCCGCTCAGTGCCCAGACGCTGAGAAGCGACAGGAGGTTGCCCAGGATCAGGCCGATGGCCAGGAGCAGGAAGGATTCCGTCAGCACGCCCCGGACGATCCACCATGGTTTCATTCCCAGGGCCTTGAGGACCCCAAATTCCCGCATCCGCTCGAAAACGGCCATGAGAAGGGTGTTGACGATGCCGAATCCCATGGCGATGAAGATGATGAGATACCAGAGGTACATGAACCCGTCGAAAATGTCGAGGTAGCCGGTGATGGCCGGGAGCAGCTCCCGCCAGGTGTGGACCGTGTAATTGTCCGGCAACGCGGCCCGGAGATCTTCGGCGACGGCGTCCACCGCTTTACGGTCGGCCAGCATCACGGCGATTTCCGTGATGCCGTCCCCCAGTTTGAGCATCTCCTGGGCCGAGGATTTGTTGACAAAAAGAAACCCCTTTTCCGCGGCCTCTAGTTCGGTCCCGAAGATCCCTTCTATCCGGAAAGCCCTGGAAGCGACCTCGTTTTCCGTATCCTGGGACATGACCACCAGCTTGTGGCCCAGGCGGGTTTGGAAATCGTCGACAAGAGCTTGCCCCGCCAGCGCCGCGTTCGTATCGTCCGGCCGGAGATGCCGGCCGTCCCGGATGGTTTTCGGTCCGATGAAGGAGACAGCGGATTCAGCCTCGGGATCGATGCCGACAAAGGTGACGCCGGCGGTGTGGCGGGCGTTGTTGACCACGGCGTTGACCCGCACCCGGGCCGACCATCGGGCGTCCGGCGGCAGTTGACTATTGAGAACCGCGAACACGCGTTGCGGGTCGTCCATGCGGTTGTCGATGACCGGGTCGCTCCGGAAGCCTTTGTGATGGACCTGGATGTGCCCGGTCAGGGTGTCGATGGCGTTTTTAACCATGCCGTCGGCCATGCCGCGCATCAGCGCCCCGAGAAAGACCATGGCCCAAACGCCCACGACGACGGCCACCAGGATAATGGCCGTCCGCCGGGGGTTGCGCCAGAGATTGCGCCAGGCGAGTTGGAGGTGCATAAGGGGGCTCTATCGCTTGATGTTCGGCTTTTGTATATTGTCAGGCTGGAAAGGGTTTTTGATCGTAAGCGTATTTTCAATCAACTGACCATGTTGCATATCCTCGGAATAGACCACTGTGCAGCCGGTTTCTAAAGATGATGCGAGAATCAGACTGTCCCAGTATGAATAAGCATATCTTTTTTTCAAAAAGAGACATTTCACAATTGTTCCATATTCTATTGGTTGGATATTCATACTCTCGTCAAGTTCCGAGAGATATTTAGTTATCGCGTCATGTTCAATCCCATTTTTGGAAAGGGCGGAATAAATTTCACTCATGACTTGTATGCTGATGAAGACTTCTTTTCCCATCAAATCGTTAATGAGTCTGACGGCGATGTCATGTCTTGCTTCATTGTTTTCAATGAAAGCATAGACCAAAATATTTGTGTCAATGAAGGGTCTTTCGCTCATGAAGTTCATCCCTGCTAAATTTCCTGAAATTATTAATTTTAATAGGGTTTAAAATTGATTTTGGCAACTCGGTCATTCTTTTCGCATCCTCTTTGGAAACGCCGGCATCTTCAATCTTAACAAATGGTATTTCTTCTAATAAACTGGTTAAAAGATGATATTTTGATTCATCATTAATTCTTATAACAATTCTCTTCATTTCTATCTCCTGACTTTGGGATTATTATCATGGAAATTTTTTCGGACATATTTTCTTCCGTTGGTTTTCGGCCGCTCTATCGTTTCCCTGCAAAGGGCTCAGGTCCAATTGATGACGATCGTGGCATTTCGCTATCCTGCTTTTTGGTCCATATGGGTTGATTGGGATCTTGTCCTTTTTTCATTTTCAGATTTTTCGGCGAAAATAAACCGCGATTTTCCCCTCGAACTCCCAGGCTTCCGTGGACAGGATCTCCATTTAGATCGGAAGAGCGAAACGGTCGCGGATGTAGTCAAGGTTGTAAAAATATTTGCCCCGGACGTACCGGTCTGAATATCGCTCGATGAGCCCCTGGAAATCGCCGTCCAGATGCTTTTTGACTTTGTAATCGGGCCGAACGGTGAGGATCATCTCGTTTTTCGACATGCGTGCGATCACGTCGAGAAAGGTGTCGATCATCCCGTTTTTGACCATCTCTTTGCCGATGAAATCGATCATGATGCCCATGTCGAAGCGATCAGCGTCGGTCAAAACGGCGATATCCGCCGTCTGGAACGAGACCCCTTCGACGTTGTACAGCCGTTTCAGAATTTCCGCACCCTCGATGACCCGCTCGTCGCTGTCGATGCCCAGAACGTTCCGGGCCCCGGCCTCCCTGATCACAAAGGAGTAGTATCCGAAATTACATCCCAGATCGCCGACGGTTTTGTCCTTGAAATCGAGCTTGTCCAGGACGTTGAGCAGCCCGTCCCATTTTTCGCCGATACCCTGGACCAGCAATTCGTCATCCGGGGTGTAAACAGGCCGCCAGATGCGTTTTGGACCGACTTCGTCGAGGATTTTTTTTAAGCGTTGGCGGTCGTTCATTCGATCTTCCGATTCAAACCATGCGCTTGTCGATTCATCTCAGCGGCAAGTACCGGACTTGTCCTTCCCATTCATTTTCGAGGCTGCATTCCGCTATGAGAAGGATATCCTCTATGACCGTCGAAATCGGGGTACTGCGGCTGATTTCAAACACGCCTGGCATTTTTTGATCGGAGACAACCCTTTCGTAGGCATATCGGGTGATGGTTCTGACATCATGGGTTAAAAGAATCCGATTTTCCTGCGCTGCCCACTCGAGGACGGTCGGATCATCCGCACCAGATAGCCTGATATCCTGGACACGCACGATGTCAAACTCGGGATTTCGGCGCAGTATTCCCCTGACGATATCGTTGTTGAAATTTTCGTCTGCAAGAAATTGAAGCATGCGTTATCCCGATTGTTTAACTCGTCTCGCCAACAATCGATCCCGGATGCCATGTGGCGGAAATCGGAGTTCATTTTGTTTTCTGACGATTGCCGCCTGGTTGCGTCCAATCTTTAGATGCTCGTCGATTTCGGTGCGTCTGCGCAGGTAATACCCGATCACGGAATAAATTTCGGCAAGATCCAAAGATGGATACTGCTGCGCGATTTCCTCGGCGGTGGCGCCTTCCGTGAATGCGGTGATCACCGAATCGAGCGTGACGCGCGTGCCGCCAACTCTGAAAATGCCGTCAGCGTCTTGCTCGAACGGCGCCGGGTCGGCGGTTATCTGTAAATTTTTCATTTTGATATCCTGTTTCTTGAAAGAGTGGGATTATGACGCGATCCTTTTCGATGTAATCTCAACATAAGGATCGCCCTGCAGGTCAAACATGCCGCATCGCCTCCACCGGCGTCAACCGCCGGACCCGCAACGCCGGGTAAAGCGCCGTCAGCAGCGTGATCCCGCACACCAGGGACGGCCCCAGCAAAGCCGTGACCACCGACAGTTTCGGATGAATGCGCCCGGAGATGCCGTACTGCCGCAGCATTTCGTTGGCGCTGCCCAGGTCGATGCCGTGGGACTGGAAAAACAGGGTGACGAGGCATCCCATGAGGATGCCCGAGGCCGCGCCGATGAACGTCATGAAGACCGACTCGGTCAGCAGCAGCCGGGTCAACCGGCCCGGCCGGGTCCCGATGGCCATGAGCACGCCGAACTCCCGGGTCCGCTCGAAGATGGCCATGAGGAAGGTGTTCAGGATGCTGAACGCCACCACGATGATCAGGATGCCCCAGAAGATGAGGCCGCCGATGAGATCCAGCTTGATGGCCTGCATCAGCCCCGGCATGAGATCGTTCCAGTCCAGCACCGCCAGGGGCGGGTCGGCGTCGAGCTTTTTGATCTTCCCGGAGATCCGTTTTTTGATGTCGGACACCGCCCCCAGCGAATCGGCGATGACCACCGCCTCGTGGACCGCGCCCC
>JAABTM010000390.1 GCA_011389855.1 Desulfobacteraceae bacterium
ATCTTACCGGCTGTGGCTGCGCATGGAGTAAGATCGCCGTCCGGGCGGATGGGGCCTACATTCCGTGCAGCATGTTGGCGGATTTGACCATGGGACTCGTTAATAAGGACAAGCTGGCGGATGTTTGGCAAAACAGCCCCGTCCTCGACGGCCTTCGGAAACGCCGGGAGACATCTCTGGAGGAATTCGATTTTTGCAAGGATTGCGCATATTTGCCATACTGCACCGGCAACTGCCCCGGTTTGGCTTACAGTTTGACGGGAAAGGTGGATCAACCGAGCCCGGATGCTTGTTTGCGGCGGTATCTTGAAACCGGCGGGCGGTTGCCGGAGGAAACATCAGCATGAGCGATACCCCATACAGCCTGAGCCAGCTCTACTGCTACCTGACCGAAGGCTGCAACCTGGCCTGCCGCCATTGCTGGCTGGCGCCCGGGTTCGACCCGGAGGGGAGTAAATACCCGGTTTTGGCGGTGGAGGCGTTTGAACAAGCGGTGAAGGAGGCCATTCCCTTAGGGCTTTCCACAGTCAAACTCACCGGCGGGGAACCGATGCTCCATCCCCGGTTTCCGGATTTTCTAAAGATCATTCGGAAACATGACTTGGGGCTCAATATTGAAACCAATGGGACCCTTTGCGACCGGGAGATTGCCAGGCGGATCGCCGATACCTGTAATGGGCCATTTGTTTCCGTCAGCATTGACGGGGCGGACGCCGGGACTCACGAAGCGATACGGGGCGTTCCGGGATCTTTTCAAAAAGCGTGTCAAGCTGTCGAACATCTGGCATCTCTGGCCCTTGCCCCTCAGATTATTTTCACTCTCATGCGCTCCAACGCAGACCAAATCAACGATATGGCGCATTTGGCGAAGTGCTTAGGCGCCTCGTCAGTCAAATTCAATATCGTCCAGCCCGTAGCCAAGGGCAAGAAGTGCAATCCAGAAATGACGATCGATAAAATCATTGAAACCGGCCGTTATGTTGAAAAGAATTTAGCAAACAAAACCGCTCTTTCCCTTATTTTCGATTATCCACCTGCATTTCATTCTCTCAGCCGAATCAAGGATGACAATGGCTGCCATATTTGCAACATTCGACATATTCTCGGGCTTACACCGGGCGGCCATTACGCGCTTTGCGGCATCGGCAAGCATGTGCCGGAACTGATTTTCGGCAAAACGGGAAAAGACGCATTAGCTCATACATGGCAAAATCATGCCATCCTATCCACTCTCCGAGACGGTTTGCCGGAGCGATTGGAAGGTATTTGTACCGACTGTCTCATGAAATATCGATGTTTCGGCTCTTGCATCGCCCAGAACTATTATCGCACCCATCACCTTTGGTCGCCGTTCTGGTTTTGTGAAATGGCTGATGCAGCAGGACGTTTTCCAAAAACAAGACGATTGTCAACATACAAGCAAAACAGGTAAGGCCATGTCGAAAAATTCCGGTAAAAAAGATAAATACGAGAAGCCGGTAGTGATGCCACTAGGCGAAATCGCCGCTGGCGATGGAAAACAAAAATGCGACGTTGGCAGTGATGTTAAAGATTGCAAACTAGGCAACGCAGCAAACCCAGGCAACTGCAATGTAGGTGGGCAAGCGAATTCGGGTAATTGCTCTAAAGGTGGGCAAGCGAATTCGGGTAATTGCTCTAAAGGTGGGCAAGCGAGTTCGGGTAATTGCTCTAACGGTGGGAAAGCGAATGCGGGCTCCCGCTGGTTCGGTGGAAAGTCTGACAAAACATTTCGTCGAAAAATCTAATGAAACTCATATGGTCATGATCTATATCTTTCCATGGCGAGACTGACCCTCACGGATGGTTGTCAATGGAGGATCACCCCAAAAGACAAAGGGGCGGCCCGAATCATCCGCCAATTGACTTCTGCCATGAATCTGGAATCAGATGGCATGGGCGGCCTGCCCATTGAAATAAGAACGGATGGTCAAAAAACTGGTTTTGCACTTCATGGTCCCACCATCCATTTGAACTCATCCGAAGAACCGGATTTACTGGCCACCCAATTATCTCGACTTTCCATGTTTTTCTCTTTCCAATCCACCCTGCGCGGCGGACTCCTGGTGCATGGCGGTTGTGTAGAAATTCGAGGAAAAGGTCTCATACTCGCAGGAGCGGGGGGAACCGGAAAGACGACCGCCATCAATCGACTGCCTGCCCATTGGAAACCGCTTTCAGATGACCAAACCCTTATTGCTCACACAGGGCCCGGGCAATATCGGGCACATCCCTGGCCCACATGGAGCAGGTTCATGGGCGAAAAGACAGGCGGAACATGGGATGTTCAGCGCGGCATTCCATTGACAAACCTATTTTTTCTGGCCCGCTGCCCACAAGATGCCGTGACCCTGCTTGTACCACCCGATTCGGCCGGCGCGTTGGACAAATCTTCCGAGCAAGTTTGCGCCGGCATCTTGTGGGAAATGGAAAAATCGGAAAGGATAAAATTTCGCCGCCGCCGTTTTAAAAACTGCTGCGAACTGGCAAAAGCCATCCCCTGTTATCGTCTTGACATCAGCCCGGACGGCCCCTTCTGGAAAGAAATCGAAAAGGTGATCGACATCGGCGGAGAAGATCGGGATGACAATACATCGATCTAAAATGCATCTCCGACATTCGGGGCACAGCATGTCCCCGACGTTGCGGGAAATGGACCTGCTGGATATCCGGCATTTTAACCAACGGCCATTACGGGTTGGCGATGTGATTGTATTCCGCCACGCGAACCAGGCCCGGTATATTGTCCATCGGGTCCATCAGTCGACATCCACAGGCATTCGGACCCAAGGAGACAACGCCCCCGCCCCTGATCCCTGGCGGCTGCGGCGACCGGACATCCAGGGCCAAGTCGTCTCCGTCTGGCGAAACGGTCGATGGCGGCCTGTGGCCGGCGGGAACGTCGGCCGCCTGACGGGCATTCTCACCCAACTATTCAACCGGCTGCTGAGAATTGCAACCCCGGTTCTATCGCCTTTGTATCGCCGCCTGTCGGCAAACGCGCCTTTCACCCGGCTCTTGCCCGAAAACCTGCGTCCCCGGATCGTCCTCTACCCTGCGAAAACGGGAACCCGGTTCCACCTGATGATGGGACAAACGCTCATCGGTCGATTCGACGCGGTTTCAGGACAATGGCGCATCCGGCGGCCTTTCCGGCTTTTTTTTGACGCCGGCTTGCCGCCTTTTGTTGAAAAGCTCGAATCGAAATAACGTCGCCATGTCGCCGGATGCGAGGCTGATGGCCTCCATACCCCGTCTCAAATAATCCGCCGCCACCAAACTTTCAGCCCGCCGCCCCCTCACCTGACCCATGACCGCCCGTCCGGGAAAAACAGTCTCCCACAAAAACCGCGACCGCCGGCCCCATCCTTCAATCATAAAAAACCAAAGCGCCATGCACAGCCGATCCGACGCAAACCCAGCCGCTTTCATCCGAAGAATTCGTTTTTCCACAACCGTCAATTGTTCAACCCCCAGTCCCGACAGAACGCCTCGCGGCATCCGCTCCCCCAACATCGCCTCCACCAGCATCAGCCCATACAGCACCGGCCGCTCCTGCCGCCAGAACCGGGCCCGTCGGATCAATTCCGCCCAATCCGCATCATCCTCCCGCCAACCGGCCATGATAATTTTAAGATCCACAAGCCATTTTTCCAGGCTGTAGCTGTGCTTCAAAGCATGGGCGGAAAGCAGAATGAAATTGTCCCATCGGTCGGGTTGCAGCAACCCGCCCGCCTCGCCGTCGAAAAACGGGACGGCCCGGGACCACAGCGGCGAGACATCCTCCGGGAACAAAAACCGCCGGCTCCGGATGCGATCCAGATTAAGGGGATGGGTGTGGACATCCAGCAAAACCCCCTCTTTTTCCAACAGGTCCGGGTAAAGGGGCCTTGACCTGAAACCGGATTTTTCCAATACCTGTCTGGCCCGATCCATATCCTTCGGGCGAACCAGCAGGTCGATGTCTTCCATGGGACGCAACCCGGGATGTTGATAAGCCCGGACGACGGTCATTCCCTGAAGGGCCATGACGGAAAGATTTTCCACCGAGAACAGACGGGACAGTTCCAGCGCTTTGGCCAAAAGGGACAGGTTGCGATGGACAATGGCCAGACCGTCTGAACTGTGATTCATTTGATTTTTATGATGTTCTATAATTGTTGATTTCATGGGCATCATAAAAATCACCTAAATCACGATTCAAGCCGATCACCGCCACCATCCCCGCCACCAACCAAAACGGCTCCATGATCCGGACGATAATAAAGGTATTGGCCCCGATGGCGTGAAACATGAGCCCCACGGCTCC
>JAABTM010000391.1 GCA_011389855.1 Desulfobacteraceae bacterium
CCTCAACCCCACGGTCCGCATCGGCGAGCAGCTCGCCGAGGTGTTGACGGCCCATCGCGACATCACCTGGGACGCGGCCCGAAAGCGGTGCGTCGACATGCTCAACCGGGTCCACATGCCCGACGCCGGGCGGGTGATGGACCGCTACGCCCATCAGCTCTCCGGCGGCCAGCAGCAGCGGGTGGTCATCGCCATGGCCATGCTCAACGAGCCGGCCCTGCTGATCATGGACGAACCCACCACCGCCCTGGACGTGACCGTCGAAGCCACCGTCCTCGACCTGGTGGAGGAACTCAAGGACGAATTCCGGACCGGCATCCTCTTTATCTCCCACAACCTGGGGGTGGTGGCCCGGGTTTCGGACAAGCTCTGCGTCATGTACGCCGGCGAGGTGGTGGAGAAGGGCGAAGTGGGGGAGATCTTCCGGAGCCCCGCCCATCCCTACACCGTGGGGCTCCTCAGCTGCGTGCCGAAACTGGGGACCGACAAGGCGGGTTCCCAGCTCAATCCCATCCGCGGCCGGGTGCCGGCCATCATCGACCGGCCCAGGGACGCCTGCGTTTTCGAACCCCGGTGCGATTTCGCGGCGGAGCGGTGCGTCCAGTCCCGTCCGGGCCTCATGGAGGTGCTGCCGGATCATGTGGCCCGCTGCTTCTTCGCCGAAAAGGTCCTCCGGCGCCGGACCGAAAAAGCCCCCGTCAAGATCAAGGTGGTCCGGGAAGCGCACGAGGAAGCGCCGCCCGCCCCCCTGCTCGCCCTGGAGGGGCTCAAGGTCTATTACGAGCAGGAATCCCGGTCCCTCGCGAGCATTTTCGGCATGGCGGAACCCCAGTTCGTCCGGGCCGTGGACGACATCTCCCTGACTCTGTCCAAGGGAAAGACCCTGGGCATCGTGGGGGAATCGGGGTGCGGCAAGTCGACCCTGGTCAAGGGCGTCATCGGCCTGGAGCGCATCACCGGCGGGGACGCGGAGTTTTTGAGCATCGACATCCGAGAGCCGGTCTCCAGCCGGGAGCAACGGGTCATCCAGGAGATGCAGATGGTCTTTCAGAATCCCGACGCCACCCTCAACCCCTCTTATCCGGTGGGCAAGCAGATCGCCCGGCCCATCCGCCGGTTCAAGACCGTGCCCAAGGACGAGGTTTACGACGAGGTGGTCCGGCTCCTCCGGGCCGTCCGGCTGGGGAAGAGCTACTACAACCGGTATCCGCGCCAGCTCTCCGGCGGGGAAAAACAGCGGGTGGGGATCGCCCGGGCCCTGGCCAGCCGGCCCGATCTGGTCATCTGCGACGAGCCGGTGTCGGCCCTGGACGTCTCGGTCCAGGCGGCGGTGCTCAACCTGCTGCTGGATATCCAAAAGAACTTCGGCACCACCCTCATCTTCATCGCCCATGACCTGAGCGTGGTCCGGTTCTTTTCCGACGAGGTGGCCGTCATGTACCTGGGGCAGCTCATGGAACTGGGGCCGGCCGAAACCATCTACGCGCCGCCCTATCATCCCTACACCGAGGCCCTGCTCTCGGCGGTGCCCATCCCCGACCCCGATGCCGAACAGAAGCACATCCGGCTGATCGGCAACGTGCCGTCGGCTCTCAACCCGCCCTCCGGCTGCCGGTTCCATACGCGATGCCCCCGGCGGTCCATGCTCCCGGACGGCGGCGCCGTCTGCGAGAAGGAGACGCCCCCCTGGCGTCCGGTGGGGCCGGGGCACCACATCCTTTGCCATATTCCGCTGGAAGACCTCCGCCGGATCGAGTCGGTGATCCGGGCGGCCTGACAACCCTGTGGGGGCGAAAAATGTTTCGCCCCTGCGTCCAATATAGAAAGGCGTTTCCATGCCCAAAATCGCCTCACGCCTCGACCATTTCACCGAATCGGTCATCCGGGAGATGACCCGGGTGGCCAACGCCTGCGGGGCCCTCAATCTCTCCCAGGGATTCCCAGACTTCGACCCGCCCCCGGAGCTGGTGGCGGCGGCTCATAAGGCCCTGGACGACGGCTTCCACCAGTACGCCGTCACCTGGGGCGCGCCCCGGTTCCGGGAGGCCCTGGCCAGAAAGCAAAGCCGGTGGATGGGCCTCGATCTGGACCCGGACGAAAACATCGTGGTCACCTGCGGTTCCACCGAAGCCATGATGACGGCCCTCATGACCGCCTGCAACCCCGGCGACCGGGTCATCGTCTTTTCGCCGTTCTACGAAAACTACGGCGCCGACGCCATCCTCACCGGCGCGACCCCGGTCTACGTCCATCTCCGGCCGCCCGACTTCACCTTCGATCCCGACGAGCTGCGGAGGGCCTTCGAGACCGGCGTCAAGGCCCTGGTGCTCTGCAATCCTTCCAACCCCACCGGCAAGGTCTTCACAAAGGACGAACTCGGGGTCATCGCCGGCCTGGCCAGGGAATTCGACGCCTTCGTGGTCACCGACGAGGTGTACGAGCACATCGTTTACGAGCCCTGGTCCCACACCTACATCGCCGGGCTGGAGGGGATGTTCGGGCGGACCATCTCCTGCTCCTCCCTGTCCAAAACCTACGGGGTGACGGGGTGGCGGCTGGGGTATGTGATCGCATCGGGCGAGGTGATTGCAGGGGCCAAAAAGGTCCACGACTTTCTCACCGTGGGCGCGGCGGCCCCCTTGCAGGAGGCGGCGGTCACGGCCCTGGAGTTTCCTCAGCGGTATTATGATGAACTCCGGGCGTGGTACACGAAACTGCGGGACATCTTCCTGGGGTATCTGGACCGGGCGAACCTGTCGTATATCGCGCCCCAGGGGGCCTACTATGTGCTGGTGGATGTGTCGGAATTCGGCGTGACCGACGATGTCGCCTTCTGCCGGCGGCTGGCCGAAAAAGCGGGGGTCGCCGCCGTACCGGGATCGAGCTTCTTCCACGAACCGGTGAACCACCTTATCCGGTTCCATTTCGCCAAACGGCCCGAAACGCTGGAAGCCGCCGGAGAGCGGTTGCTCAAGATCCGCGAGATGATCTGACCGCCGGCGTCACGTTTCCCATAATTTGAACCGGCAATGGGGGCAAAGCGGAGAATGGCGCAGGTCGTCCCGCTTTAAAGAACGGCAGGAGGTTTGGGAGGGGGCCGCTTCGGCTGCGTCATGGGCGGCGATATAGAGATCGATAAAGGCGTCCCGGCGTTCGGCAAGGCCGTCGCGCACCTCCCGGGCGAAGTCCGGCCGGCGGCGCTGTTTAGGATCGGCCATCTCCCGGCGGAGAATCCTCCGGGCCTCCAGGACGGCGCTCGTCCAGGGGTGATCCGACGGCAGCATCGCTTCCGCCGCGGACATGAAGCCGACGAGATCGCACAGTTTGTGGATCAGGTCGGTCAATTCCTCTACCTCCGCCAGAACCGCCGCGCCCCTGGAGAGGCCCGACATGCGGTCGGCATCCGAAACAAATTCCCGGACCGCTCCGGGCTCCGGGTTTCGGGTCAGTGCATCCAGAAAATCGAGGGCGGCTTCCAGATCGGCCTGGTTCTGTCTGGTCCGGTCCCGGCCCAGCAGCGGTTCTCCCCAGAAGAGGATCCCCTCCCCCGCTGTTTCTGCGGCGGCGTTCATCCGACGCCGCAGTTCCGCGGCCGCGCTGAACAGTTTCCGGGCGGGGTCGGCCGCCCCCCTTGCCAGGTCGAGGGCGCTTTTTCCGGGCAGGCCGAAATGGGCGCACAGCGTGTGGAGCGCATGGCGATTCCAGCCCGGCAGCCGCTCCACCGCCTCGAAGGCGATAAGATCGTCGGCGGGCAGGGCGGCGAGTTCGGAGAGACGGTCGCCGGTGTAACGGTCGCCGCCGATGATCAGGGCGATCTCCCCGGCGTGGAGGAGACTCCCCAGGATCGCCATCGTCCATTCGGGCTCCAGGCGGATGCGGTCGGGGGCGAAATACCCGCGGCCGGCCCCTTCGGAAATCAGCTGCGAACGCCGGAGGATCTTCGGAGACGGCGCGTTGTCCAGTGCGTCGAGGATCTCGACGGCATAGGGCGACCCCAGGGGATCCACCATCCCGTTGTTCAGGAGACCAAGGGCCTTGAGGACCGCCCGGCCGCCGTTGGTCGGTGGCGCGCCGGCCAGGTGGCGGAGGACATCCCGGAGAATGCGGCCCCGCTGGTCGCCGGGGATGAAAAACGGGAAGACCGGATAGTCGGGCGCCAGGCGGGCGAAATGGTCGGACAGGCACGCGCCTGCCACCTCGTTGAGGATGTCCCGGAGGCAACTGGCGTCCTCCGTGGGGATGCACGTCCGGGGGGGAATTCCGAACCGGTCGCACCACTGGCCGAGGAGGGCGGTCTCGCCGCCGAAGGTGAGG
>JAABTM010000099.1 GCA_011389855.1 Desulfobacteraceae bacterium
CCATTTTGATGCCGCTTCGATATCTTCTGACGGCGAAGATGGCCACGATGGCGAACACGGCGACGATGACGGCGATCCAGAAGGATTGTTGTTGAAGGATTGTTTCCATGAGTTTTTATCCCCTTGCCCCTTTCTATTTTATAGCCTTCGCTTTGTTCAACGGATCAAATAAATGCGGTTCGCACTAATGGGGCCATATGACTACTCGAATTCCACCCCTGCAACCCCCCCCCCCACAATATCCACCGCCCGCAAACTCACTTCGATAACGCTCAAGAGCAAATCGAGGATGTAGCGCGGGTTGCCGACTTCTTCGGCCCAGTCGTTGGGGTCGTTTTACTGTTTTCTGTTAACATTCACAATTTCTTTTAGTTGCGATATAGTCAAAGGGGGATTCAATATATGAAGCATCGAATGGCAGTTGGGGCATACAGGTCGTAAATCTTCAACAGGGTCTACTTGGTACGATTCGTTTATTTGAGATATCGGCGCTAAATGATGTACATGTATGAACCCGATTCCCATATCACCATACATTGTCTGAAAATTTAACCCACAAACAGAACAAGAATGCCCCCAATGTTCAATGCACAACATTCGTGCCTTTGGATTTCGTTCGTATGAATTTACCGTAATTGTTTTTTTTGCGCCTTCAGTAAACATTCCTTTTTCTTCAGTTATAATTTCCTCGGCATATTGAAGCTCGCCTGTTAATTTACATTCTTTGAGAGCATCTGCAATTTCTGATTTTAACTGCCAAACAAAATATCTTCCTTCTTCCCAACCGTTGAAAAACAAATCCCAGTATTTGTACTTTCTTTGGCTTCTTTCTGTAAATTCAACCTCATAAAATTTTGCTATTCTCTTTGCGTATCGGCCAACTTCTGAATTCAATGGCGCATGAGGAGACTTTCCTCGATAACCGAGCAACATTCCAACCTGACTGGCATATGCTTTATGACCATCAAACGAGTAAAGTGCTTGAAAAATTGACAAATCAGTCTCATTTGTCAAATCCTCGTTTTTTAGAATTTCAATCCATTGTACCTTATTTAATACAGTCGCCATATTTTCTTACTCATATGTCATACGCATAACAGTAGTGTTATACAGTTTTTTCGCAAAAACGCTTTGCGAGTCTATTATTCTTAAAAAATTATCAAGTCCCATCAAACGCCAACCCCGGCAACCCCTCCACAATATCCACCGTCTGCAAACTCACTCCATCACGCCGCCTCCGCCCACTCCCTGCACAACACCTCCGCCTGCTCCAGCACCGTCTGTGTCGCTTTCTCCTGCTTGTCGGGCGGGTACCCATATCTGCGGAGGATGCGTTTGACCATGACGCGGATTTGGGCGCGGGCGTTTTCGCGGACGGTCCAGTCGATGGAAACGCTGCGGCGAACGGCTTTGACGAGTTCCTGGGCGATAGTTTTCAGGGTGTCGTCGCCCAGGACTTTGACGGCGCTGTCGTTGACTTCGAGGGCGTCGTAAAAGGCGATTTCGTCGTCGTTCATGCCCAGGTCCTCGCCCCGGTTCCTGGCCTCGCGCATTTCCCTGGCCAGGTCAATGAGTTCTTCGATGACCTGGGCGGTTTCGATGGCCCGGTTCTGGTATTTGAGGACGGCCTTTTCCAGCATATCCGCGAAGGAGCGGGCCTGGACGACGTTTTTTCCCGAGCGGGTCTTGATCTCGTCTTTCAAAAGTTTTCTGAGCAGCTCCACGGCCAGGTTCCGGTGGGAAAGTTCCCGCACCTCCTGGAGAAAGTCGTCGGACAGGATGGAAATGTCCGGCTTTTTCAAACCGGCGGCCGCGAAGATGTCCACGACCCCTTCGGACGCCACGGCCCGGGAGACCAGTTGGCGGATGGCGCTGTCCACTTCTTCGGGGGATTTGCCCTCGCCTTCCACGGTGGCTTTGGCCAGCCCCGCCCGGACCTCCTGGAAAAAGCCGACGTCGTCGCGGATGGCGAGGGCTTTTTCATGGGGAACGGCCAGGGCGAACGCTTTGGACAACGCATTGACTTCTTGGAGATACCGGGTCTTTCCATCCGCCGCGGACCCCGACATGATGATCTTCACCGCCCCCTTGTCGTCGTCGTCGCTGTGCCACTCCGGCCTGAGCCTGATGATGGCGTTGTAGATCTCCACGCAGATGCGGCGGCTCATGCAGACGAACATGGCCTTGCCGTCCATGACGGAGAGGCGGCCCTCGAAATGGTCCACGAAATCCCGGGCGATCAGGTCGATCCGCTTTTTCGTGCCGACCATCGCTTCCAGGGCGGCCCATTTGGTCCGCAATCGCTGTTTGGTGGTTTCCTCCTCCCCCTCGGTGATCTGCTCGAATGCCGGATCGATGTTCGGCTTTTCCTCTTCCCGCAATCCGATTTTCGCCAGCCGGCTTTCATAATAGATGGGGACCGTTGCCCCGTCCTCGACGCCCCGGGCCTCCAGGCCGTCGGAGACGACCAGGAGTTCGTTGTAGACAAACAGGCCGGGGATGTCGGCTTTGTAGGTCTGCAACTGGTTGAAGGCCTGGCGGATGGTGGCCTTCTCGTCGGCGGGGTTTTTCAGTTCGATGAGGCCCAGGGGCAGGCCGTTGACGAACACCACGACGTCCGGACGCCGGGTTTTGCGGTCTTCGACCACCGTGAACTGATTGACGGCGAGCCAGTCGTTGTTTTCGACATCGTCCACATCCAGCAGCCACACCTTGTCGTGGACCTCGCGGCCGTCGTCCAGGTAGGAGACATCGACGCCGTCGGTCAGCATCCGGTGGAACCGGCGGTTGCTCTCGATGAGGCTGGGGGAATCGGTCCGGGTGATTTTTCGGAACGCTTCGTCGATGGCGTCCGGGGGGATGGTCGGGTTGATGCCGGCCAGCGCGGCTTGCAGCCGGTCGGGGAGAACGACCTGGCCGTAATCGTCGCGCTCCGCCCCGGCCTCGCCGGGGCTGATGGATGGCCCGGCTTCAATGTCGTACCCGAGGGTTTCGAACCAGGCCAGGGCGGTTTGTTCGACGACGGATTCCGTGATTTTGGAGGGCTCGGTTGGCATGGGCGTTTTTCCTCACTGGCGCATCGGTTTTTATGTTCTGGTCATAGACCGGCTTCTTTCACGAACTTTTCGGCATCCGGGCCGCGCAGGTCGCCGGAAATGAGTTTGGGGAGTAAGGTGTCGCGGAGTGAAGTGAGAGTATTGGACTCCCGTATATTTGAAAGTTGCTTGTTATGCAATGGACCAGTTTTGTCACAAAAAAAATCGACCAATTCTTTTGGCGGTATTAGACAAGGCAAAACAGCAATTTCTTTCGGCTTTACACGTTGGCGGCTGCCAGTGCTGCCTGTTACTCTGTTTAGTATCTCACACTGTATTGGGTGAGATCGAAGCATTTCGTAGAGAAATGGGCGCCCACCATCGTCATTTGGCACGAAGGGCATAAATTCTGTTGAGCAAATGGCTGAATCTTTACTCTGGATATCTGGAAGCCAAACACGAGTAATTTGCGGGTTGAGTTTTGATGCAAGCACAGAATTTTTGGGAACTTTATATTTCCCACTCTTAATATTTTTCCCTGCTTCCCAAAGAGGCTGCACGCCTGCATCAAAAGCTGGTATGCTGTAATGTTCCCACGTTTTTTTGGGGTCTGTTTTGGGTTGTATAGTCAGTGCTTTTAATGAGGCAACCTTTTTGAGTGTTCCAACATTCCACCCTTTTGGAATCTCACCAATCGCCGAATCCTCTAATTTGTCAGGGAAAAGATCGGCAATTTCTTCCGGCAGCCCGGTGTCGCGGCCCTCGGCCTTGGCACGCACCGGGTCAAAATCCACGAACCAGGATTTGAAGATGGCGCGGGCCATGGCCTCCAGCGTCTGGTTCATTTGGCGGTTTAATTCGATTTTGTCGTCGAAACCCTTCAGGATACTGCCTATTGCAGTCTGCTCATCTATTCCGGGCAGCACCATCTTCAATCTGCCAAGCATTTCATTATTCAGACTTGCCCGAGTAGAAAGCGAAGACATCGCGGTGACTTCAGCACGAAACTTTGGGCTCCTAAAAAAATAGGCGGCATATTCCGGTACGATTTCTGCGCCTGGCTTTGGCCTGAGCCTTTTTGTAAAGCCATTAAATGTCGTTTTTGGATAAGCCCTTAAAGCAACACTGCTCATGCCTAACTCTTCCATCGTTTCGCTAGTTCGAGTCAGGAATACGTCGCCTCTTTGAATTGAACAGGAATTTTGTTCCTTTTCCGAAGAATTCACAAGTTCGTTTAGTAATTCTGGAACAAAATAATTGTAAAACACATCTTTAAATGACAAAAAGCCATATCCAAAACCAAATTCAGACCGGGGTTTCGATAGTCCAGAACGAAAATCATATAGTTTGCCGAGTGGTAATTCTTTCCAACTATCTCCCATAGCCCAAAACCTCCAAATTCCTTTTAATGCTGGCTTCGAGCCGGTCAGTTGCGATGAACTGCTTGTAAAGCACACCTGCATTCCTCATTTCCCCATCTCCCGCATCTTCTCTTCCAGAAACCGCTGCATATCTTCTTTCCTGGGCAGTTCAAGCTGGTATTTTGAAACGAACAGGTGATTTTCCATGCCTGCCAGAGCGTATTCCACCAGGGCATGGTCTTTTTGCGTGCATAGCAGGATGCCCACGGGCGGGTTGTCGCCGTCGGTCATCATATTTTTCCGGTACCAGCTCACATAGGTGTTGAGCTGCCCGAGGTTTTCATGGTTAAAAAACTCGACCTTCAACTCCACCAGAACATGGCATTTGAGGATGCGGTGGTAGAAAACCAGGTCAACGAAACCGTGTGTATCCCCGATCAGAATTCGCTTCTGGCGTGCCTCGAAACAGAACCCGTGGCCCAATTCCAAAAGAAAATCCTGAAGCTTATCCAGAAGTTGATCCTCCATATCCGACTCCCGCATGACTTCACGGGACTTTATACCAAGAAACTCGAAAACATAGGGGTCGCGGACAGCCAGTTTCGGTTCGCTCTTTTCCGTCCCGAATTGGACCAGTTCAGCCAGTTTTTCCTTATTTTCCGACAACCCGGAGCGCTCGTAGTAGAGACTGCCGATCTGCCGCTTGAGTTCCCGCACCGACCAGTTGCCCCGGATGCACTCAATCTCGTAGAAAATCCGTTTGAGAGGATCGTCAATACCCACGATCAATTCCAGATGGCTGTATGAGAGGCGATACACGAGTTTTTCCGATGGGATTTGCAATTGTGGGGACGGCGTCCCCACTTTCTCATTCGGTTGGATACCCGCAGGCAACATGTCCTTCAATGGTGCGGACAGCGTCCCCACAATCTGAGGATAGAGCCGGTAAAAGCGCAGGTAACGATAAAGCTGGCGGCGGTTGCAATTGCTCACGTTGATGCCTGTCAGGCGCTTTGCCAGTTCTGAAAGGAGCTTATCACCGTAATCCGCCCGGTCCGATCCGTTCAGCTCATATTTGTCAATATAGGCGCCGATCATCCAGTTTCGAAGGGTCAGGCTGACGTTGACCGCCCGTCCGGCCTGAGCGGCCAGGTTCTCGTTTACCTGGTGAATGGCAGCGA
The DNA here is from genome assembly GCA_011389855.1 of Desulfobacteraceae bacterium. Lineage (GTDB taxonomy): Bacteria > Desulfobacterota > Desulfobacteria > Desulfobacterales > JAABSP01 > JAABTD01. The sequence continues at coordinate 5,578 of JAABTM010000099.1, forward strand.
CAAGGACGCTGAAATTAAAATTTTCGGGTTTATTCGCCATAACCCATAATCTCCAAATTTCTCTTTATAACAGCCTCAAGCCGATCCGCCTCCGCGAACTGCCCATACAGTTTGACTGAAAGCGCCGTCATCTTCTCCTCAAACGGAACCCCGTCATCCTCGATCTCCGCCGCCCCCACATACCGCCCCGGCGTCAACACATACCCGTGTTCCCGGATCTCGTCGACCGTCGCGCTCTTGCAAAACCCCGCCACATCCGCATATTTCCCGGCTTTTTTATCCCCCCGCCACGCATGATAGGTCCCCGCGATCTTCCCGATCTCCTCGTCGGACAAATCTTTATGCGTCCGGTCCACCAGCGCCCCCATATTCCGTGAATCGATAAACAACGTCTCCTTGCGCCGATCCCGAAACTTCCCGTTTTTCTTGTTCCGCGCCAGGAACCACAAACACACCGGAATCTGGGTCGTGTAAAACAATTGCCCCGGCATGGCGATCATGCAGTCCACCAAGTCCGCCTCGATGATGCCCTTGCGGATCTCCCCCTCGCTCGTCGTATTCGTGGACATGGACCCGTTGGCCATGACGAATCCCGCCACCCCCCTGGGCGCCAGATGATGGATGAAATGCTGGATCCAGGCGTAATTGGCGTTGTTCACCGGCGGCGCGCCGTATTGCCACCGGGCGTCGTCGCGCAGCCGCTCTCCTCCCCAGTCGCTCATGTTGAAGGGCGGGTTGGCCAGGAGGAAATCCGCCCGGAGGTCTTTGTGAAGATCGCTGAAGAAACTGTCCGCGTTCCGGCCCCCCAGGTTGGCGTCGATTCCCCGGATGGACAGGTTCATCATGGCCAGCCGCCAGGTGGTGGCGTTGGATTCCTGCCCGTAAATGGCCAGATCGCCCAGCCGGCCGCCGTGTCTCTCGACAAATCGCTCGCTCTGGACGAACATGCCGCCCGACCCGCAGCAGGGGTCATACACCCGGCCGGAGTAGGGCTCGATCATTTCCACCAGCAGCTTGACCACGCATTGGGGCGTGTAAAACTCGCCGCCGCCCTTGCCCTCGGCCGCGGCGAACCGCCCCAGGAAATATTCATACACCCGGCCCAACACGTCTTTGGAGCGGGACGCCTCGTCCCCCAGGCCGATCTTGCTGATGATGTCGATGAGCCCGCCGAGGCGTTGCTTGTCCAAAGACGAGCGGCCATAGTCCTTTGGAAGCACGCCCTTGAGCTTCGGGTTCTCCTTTTCGATGGCCGCCATGGCGTCGTCAACGATCTTGCCGATGTTCGGCTGCTTGGCGCCGGCCTGGAGTTTGGACCACCGGGCCTCCTTGGGAACCCAAAAGATGTTGGCCGCCGCGTATTCGTCCCGGTCTTCCGGGTCGGTGTACTCGGTGTCCCTGGTGGCCTCCAACTGCTCGTATTTGTCCTGGAAGGCGTCGGAAATGTATTTCAAAAAAATCAAGCCGAGAACGACATGCTTGTACTCGGAGGCGTCCATGTGCCCCCGCAGCTTGTCGGCCGCGGCCCACATTTGATTTTCAAAGCCGAGATTGGCGCCGTTGTTGGTTTTTTGGGCCATGCAAGTCTCTTTTCTGTGTGGATGGATTGATCATGATAGGCGACGACTTCTTCCCAATCCTCGCAGAAATCCGCCCGGCAATACCGATCATAGACCCACGCCGCACCGGTCCGGACCATCTCCTGGTTGACATTCAGGCTGTCGATAAAGACCACGGCAACCACGCGGCTGTAGCGATCCCGGTCCATCTCCTCGATGCGGACGGGCCGTCGGTCAAGTAAAGGGTGTCGTCGTCAATGACTTTGTCCACCTGCAAGCGTCCCGATTGAAAATGGCCGGCGGGCGCAATGAGTAGCGCCATGATGAGTATGATCCGAAACATATGGGATCATGTAGCACATTGTAAAACTTGCGTCCAGGCGGATTTTGAGTGCTTGGCTGAATCGGTTTTTTGTTTTAGGGATGTCAGGAAGGGCGGGAAAGGTGAGGTGGCGGTCTCGGATCGACCTGGCGGTTATATCCGAGACCCTAAATGGAAAAGGAGGAAAGGAAGACTTTGGGCTTTACAATAGTGATTCCCCGGAAAGGATGAAGCACAAGCAGGTCCGAATCGCCCGTGATGATGTGGGTGGCCCGGCCGCTGAAGGCCAGTTCAACGACCGTCCGCAAAGCCTTCTTCACGCGGCATCGATTCCAGCATGTCCGGCGTCAGGCCCTTGGCCTGGGCGTTTTTGCCGATTTCGTCCATGATCTCGTTCAAATTGTCTCCATCCATTATTATAACCCAAATGGAACCGATTGGAATGGAACGAAGACAGCGCCGCGCCATTCAAAAACCTTGAAGAAGACGCCCTGAATGTTATAATCAAGCCCTTGATCGAATCCGGCGGAAGCCGTCATTCTGGACTTGTGGGGGATTTTATGGAACATCTGAATTGCGACATTTTGATCATCGGCGGCGGCGCGGCCGGACTCCGCGCGGCGATCGCGGTCCGGCAAGAGGGCCTGGACGCGCTGGTGATATGCAAAAGCGCTCCGGGCAAAGGCGCCAGCACGTTTTTCAGCGGCGGCGCCATGGCCGGTTCCGGTCTGGATATGCCAGCGGAGCGCCACAAGGCCCTGACCCTTTCCGCCGGGCGCGGAATCAACCAACAGGAGCTGGTGGATGTTCTGGTGGAAGAAGCGCCCCTCCGTCTCGCGGAGTTAATAGATTGGGGGTTGTCCGGCCGTTACCACCAGGGAAACCTTTACGCCGATGACCGGCCGCCGGTGTGGGGACGTGAAATCGTCCGCTGCCTGATCCAAAAAAACAAAGCGGCGGGAACACGTTTCAAAGGCGGTCTGGCGGCCGTCGATATCCGGTTGGAAGCGGGTCGGGGCGGCGCCCTCCTCTTCGAGCCGGGCACGGGAAAATGGCTGACCATCGGGGCCGGGGCGGTGGTGCTCGCCGCCGGCGGGGCCGGCGCCTTGTTCCAAAGACATGACAATCCCCAGCGGATTTCGGGGGATGGGCACTGGATGGCCTACAGGGCCGGGGCTGTGCTTCAGGATATGGAATTTATGCAGTTTTACCCCCTGGGCGTCGCCGAGCCCGGAAGCCCGAATTTTCTGATTCCGCCGGGGATCGGCGATCTGGGCCGGATGCGGAACGAAAAAGGCGAAGACGTCCTGGAAAAATATGGGATCACAGAACGCCCGGCCGCCGTAAAGGCCCGGGACAGATTGTCCCAGGCGATGTTCAGGGAGATCCACGAAAAGGGCGAAACCATCCGGCTGGACCTGCGGAGCGTCACGGATGACGAGTGGCGGAGCCTGGACCCCTTTTCATCCTCCGTGCGGCCGATCCTTGAAAAGCGGTACGAATCCCATCGGCGCCCTGTCCGGATCGCGCCCATGGCCCACCATCTCATGGGAGGCGTCCGCATCGACGCCGACGGCGCCTCATCCGTTCCGGGGTTGTACGCGGCCGGCGAGGTGACGGGCGGCCTCCATGGGGCCAACCGGATGGGCGGCAACGCGCTGTCGGAAACCCTGGTTTTCGGCGCCCGGGCGGGGAAAGCGGCCGCGGGATGGGCACGGCGAAACACGGCGTCGAAGCCGGTCCCGCTCCATGACGCCGGCGCCGTTCCGGCCGGCGGCCAAAAGCGGGGCGGCCCGGACGCTTTGATGGCGAGGCTTCGGAAAATCATGTGGGAAAAAGGCGGCGTCATCCGAAACGGAGACGGTCTCGATGACGCCCTGGGCGGGATAACCGCCATTGAAAAAGAGGCCGGTGAATTGTCTTTGGCGGCGGACGTCAAGGCCGTCGGAAAGATCCTTGAGCTGCGATCCGCGGCGGGCATCGCCAAACTGATGCTGCGAAGCGCCCTGACCCGGGAGGAAAGCCGGGGCGCGCATTTCCGGGAGGATTTCCCAGACCCGGACGACGGGCGCTGGCGCTGTCATATTCCGATCGAACTGAAAATATGAAGAACGGTCAGCCCTGCATCAATTCCTGAGCCGTTTCCCGCGAAATCTGTTCGACGCCGCCGTCTCGGACAGCTCCGTCCCTCGTATCACGCGTCCGACGCCGCTTTGAACGAACGTTTTTCCGAATACGTCGGCAAAGGATTGAATGGCGTCTTTTCCGGTGCAGTGAGAAGGGGCGACGTACCGAACGCCCATGGTTTGAAGACGGGATATCGTTTTCCGGACGCTTTCTTCGGTGTCCGACAGCAGATGGAAGCCGCCGAGCGCCATGAAAACCGTCTGTCCGGTCAATTCCCCGGCCCGGTCCACGATGTTGCATATCCCCGGATGCGCGCAACCGGTAATGACGACCGCGCCTTTGTTCGTGGGAATCGCCAACGACTGCTCGGCGATAATGGGACTCGGCATCAGGCCGGTTGAAATCGCCCCATCGCAAACCCATTTGGGTTTATCCACCGGGATTACGTTCGATCCAAATTGCTCGGATATCGCTTTGTACGACGCCAATGCCGACCCGGGAACATAGATGTCAACAGTGGAATGGGCTTCCAAAAACCGGGGCAATCCGCCGTTATGGTCATAGTGGCTGTGGGAAATGAAAATCACGTCCACCTGGTCCGGCGCGATGTTTAACCGCTTCAGATTGTCCATGATAATCGAGCCGTTCCCGCCCGTATCGAACAACAGGGTTCGGTCGAGACCTTCTATAAGGCAGGAAAATCCATGGTCTGTCTGGAGTTGCCCGTCATACGCATAATTGTCGTAAATGATTGTTATCTTGAGCCGTTCGATATCGATGGGGTTTTTGGATCTCATAGCTCCACCCGCTTTTTGGGATTTGTTACCATAAATTTCTCAATACCTGATTTTTCGGGATAATTCAAGAATTATTTTGAAAGCCGGACTTTCCATTCTGGATGCGATTTTGATAACGGGCGGGAATTTTGATATTTGATTTGTGAGAATTTGAATGATACAAATAGGATTGAGCATAAAAACCCACCATGGACAAAAGGAAACAGGAGCGAACATGAGCTATTCAGAAGTGATCGTAACAAAAGGCGACAACCATGTGGCGGAAATCACCTTGAACCGGCCGGAGCAGATGAACACCTTCAACACCGGAATGGCCGGGGAATTGTACGCGGCCCTCATGGACGCGGAATCCGACCAGAATGTCCGGGTGATCCTCCTGGGCGGGGCGGGCCGGTCCTTCAGCGCCGGCATCGACGTCAACGAACTGAAGAGCAAATCCGCCCTGGAATACCGGGAATGGATCGAACACATGGAGCGGCCCCTGGTGACCATCTCCAACATGAGAAAGCCGGTCATCGCCCGGGTCCAGGGCGTCGCCGCCGCCAATGGCATGGGCCTTGCGGCGGCATCCGATCTGGTCATCGCCGGCGAAAGAACCAAAATGGGACTGACGGCCATCAACGTGGGCCTGAACTGCGTCGGTCCCGTCATTCCGGTGGCCCGGTGCGTCGGCCGCAAAAAAGCGCTGGAGCTGTTGCTGTACGGCAAACTGATCCGGGCCCGGGAAGCCCTTGAACTGGGGCTGGTCAACCGCATCGTACCGGACGATGAACTGGAAAAAGAAGCCATGGACTGGGCAGGGGAATTGGCGCAAAAGAGCCCGGTGGCGGTTCAAATCGCCAAGAGCGCGTTCTACAACGCGGAGGACATGGAATACGAAAAGCAATTCGCCTACATGAACGAAGCCTTTGCTCGTCTATGCAGCACGGACGACGCAAAAGAAGGCGTCAGCGCGTTTTTTGAAAAGCGGCGGCCGGATTGGAAGGAGAGATGATTGCGTCTCGGTCAAAGTTTGCAGGCTTCAGGATCAAACGGTTGCGGCGCGTCTGAGTTCGGCGCTCTCCCGGGCCCGGATTTCGACCCGGGCCGGCCGCTCCATCATCTTCAGGACCGAAACGGCACGCGGAACCACGACGAGATCCGGTTCCGGGCCGTTTAGGTCGCGCCGGATAAGGGCGGTTACATATATGACGACGACGGCGCGACCGGGGGTTGCCGGCGGCCCCGGAAACGCGCCGGCGAACCCTTTTGCGGAGAGCCACACCGCCGACTGGAAAATGCGGGCCGATTACGCGCTCCCGTCCGACTTCGGGTTCACCATCGAGAACGGCGCCGTCTTGTGGGCCGCCGTTACCCAGGATCTCTACTAATATCGTTAGAACGCATATGGGGCATAATTGAAACGCATATTCGCACCAACTGAAACTGGCACAGATTGGCAACGTCTGCTCGGAAAACCAAAACTTCACTGGAAGAAGGGGCGGTCTGCGATGTTGGTTCATTCCTTCAGTAAGGTTTCAAAGTGGCGTGACGAGTTCGAAGCTTTTTGCAAAGAACTCGGATGCACTTCTTTGAGTCAGGATTTACGCGAGGTCCCGAATATCCAAGGGTCACGATTGATCCTTGGGTGGTGCAAAGGCAATGAAAAACACCTTAATATTGAGCTACCGAGTGCGTTCTAACCCATAACCCATGCGGAAGAAGCCATGGGGAACAAACATAGGCCAAAAAGCGGTAGCATTCGAGGCCGATTTCGACAGACAATCGACCCCGAACGCTTTTGCAAGCTGGAAAACTAACTATCAAAATGCAGTGGACTCGATTATCGCTCGCCGATTAACTTAAGACCTGAATACGAAATAATAGAGGGAAAATATGGGAGAACCAGCAGAACAGAAAGCAACATATGATGATTTGTACAACGTGCCGGAAAACATGATAGGTGAAATAATTGACGGTGAACTGTATACGATGCCTCGGCCATCGCCAAAACATGCCAAGGTTACATCAGACTTAGGCGTTGTAATAGGTGCACCATATAGATTTGGTCGTGGTGGTCCTGGAGGATGGATAATTTTGGATGAACCTGAAATCCAACTTGGTGAACACACGTTAGTTCCTGATATAGCAGGTTGGAAAAAAGAACGATTTCCATCATCTTTAATTACAAACTGGATTGAGGCCTCTCCGGACTGGATTTGTGAAGTGCTCTCTCCAAGCACAATACGTTTAGATAAAACAAAAAAAATGCCAATTTATGCTAAACATAATGTTAATTATCTTTGGCTGATTAATCCAATTGATAAAACTTTGGATGCATTTAAACTGGTCTCGGGAGGATGGCGCCTATTAAACGCTTTCGTTGGAAATGATAAAGTAAACGCCGAACCATTCCAAGAAATTGAAATCAATCTTGCTGAACTCTGGTTGGAATAAAAATAAGGACGGGACTCCTCCTGGCCAAAGGTCTTCCGTACTATCGAAAGACGCGCTGTCCCGCCTGGATAACCAGCAATCCCGGGTGGCCGTTTTTGACGGATCAGGGAAAATTTGCTTGATAATAAATGGTTGGCAGGAGAAGCATAAGATTCATCAAGAGCATCTGTGTGTCAGTATTGGGTATCGTAATCGTTATTATGGGTTTTGTTTACTATTTCTTGTTTGCCGGAATTCCATATCAGGATCCAACACCAGAACTTCAGGCCAGATACGACTTCCACGGTTCTGTAGCCGGCATGTTTTATAAAACAGGAGGAATTGTCTTCTTGGTTGGACTGGTGGCGATTCCGAAGTGGCGGTTCGGCTGATCAGGCAGAACGAGGACCGGACAGGAAAAGACCGAGTGAATCGAAATAGGCGTTCGGCATTGCGATGACAACCCATTTGACTTTGCTCATTTCCATCAGGCTGGATCAGGGAATCTCCTCCCGTGCTGCTTCGCACTCCGGGGCGCACTCATTAGAATACGTGCCGTGCCCGGCACACAACCAAGCGGTTCTCACAATTCCGGTCAGCGCTCCGCGCCGACCTCCATGTGAGATCTTGCGGTCGCATACCCCTTTTGCATCATGTCAATAAAATTCAGAGTTAAAGCACTCCATTTATTCTGCCGCGTCGCTGTGGGCCTGCTTGCGTTGACGTTGATCTGCGGTACCGCAATCCCTCTACTCCATAGCAACGCCTGGTGGATACGTGTCTTCGATTTTCCGCGCATACAGATCGCCGCACTGATTGGGCTGACGCTGGCAGGCTATGCGGCGCTGCATTTTTGCGGACGATTGCGGCTATGGGAATACGCGATTGCCGCGGTGGCGGGACTTGCGCTGGTCTGGCAGCTCATTTGCATCGTCCCCTACACGGCGCTTTATCCCAGGCAAATGTCGGACAGCCGCGCCGAAGACGATTCCAACCGCATATCGCTTTTGGCCTACAACGTGCTCTCCGACAATCGTGAAGTGAAGGCGCTGCGCGATCTCATAGGCGACACCAATCCCGATCTCATCCTACTCAGCGAGCCGAACCAATGGTGGTTTGAACAGCTCGACGGCCTGGAAGACGACTATTCTTACACGCTCCACCAGCCGCAGGAGAATCATTATGGAATGCTGCTTTATTCCAGGCTGGAGCTGGTAAATCCAGAGATTCGCTTTTTGATTGAGCCGGAAATTCCGTCGCTTCGCTCCCAGGTGCGGCTCCGTTCGGGAGCGCTCGTGACCCTCTATGGCGTGCATCCTCGCCCTCCCGGCGTCCAAGGTCCCAACGCAGAGAAAGACAGCGGCATCGAGGTAGTCACAGCAGCGGAGGACGAAGGCAGTGATCGCGTAGATTCCGCGATGCGGGATGCTGAGTTGCTGCTGGTTGCCACAGAGGTACAAAAACTTGGGAAGGCGCCGGTCATCGTCGCCGGCGATTTCAACGACGTGGCCTGGTCGCGGACCACGCATCATTTTCAGCGGCTCGGAGGATTGCTCGACCCACGGGTGGGCCGAGGCTTATTCAACACCTTTGACGCCAGAAGCCGCCTCCTGCGCTATCCGCTGGATCACGTCTTTGCATCCGGGCACTTCTTTCTCGTCGAGCTGCGTCGCCTTCCCGCCATCGGCTCCGACCACTTTCCCATCTTCGTGGTCCTCGACTACGATCCCGGCGCGTACGTAGCAAACGAAGTGCCCCAGCTGGACGCCGGCGATGAACAACAAGCTGACGAGGCCATTGACAAAGGGCAGGCTAACGACTGACAAGCCAAATAAAGGCGTCATGGGATGCCCAGAAACCAAACTTCCTCATATTTACAACCACGATGTGAGAGAAAAGGAGACGGCCGCGCCCGATGCCGCCGACATTCCGCGGCCTCATTTCGGTGTTTCCGGGAATACCATTGACGCTCTCCAAAGCAATGCTGTATCATTGTCCACATGAAAAACAACATTACCAAAAAAAGAATATCCTCTCTT
>JAABTM010000100.1 GCA_011389855.1 Desulfobacteraceae bacterium
CAGCACCGTTTCGAACAGGGTCCGTCCCGCGGCCGCGGCCCGGTCCCGGGCCGGGTTCCGGACCACGCGGTAGAGCGACAACAGATTCTCGGCGATGCTCATGAGGGGCAGCGGCGCGTCTTCGGTCCGGTAAAATTCCATGAAATCGAGGTAGGCGTCGGGCGCGGCCCGTCCGCCCTTGACAAAGGCGTAGAGGTCGTTCTGGAGCCCCCAGCGGTCCACCGCCGGGAGCCGTTTGTCCGCCGCCAGCCGGCCCAGGGCGGAAAGGTCCCCTTCGGTTTCGTAAAAGACCCGGTAAAACCCGGTCTGCCCGTCGTTGATTTTGCAGGCGACGGCGTCGGTCCCGATGTCCAGGGTCGCGGACGGCCCGTCCATATAGGTTTCGATCTCCCGCTCTTCGCCCGATTCGGTGAAGATCCGGATGGAAACGGGGATTTGCCACACCTGGTCCGACTCCTTATCCAAAAAGGTGAACCGCCGCTGGGTCAGGGTCAGCCGATCCCCGTCCCGTTTGGCCGTCACCATGGGATGGCCGGGCTGGCCGATCCAGTTTTCCATCATGGCGGTGACCGGTTTGTCCGAAACTTTTTCAAAGGCTTTCCACAGATCGGTGGAGGCGGCGCAGTCGTAGGCGTGGGTCTTGAGGTAGTGGCGCAGTCCTTTCCGGAAGGCCCCTTCGCCGATGAATCCTTCGATCTGGCGGAGGATGGAGCCGCCCTTGTTGTAGATCAGGGGGGCGGTGCTGGTGTTGATGACCACGTGCTCGCCGCCGGGGATCTCGATGGGGAAGTTCTCCTGGAGCCCGTCCCGGGCCAGGGCCGTCTCGGTCTGGGAGTGGAGAAACTGGTCCCAGATGCCCCAGTCCGGGTGGTAATGGGCCACCACGCCGAAGCCGAAATAGGTGGCGAAGCTCTCGTTGAGCCAGAGGTATTTCCAGTCCGACGGGGTGACCAGGTTGCCGAACCACTGGTGGGCGATTTCGTGGGCGATGACCTCGCAGATCCGCTCTTCGCCGGCTTTGGAAGTGACGCCGGGGTAGTGGAGCAGGAGGTTCTCCCGGAAGGTGACGGCGCCCCAGTTTTCCATGGCGCCGAAGGCGAAGTCGGGCAAGGCGATGAGGTCCATCTTGGGAAGCGGGTAGGGGATGTCGTAGTAATCCTCGCAGTACTGGAGCGCCTTCCGGCCGAAATCGAGGCCGAATCCGCCGTATCGCTGGCCCCCCGGCAGGGTGACGATGCGGACCCTCGGGTCCGCGGCGTCCGTTTCGATCCGGAAGTCGCCGACCCCGAAAAAGACGAGGTAGGTGGACATTTTTGGGGTTCGCTGGAAAACCACCCGTTTCTTACCGTTTTCAGTGGGCGTCTCGGATGCGACCGCCGTGTTGGCGAGGGCCGTCAGGGCGTCGTCCACCACCAGCTCGATGTCGAATTCGGCCTTCATCCGGGGATGGTCGAAACAGGGAAAGGCCCGCCGGGCGTCGCTTTCCTGGAACTGGGTGATTGCGATGAACTTGTCGGCGCCGTCCACCGTGTGGCGGCTCCGGTAAAGACCGGCCATTTTGTTGTTGATCTCCCCGGTGTAGTCGATGCGCAGCCGGATTTCGCCGGCGGTTTCTTCCGGCAGGGCGACCGTCAGCCGCTCCTTTCCGGCGTCGGTGGTGAAGTCGCAGGATTCGGCCCGGCCGTCCGGATCGAATCCGCAGCGCTGGACGGCCAGTTCCAGAATGTTGAGGACGATCTCGCGGACGGGCTCGGCCGCTTCCACGGTCAGATAGAGGCGGCCGGTGAAGGTGAAGTTTGGGAGGTCAGGTTCAAGAATCAGGTGATAATGGATCGGGCGGATGGGGGGTGTCATGATAGATCAGCTTTCTTGTTTTCGGTTTGGATGATTCCCTTTTTGGCAGGGGCTATGAGCGCCAGATCCCCGGAATCGCCTCCCCGCAAAATGCGCATCCACCCTCTTTCAGGTGTTTGGCCCGGATGCGGTAGCCGACTCGTTCGATAACCTTTTTTCGGCATTTGGGGCAGTAGGTGTTTTCGCCGTCATTGCCCGGCGCATTGCCGATGTAGACGAAGTGGAGCCCCGCGTCCATGGCGGTCTCCCGGGCTTTTTCCAGGGTCTCCGCCGGCGTGGGGGGCAGGCTCTTGAGCTTGTACATGGGGTGGAACCGGGAGAAATGGAGGGGCGTGCCGGCCCCTAGTTCGTCCCGAATCCACCGGCTCATTTCCCGGATCATCTCCATGTCGTCGTTTTTGCCGGGGACCAGCAGTGTCACCAGCTCTGTATGAATGTTCCGTTGTTTGAGGGCCTTCAGCGTATCCAGCACCGGCTGGAGGTCGCCCCCGGTCATCTTCCGGTAGTATTTCTCCGTGAAGCCCTTCAGGTCGATGCAGGCGGCGTCCAGATATTGGCACAGGTCGGCCAGCGGGTCCGGATTGATGTAGCCGTTGGAGTGGATCACCTTGAGGAGGCCCGCTTTTTTTGCCAGTTTGCCGATGTCCAGCATATACTCCATGAAAATGGTGGGTTCCACATAGGTGGAAGCAATGGAATGGCAATTATAGTGTTGGGCCAGGGCCACGACTTTTTCCGGCGACAGATCGTAGTTGTAGGTGTTGTCGGGCAGGGCCTGTGAGATTTCCCAGTTTTGGCAGAACTTGCAGTCGAGGTTGCAGCCGGCCGTGGCGATGGAAAAGGACCGGGTGGCTGGCAGGACGTGGAAAAACGGCTTCTTTTCGATGGGATCGGCGTGGACGGCGCACGGGTTGCCGTAAACCAGGGAGTAATATTTCCCGTCGATGTTCTCCCGCACCTCGCAGCGGCCCCGTTCGCCGGGCGCGACCTCGCAGAACCGGGGACAGAGGTCGCACCGGATCATGTTGTTTTCCAGGGGGGTAAAATATGGGGACAGCTTTTTTCCGATATAGCCTTGCTCGAGGTCCGCCGCCGAAGCCGGGAAGGGCAGGCCCCACAGCGCGCCGACCCCGGCGCAGGCGATGGCGCAGCGACCGCATCGGCCCATGAAATCGCGGCGGCTGATTGGGTTTTCATTCATAAAATTCACCTGAATAAAGATCGGGTTGACTCATTCTCCGATGATAGAGATTTACAGCGGAAAATGCAAATGGAAAGGCGGGATCGGATCGGCGGCGCCGTTAGAAAACCTCGGCGGAAAAGGTGAAAATTTTCGTGCCGGATGCTTTCCAGGCATCTTTGGGCAGCCCCGCTTTACGGCAGGTCTGTTCCAGGAAGGTTTGGCGGTTCCATCCGTACTCCGTAGCCACCTGGGGCAGCAGGAGCCCGGAGCGCCGGCCGTTGGTGATGTAGAGGCCGTGGATCCCCACCTGGATCTCCTCCATGGCGTCGATCTCCTTCAACGGGGTCATGGCGGAGATTTCGATCTCCATGTCGTCAAACTCCGAAGCCGTCACCGGCGGAAACCGGGGATCCTCGAAGGCGGCGGCCTGGGCCATCTCGCGGACGGTGTCGGCCAGGGGCAGGCGTCCCACGATGTGACCGATGCATCCGCGAAGGCGGCCGTTTTTCTTCAATGTGACGAAAGCGCCCCTGGTCTCTTTGAGGGTCGGGGATGGGATGTCGTGCTTGGGGGGCGACTGGCCCTTCAACCGGGCGACGATGGATTCCCTGGCGATTTTATGGAGCAGGGCCTTTTCGGCTTTGGAGAGGCCGGGTCCGTTCTTTTCCGATGAATTATCGGACTGTTTTTTGCTGCCGCTTTTCCAGAAGACGGCCGCCATATATCCCACCACGCGGCTTTTGTCGCCCGTGACGTCTCCGGAATTGGCGTAATTGAGAACCTGTGCGTCGTCCGCCCCCAGATGTCGGGCCGCCATCATGGCCGCGACCATGGGGCCGCCGCCGCAGGCCTCGCACTCACCGGATGCCAGACGACGGTTCAGTCCCTCGGGGTCGAAGGCGGCGACCCGATCCAGGACCACCTTGTCGAGTTTTTTCGCCGCTTCGTAGGAATGATAATGGGACAGGTCCGTGGAGGCCACGATCAGGGCCGATTTCCCTCTGGCGGCCGACGCCGCTTTTTCCGACAGCCAACGGCAGGTTGAAAGGCTCTGGTCGCCCATGACCAGGGGAACAAGCGTAAAGTCCCCCAAAACCGTCTGGAGAAAGGGCAACTGGATTTCGAGGGAGTGCTCCTGGGCGTGGGCTTCGGGGACGTAGCGGATGCGGTCGTCCGATTGCATAAGGGCGGTGGTCGTCTCCCGGTCGATGGGGACGACGCCGAGCGGGGTCCGATACCCGGCCCCGTCGTAGACGGAGACCCCCGAAAACCGAACCCGGTGGCTGGGCGCGATGATGAAGACCGTATCGAATGGGGCGTTTTGGAGCCGCTTGTAGGCATGGGCGGCCACCTGACCGGAATAGCGGTATCCGGCGTGGGGGACAATCAAAGCTGTCGGCGGTTCCGCGAACGGCGTCTTGTCTTCGGTTTCCGGAACGGCATCGAGATATCCCCGGAGGGTCTTTTCCAGGGTTCCCGGATCGCCGGGATACCAGGTTCCCGCGATGACCGACTCCCGGATGCGGTCCCGGGGGGATTCGGCGAGACCGTATCCCGCATGGAGCACGAGCACAGCGATTCCCAGACATAAAAATCCAGTGAGCGCCTTCCTGGTTGCCATATGTCTTCCTCCTCCTGTTGTTGGTTTTTCTGGATCAACAGAATAAAAAACGGTTATAACGGTGTCAAGCGATGATCCTCTCTTTTCTCCTTGATCAAAATAGCTTTTTTCATTAACATTATTCCCCATGGGTTACGTTTTCACCATAGAGGATGCCCGACGATGGGACGCCTGGTGGGAAAAGCCCGCCAACCGGATTGCCCTGGATCTGGAACACGATCTGATGATGGGCATGATCCGGCCCATGCGGCTGGATACGGTGCTGGACATCGGGTGCGGCGGGGGTGGAACCACGTCGTTTCTGGTTCGGAAGGGGATGGACGTGACCGGGCTGGACCCGTCGTCCCCCGTCCTCGAAATCGCTTCGAAAAAAGTGGCCCACAAAGCGGACCTCCACCGGGGATTCGCCGAGGATCTCCCATTTGACGACAATTCCTTCCACTATGCCTGCCTCTACAAAACCCTGGAGTTCGTCGACGATCCGAGAAAAGCCCTTGAGGAAGCTTGTCGGGTGGCCAAATACCGGGTCTTCGTCGGCATGGTCAACCCCTGCTCCTTTCGGGGCGGAAGCCTTCGGGTCCGGCGGTGGTTCGGTCAATCGATTTACCGTCATGCGCGGTTTATCAGCCTCTGGGAACTGAAAGGGATGATCCGGGAACTCGTGGGAAACGTGCCCGTTCAGTGGCGAACCCTCGGGCAGTTGCCCTCCAGGCCGGGACGGATCACCCGATACATGGAAAAATCGCAATATGTCCAGAAATGCCCCTTCGGCGCCTTTGCCGGGATGTCCGTCACCCTTTTCCCACGGTTTCGAACCCGGCCCCTGGAATTGAGAACCCGGCCCAAGCCCTCCACCGGCGCCGTCGTGGCGGGGCTGGTGGGCAGCGTAAGGAGAGAGAAACGATGGAAATGAAGAAAGCATTGCTTTTCGAGACCCTGAAGGAAAACACGGTCAAATGCAACCTCTGCAATCACCGCTGCGTGATCAAGGAGGACAAGCGGGGCATCTGCGGGGTCCGGGAAAACCTCCGCGGAACCCTCTACACCCTGGTTTACGGCCGGCTGATCGCCCAGAACGTCGATCCCATCGAGAAAAAACCCATGTTCCACCTTCTTCCCGGCAGCCTTTCCTTTTCCGTGGCCACCGTGGGGTGTAATTTCAAATGCCGCTTCTGCCAGAACGCGGACATCGCCCAGATGCCGTCGGACCGGAAAGGGATGATCATGGGGGAATATTTCCCGCCCGAAACGATGGTTCGGGAGGCGGAGAAACGCAACTGCAAGAGCATTGCCTACACCTACACCGAACCCACCATCTATTTCGAATACGCGCTGGAGGCCGCCAAACTGGCCCATGAGAAGGGGATCAAGAACGTCTTCGTGACCAACGGTTACATGACTCCGGAGGCTTTGGATATGGTCGCCCCCTACCTGGATGCGGCCAATGTCGATCTCAAGGCCTTTACCGACGATTTCTACAAAAAGCAGTGCGGCGCGAAGCTCGAACCGGTAAAAGAGACCCTCCGGGGTATGAGGGAAAAAGGGGTTTTCGTGGAAATCACCACCCTGATCATTCCGGGACTCAACGACGACCGGGAGGAACTCCAGGCCCTGGCCGGGTTCATCGTCGAGGAGCTGGGCCCGGAAACCCCCTGGCATATCAGCCGGTTCCACCCCACATACAAGCTGACGGACACGCCGTCCACCCCGGTGGCCACGCTGACCATGGCCCGGGACATCGGGATCGGGGCGGGTCTGCGATATGTCTACACCGGCAATGCGCCCGGCGAAAAGGGCGAGTCCACCTTCTGCTACAGTTGCCAGGCGTCGCTGATCGAGCGGTGGGGGTTTACCATTAGGGACAACCGGCTTGAGGACGGCAAGTGCCCGGACTGCGGCGCGGTCATCGACGGCGTCGGACTGTGATGACGGAGGGCGTCGAGACCGGGCGGTCCGGCCGTGGGCGGTGGGGGGAGCGGATACTGACCTACGGCCGGATGATCAAGTTTACCCACACCATCTTCGCGCTCCCCTTCGCCCTGTCCGCCGTGGCGCTGGCCCAGCGGCGCCATCCCCTTACGCTGTGGGATCTTGTCTGGATGCTGGCGGCCATGGTGGGCGCCCGGTCGGCGGCCATGGGCTTCAACCGGATCGCCGACGCGGCCATCGACGCCCGGAACCCCCGGACGGCGGTGCGGGAGATTCCGTCGGGGAAACTCTCTCTTTCGGCGGCGACGGTCTTCGTGGCGGTTTTTTCGGGCCTGTTCGTCCTTTCCGCCGCCATGCTGGGCCGGCTCTGTCTCTACCTGTCGATTCCGGTGCTGGGGGCCCTCTTTTTTTATTCCTATACCAAGCGGTTCACCTGGCTGGCCCATCTCTACCTCGGGTTCGCCATTTCCCTGGCCCCGGCCGGCGCCTGGATTGCGGTCGCCAAGGGATTTTCACCGGCGATCCTCCTGCTGTCCGGGGCGCTCATGACCTATATTGCTGGTTTCGATATCCTCTACGCCTGCCA
Organism: Desulfobacteraceae bacterium; assembly: GCA_011389855.1. Lineage (GTDB taxonomy): Bacteria > Desulfobacterota > Desulfobacteria > Desulfobacterales > JAABSP01 > JAABTD01. Next base: position 7,174 of record JAABTM010000100.1, read on the forward strand.
GGACGCGGATTTCGACCGGGACGAGGGGCTCTGCTCCATCCCGGCCCGCTTCGGTCCCCGACGGTCGTTTGCCATCGCGGCCGGCCTGCACCTGCTGTCGTTTCTGTTCCTGGCCGCCGTCCATTTCGCCTTCGACATGGGACCGGTCTACGCGGTCGGCGTGTGCATCATCGGCGTGCTGTATGTCGTCGAACACCGGCTGGTGAGCCCCGATGACCTGTGTCGCATCGATATCGCTTTTTTCCATGTGAACAGCGTCGTCTCCGTTCTGTTATTCTTTTCGGTTCTGGCCGATGAATTTTTGCGACATCATCTTTAGCTTTAGCGCCGAGGTAATCGAATGAATAAAAAAATCATCGTGGCCATCTGCGGCGCCTCCGGCGCCGTTTACGGCCTCCGGCTCCTCAAGGCGCTGCTGGCGCGGCCGGTCCATGTGCATCTGTCCATATCGGCGGCGGGCCGAAAAGTCATGCGCCATGAAACGGCCTACGAGGGCAACGCCTTCAAGACGTTTCTCGACGCCTATGGATGCCAATGCCATTCCACGGCCCGATTGGATATCCATGATCCGGACGATCTGTTCGCGCCGCCGGCCAGCGGATCATTCCGCCATGACGGGATGGTCATCGCGCCGTGTTCCATGAAGACGCTGGGGGCCATCGCTTCAGGGCTGGCCGAGGGGCTCATCGGACGGGCCGCCGATGTCTGCCTGAAGGAGAAGCGGCCCCTGATCCTGCTGACCCGGGAGTCGCCTTTGAGCGCCGTCCATTTGGAGAACATGGGCCGGGCCGCGGCGGCCGGGGCCACGATCATGCCGCCGTGTCCGGGATTTTATTTCCGGCCCGAAACCATCGAGGATCTGGTCGACCATACGGTCGCCCGGGTGCTGGATCACCTTCATATCGAACATGATCTGATCAAACAATGGGGCGTGGATGACATCCTATAAACATCTCAGGGAATTTTTGGACCGGCTGGAGAGCGCCGGCGAACTGAAACACATCGACGAACCGGTGTCGCCGCATCTGGACATCAGCAAATACACCGATGCGGAATCCAAGCGCCCGGGCGGCGGCAAGGGCCTGCTCTTTACAAACGTCCGAAAATCCGCCTTTCCTGTGGTCACCAATATTTTCGGCAGCGACCGGCGTATCTGCATGGCGCTAGGAGTGGATCATCTCGACGACCTCGCCCGCAGGGTCCGGGAATACATCGAGTTCAACCCGCCCTCGGGCCTCCGGGACGCCATCGGCGCCCTGCCCATGGCCCTCGACCTGGCAAAATTCCCGCCCCGCAATTTCAAGGGGAAGAAGCCACCCTGCCAGGAGGTGGTCCGGAAGGGCGACGAGGTGGATTTGTCCCTCCTGCCGGTGCTCCATTGCTGGCCCCGGGACGCCGGGCCGTTCATCACCCTGCCCCTGGTCATCACCCGGAGCCTTGTCACGGGCCGCCGCAACGTCGGGATGTACCGCCTCCAGGTCTTCGACCGGAACACCACCGGCATGCACTGGCACATCCACAAGGACGGCTCCCACTATTACAACGAATATGCCAAAGCCGGAAAGCGGATGCCCGTGGCGGTGGCCATCGGCGCCGACCCCGCCACGGTCTATTCGGCCACGGCCCCCATGCCCCGGGGGATCGATGAGATGATGCTGGCCGGCTTCATCCGGAAAAAGCCGGTGCGGATGGCCAAGTGTCTGACCGTGGACATGGAAGTCCCGGCCGAGGCCGAATTCGTGCTGGAAGGGTATGTCGATCCCGGCGAGCTGCGCCTGGAAGGCCCCTTCGGCGACCATACCGGGTATTATTCCCTCGCGGACGACTACCCGGTCTTCCATGTCACTGCCCTCACCCATCGGAAGAATCCCGTTTACAACGCCACCCTGGTGGGCCGTCCCCCCATGGAGGATTGCTACCTGGCCAAGGCCACGGAACGGCTCTTCCTGCCCATGCTCCAGACGGTTTTCCCAGAGATCAAGGACTACTGGTTCCCCTGGGAGGGGGTGTTTCACAACATCGTGGTGGTGGCGCTGGAAAAGGAGTATCCGGGGCATGCCCAGAAGATCATGAGCGGCCTGTGGGGGCAGGGGCAGATGAGCTTCTGCAAGGCCATCGCCGTGGTGGACGCCGAGATCGACCCGTCGGACCCGGCCGCGGTCCTCCGGCAACTGGCCCTTCGCTTCGACCTGTCGTCGGACATCACCGTCACCAAGGGCGTGCTGGATGTCCTGGACCATTCCTCACCCGTCGCCAATTTCGGCAACAAGATCGGCATCGACCTCACGGCCCGGTTTCCCGGAGAACCGCCCAGGGATCGGCAGCCTCCTTCGATGGCCCCACCCTCGGACCCCTATCTGGCCGGCGTGATCAAAAACAAAATTCCGGGGGCGGTGGGATACCGTCGGCTGATGGCCGAGGCCGATCCGGCGGCCAACCGGGTTCTGGCCGTGGCGGTGGAAAAACGGTCCGACCGGGGCGGGCGGTATTTCGCCGACGTGCTCTTCTACCTGGGAGAGCTGTCCGCCTTCAACATCTTCATTCTCTTCGACGGCGACATCGACCTCCACGACGATTCGCTCATCCTCTGGAAGCTGTTCAACAACACCGATCCGGGCCGCGATCTGATGATGCGCGGTGGACGTTTGGTCGTGGATGCCTGCAAAAAAGGCCCGGCGGACGGTCACGATCGGGAATGGCCGGATGAACTCACTTTTGACACATTTTGATACTATATGTTTAAATTGAGGTAGGAGAAAGCTATGGCTCAGTTAGCTGTCAGAGGCGTATTTGAGAACGGGAAAATCATTCCGCTTGAAGACATATCGTCTCAGGAACCCGGAAACGTCATGATTGTCTTTTTGGACGACGATCAATCCCGCTACCAAACAAAGAGCTGGCAGACAGCAGAAAAACAAGCATCCGAAGACTATCGGTCCGGGAATATCAAGTCAGCATCGGGTGTCGATGAGATGTTTGAGGAGATCGAGGGCCAACTGGATGGAGATTAAATGGTCTCGGAATTTTGAAAAATCGTTGAAGCGCTTCGACAAGCCGATGCGGGAGAAAGTCAAGACAAAACTGAAATTGTTTCTCGAAAACAGACAACACCCATCGCTTCGTTTTAAGAAGGTACAAGCGCTCAAAAGTGAAAAGCCGCCGGTCTATGAAATTTCCGTAGACATGGAGGTCCGCGTCACCTTACAGTTTTTTGATGACCATATCTATCTGAGAAACATTGGCGGACACGATATCCTGCCTTGATGGAACGCGGGAGGTGCGATCATGCCCAAGCAATACTGGACCCTAACCGAAGTGGTTGAATATTTTGATGTGGATGAACGGTTTCTCCGGGATCTCGAATCCGAGGAGATCGTCCGCGCCGAGATGGAAGCGGACGAATCCGCGAGGACGTTCTGCATGGAGGAACTGGAGAAGCTGCGCCTGGCCAAAATTCTCGTGGAGGATATGGAAGTGAACCTGCCGGGGGTTGAGGTCATTCTCCGGATGCGCCAGAACATGCTCGACATGCGCCGGCAGTTCGACGCCATCCTGGAGGATGTCAACCGGCATATCCGGGGGCGGTTCCCGGAGGATTTCTAATCCGCCGCGCTATAGCCGCAGATCTTTTCGAACATCCTCCTCGTAATATTCCTCCAGCGTCTCCGCCGCCTTTAGCGCGTCGGCCGAATCGGTCTTGGGCGGCCGGATCACGAGATGGGCCAGCAGATCGCCCCGGGCCTTGGTCTTGGTGTTGATCGCCCCCTTTCCCTTGAGCTTGAGGGTTTTTCCGCTCTGGCTCCCCGCCGGAATCTTGAGGTTGACCTGTCCGTCCACGGTGGGGACGGTCGCCGTTCCGCCGGCCATGGCCTCGTGGATGGTGACCGGCACGTCGATGTGAAGGTCGTCGCCTTCCCGCTTCAGCAGTGGATGGGGCTTGATATGGACCACCAGGAAAAGATCCCCCGGCGGACCGCCGCCCGCGCCCGGCTCCCCTTTTCCGGAGACCCGCACCTTGGCCCCTTCCTTGACGCCCTTGGGGATGGTCACCCGGATCTTCTCGACACCCGTCGTCTGGCCGGCGCCCTTGCACTGAGGACACGTGGCGCGGCTCTGACCGGCGCCGCCGCACTCCGGGCAGATCTTGGTAAAGTTCATGGGCCCGTCGCCGACGTTCATCCGGCCGGTTCCGCCGCAGGAGGCGCAGGTGGAGACGCTGCTGTTGGGATCGTCGCCGCTGCCTCCGCACCGGTCGCAGGCGCTGGCTTTCCGCATGGATAGTTCGGTTTCAAACCCGCGCAGGGCCGACATCATGTCGATGGTCATCTCGTGTTCGAGGTCCCGGCCTTTGGTCGTCCGCTGACGCCCGGCGGAAAACCCACGGGGACCGCCGCCCCCGCCGCCGAATCCGAACAGATCCCCGAAAACATCCTCGTAGCTCTGGTATTGACCGAACCCCTGACCGCCGCCGGCGGCCCGGCCCCGGGTTCCGGCCCCGCCGCCGAAGGATTGCCATTTCTTGTATTCACGGGCCTGTTCGGCGTTGAACCCGGCCTGGAGCCCTTCGGCCCCGAACTCGTCGTACAGCTTCCGCTTTTCCACTTCCACGTTGCCCAGGGCGTCGTGGGCTTCCGAGATGTTCTTGAATTTCTTTTCCGCCTTCTCGTCGCCGGGGTTGATGTCCGGATGCCATTTCCGGGCCAGTTTCCGATAGGCTTTTTTGATGTCGTCCTGGGAGGCGCTTTTGGAAACGCCTAAAATTTTATAATAGTCCTTTGCCATCGATCTCTCCCATCATGAAAGATGCAGGGTCTGATAAACCGCACGCCCTCGAACAACGGCGCCCTCCTGAATCCGGAACGGGATCCGAATGGGGAGGGCGTCCTCATTCCACATCCTGAATAATAACACGCGATGGGCCGGGACTCAAGGTCCGGCCGCGATCCGGCCGCGATCACGCCTTTCCCAACACCATGGCCAGCAGCGCCATCCGCACATACAGCCCGTATTCCATCTGCCGGAAATAAGCGGCCCTGGGGTCGTCGTCCACGGCCATGTCGATTTCGCCCAGGCGGGGAAGGGGGTGCATCACGATCATCCGGTCTTTGGCGGCGGTCATGGTCTCGGGGTTGATGACATAGGCGTCCTTGACGGTCTGGTATTCGTCCATGTCGGAAAACCGTTCTTTTTGCACCCGGGTTATGTACAACACGTCGGTTTCCGGCAGCACCGGCGCCAGAAGTTCGTGTTCCGACTGGAGGATGCCTTTGTCCTGCAATTCCGAGAGGATCTCGCCGGGCATCCGCAGGGCGTGGGGAGAGACGTAATTGAGCCGGACGTCGTAAAGGGAGAGGAGGCGCGCCAGGGAGTGAACGGTCCGGCCGTACCGGAGGTCCCCCAGGAGGGTGACGGTGAGGCCGTCCACCCTCTGGAGTTCCTCCATGATGGTGAAGAGGTCCAGCAGTGCCTGGGTGGGATGCTCCCCCACGCCGTCCCCGGCGTTGATGACGGGTTTGCGGGCGTATTGGGCCGCCAGCTCCGAAGCCCCCACCTCCGGGTGACGCAGCACGATGACGTCGGCGTAGCATTCCAGGGTCCGGATGGTGTCGGGGAGCGACTCCCCCTTGGCCACCGAGGAATACTGGACCTCGTTGATGGGGATGATGCTGCCCCCCAGTCGCTGCATGGCCGCCAGAAACGACGACGAGGTTCGGGTGGAGGGCTCGTAGAACAGACTGGCCATGATCTTGCCCTTGAGCAGATCGAAGGTGCCGACCCGGGCCACCATCTCGCGCATTTCGTGGGCCACGCCGAAGATGTACTCCAGGTCGCTTCGGCAGAACTGGTTCACGGAGAGGATGTCTTTTCCGTAGAAGGGCGCGCCCCGCTGATCCCCGAAGGGCAGGTGGGGGTTGGTCTGGTTCGCGGCGACGGTGCAGGTGGTCATGTGGCGTTCTCCTGGTTTCGGATTGGGGTTGGAAACTTAAATCATCGGACGGATCGTCCCGCGCCGGGAGGAGAGAGGACGGCGCCGTCCAGGAATGCCTCCTGTCCGCGCAGGACCACCCGCCGAATCCGGCCCCGGACTCGCCATCCCGCGAACGGGGTCCAGGCTGTCCGGGTATGAAGATCCGACGGCCGGATCTCCCACTCGGCGACGGGGTCCACTTCCACCCAGGTGTCCGGCTGTTCGGGCAGCCCGAAGATCCGGCGCGGATTGTGGTGCATTTTAGCGATGAGATCGTCCATCGTCAATCGGTTATCCTTGACGGCGGTGAGCATCAGGGGCAGGGCGGTTTCCAGGCCGGGAAACCCCGGCGGCGGGTCGGCCCCGTCCTTTTCCCCAAGAGTGTGGGGGGCGTGGTCGGTGGCGATCACGTCGATGACCGACAGGTGATCCCAGAGGGCGTCCCGATCAGTCGGGGCGGCCAGCCGGGGCCGTACTTCGGCCCGGCCGGAGCCGATTCGACCGATGTCGTCGCTGCATAGAAAAAGGTGGTGGGGGCAGACCTCGCAGGTGATGGGGATGCCGGCCGCTTTGGCTTTTTTGATGATCAGGATCTCTTCTTTCCTGGAGACGTGGCAGAGATGGATGGGGCGTTTGAACAGGTCGGCCATGAGGATGGCGGCGGCCAGGGTCCGGCCTTCGGCGTGGATTGCGATGGGACGGTTTTTGGGCCAGCCGGCGAAATGGTCCATCCAGAGCGACATGTCGTCCAGCCGGAGCGGACCGTAGGTGGCGTCGAGATACATTTTCAGGCCGGCGGCCCGGTCCGCCAGTCCGGCCGCTGCGTTGACGTTGTCCGGACCGGCGCCGACGAAGAGTCCGAAATCGCACCGGGCCTTTTGCCGGGCCAGGGCCAGCGTCCTCTCGAAGGTCGTTCTATCCGTGGCCGGCGGCTGGGTGTTGGGCATGGCCAGCACGGTGGCGAAGCCGCCGGCCAGTGCCGCGGCGGTGGCCGTGTCCCAGTCCTCCTTGTGGACGGCGCCGGGTTCCCGGGTGTGAACATGAACATCGATGAGGCCGGGTAAAGAGATCATATGTGAGTCTGAAGGTAATCATAGGCCGGCGTCAGGGCGCCATGGTAGAGGATCATGGCCCGCTTCAATTCCGGGGGCAGGTCGAGATCCTCGAAGGGTCGGGTGTAGTCCGCCCGGATCAGCGCGGGAATGAAGCCGCTCAAAACGCGGCTGAAATCGATGGAGGACTCCCGGGGGATCTCCGTGGGGAGGATTTCCACCGCCATGACCACCGGGCCATGGCCCGCGAATCCGTCGAGGGTTTCCCCGGTTTCCGGGTTGTAGACGTAGACCGGATTGCCGGGGTCGGTGGGGCGGACGGTGCACTGGACGGCGCCGTCCGGGTCGCAGCTGATGTCGCCGATGACCCGCAGGCGCGGCGTTTTTTTCCCGGCCCACAGCCGCCGGCATTGCGCCGCGGTCAGCAGGCGCGGATACCGGCTGTCCCAGTAGTTGCAGTTGACCAGGACCGACAGGTGGTCGATGTAGTCGTCGAAACGGCTCTCGTACCGCTCCGCGCCGAACCGGTAATAGTCGTCCAGATCGAAGGCGGCGTCGGGGTCTTTGGGACGGACCACGTCCTTTTCCGCGAAAACGACCTTGAT
>JAABTM010000101.1 GCA_011389855.1 Desulfobacteraceae bacterium
GGAAAAACCGTATATCCCCGTCGATCAGCGGGAAACGGTCAGTCGATAACCCGGCGCGCCAGGGCCTCCAACTGTTCTTTGGTCTGAACGCCGGCGATTCGGTCGGAGATCTCCCCGCTTTCGACAACCATCACCAGGGGAATGGCGGAGACGCCATACGTCTCGACCCCTTTTTCTCCGACCCAGTAGACCGGAAACGAGACGCCATAGCGGTCGACCAAGGGCTGGATCGCATCGACGCCGCCATAATCGATGCTCATGCCGATGAGGTTCAGCCCTTTTGATTTGTACTGGTTATAAAGATCGACCCATAGCGGCAACTCTTTGCGGCAGGGAGCGCACCAGGCCGCCAGAACCAGGATGAGCGCATCGTTTTTAGATGCTTTTATCTTTTTATCGAACTTCTCCACCGGGATCGATTCAACCGGATGCGTTTCTCCGGCAAAAGCCCAGTCTGGTTGGAACAATGCAATGCCCATCGCGACTCCAAAAACGGCAGTATATAATTTTCCGCGGGTAATGCTCTTTTCCAGGTTTCGGACCATGGTACGGTTCTCCTTTTATGCCGGATAAATATCGCCCTATTGTACCACAGCATGGAGACAATGGGAAAAGCAGATCCGGACTTGACATCGTCTGCGTGTCTGTTATTCCTTTCGAAAACCATCACACCGCCAACGGAATGAAGCCGGGAGCGAACCCATGAAAACGAAAGAGACCCACCGGAATCCGACGCCGACGGTGGATATTATCATTGAAACCGGGGAGGGAATCGTTTTGATCGAACGGCGCAATCCGCCTTTCGGGTGGGCGCTGCCCGGCGGGTTCGTCGATTACGGAGAATCCCTGGAGTCCGCGGCCATTCGGGAAGCCAGGGAGGAAACCTCCCTCGATGTGACGCTGAAGGAACAATTCCACGCTTACTCCGATCCACATCGCGACCCGAGGCTGCACACCATCACCACCGTCTTCATCGCCGGCGCCTGTGGAACGCCCGCTGCAAAGGACGATGCAAAAAATATCGACGTGTTCCCTAAAGATTCCATCCCCTCCCGATTGGCATTCGACCATGCATCCATCCTGAAGGATTACTTTTTCTGGAAAGAGGGGACTCCCAGAGCCGACATTTTTAAGCTGAACGGCTGAAAGGAGGTCTGATCATGGGGCATCCCAAGGGAAAAAAACCGGTCGCCAAAGCCGGCAAGAAATCGGTGTCAAAGGACGCCTTCAAACCGCTAAGTCATTTAAAGGAGATGCTCAAGGAAAAGGCGATATCGCTGCCGGCGGATGCGCCCGAAAAGAGGGGGGCCGTATTTCTCCAACCCGTCATAGGGGACGGAGACGACGACGCCCTGTTTCGGAAAGCCATGGCGGACGTGATTCCTTTGCCCCGTAAGGGACGCATGAACATCAAACCCAAACGCCGAAAAAGCGCCGATGGGCGCGACACCGGCGACGTCGAGACCTTAAATCGGTTGAAAAATCTGGTGGAACACGGGAAAGGATTCGTGGTCGCCGATACGTCGGAATACATTGAAGGCGCCCGTTATTGCGACAATCCGGAAGTCGCCAAACGGCTCCACCGCGGGGATTTTTCCATCCAGAGCCACATCGATCTCCACGGGCTGATCACGGCGGAGGCCCGGGAGGCCCTGGACGTTTTTATCAGCGAGGCGATCGCCGGCGGCAAACGGGCCGTGCTGGTCGTCCACGGAAGGGGGCTTTCCTCTCCGGGAAAGCCGGTCTTGAAAGCCCTGGTTCAGGAGTGGCTGACCCGGGGACCCTGGCGGAAATGGGTCATCGCCTTTTCCAGCGCCCGGCCCTGCGACGGCGGAGCGGGGGCGACCTATGTGCTGCTTCGCCGCAGTCCCTATACCCGCCGCTTCAGAAAAAAGGGAAGCCGCCCCGCTTCCTGATCGGCGAAGCGTCCATGAGCCTGTCCAAAATCTACGGTTTTCGGACAGGCTCTATATCTGAACGGCCACGACTGTAATATTGTCCGCCCCCCCGGCGGCCAGAGCGGCGTCGATGAGATCCAGACATTTCCCGGCCAGGGATTTCTCTTTCCCCAAAATCGCTACGATCTCCTCCGGCGCCACTTCGCCGTACAATCCATCCGAACAGAGCAAAACGATATCGGACGCCTTGATGGCGAAGCTGCCCGAATCGGGCTCGCACCGTTTGCACCCCACGCACCGGAGCAGCAGATTCCGCATGGGATGCACCCGGGCCGCCTCCTCGGTGATGTCCCCCGACGCGAGGAGTCTGCCGGGCACCGTGTGATCTTCGGTGATTCGGATCAGGTTCCCATCCCGAAACAGATAGAGGCGGCTGTCCCCCACATGGGCCCAGTAGAGAAACGGCTTTTTGATATAGGCCAGCACCAGCGTCGAGCCCATTCCCTGCAGCTCGGGCCGTTGTTCAACCGCCTGCAAAACCTCCGAATGAATGTTCAAAACCAAGTCGCCCAAAGCGGCGCGGATATCGTTTTTTTTGGGTTCCGGGCAATCCTCCATATAATCGACGGTGATCCGGGACGCCAGATCGCCCCCTGCCTCCCCGCCCATGCCGTCGGCGACCGCCAGAAGGCAGGCATTGTCCGAAAACCGGCGGACAAAAAAACTGTCTTCGTTGATCTTCCGGCGGTATCCTTTATGGGTGCGGCTGGCCGTAATCATGACGACTCCGGGGAGAGGTCGGCGCCGTCCGGGTCATCCGCATCCCGGGGAATCGACGCCTTGTAAAAACCGGCATGACCTCGAATCCAATACGCATCGACGCCCGCGGGGACCAGAATCGCTTCTCCTTTTTCAACCTTCAATTCACCTTCCCGGCCGGGACTTGCAAACGTCGCTCCGCCTTCCACGCAAAGCAGGATCTGCAACCCATCGTTCCTGAACGTCGAATCGCCGTTTTTTGCCTCTAGATGAATCACCGAAAGCTCAAACTCGTCGGCCGGCGTGGGATAGACTTTTTCCACCGCTGAAACAATTCGGGGCGACAGGATGCGAATGTCCCTCTGTTCAAAATTGAGAACAGACATCAGTTCGGATGCGTCCACATGTTTCGGCGTCAACCCGCCCCGGAGAACATTGTCGGAATTGGCCATCAGCTCGATCCCCACTCCCTCCAGGTAGGCATGGAGTTCGCCCGCCGGCAAAAAAAGCGCCTGGCCCGGCTCCAGACGGACAAGGTTCAGCATCAAGGGCGCCAGCGCGCCGATGTCTCCCGGATAAGCCGCGTCCAGACGAATCACCCATTCATAGGCCGGGTCTTCGCCGGCGAGTTTTTCAGAGCCCTCGGCCGCCTTTGAAACCAGTCTTCTCTGAACGCCGGGCGAAAGCGTCATCAACGCCTGATAAAACCCTCTAAGTCCGTTCCGATCCGGATGTTGTCGCAATGTCGACAGCGGCGCCGTCAACTCTTCTATCCGAAGGGGCTCCATATGCGCCAGGATATCAGAGACCCTTCGAAAGCCGCACAGGGCCAGAAAAGGCTCCACCGCGCAGATGCATTCAGGCTTGTGATTGTCGTCCCGGTAATTCCTGTTGGGCGCATCCATGGGGATTCGGAGCCGGTTTTCCTCGGCAAACCCTTTTTTCGCTTGGGTTTTATTGGGATGGGCCTGGACAGACAATGGCGCCGCCGCCGCCAGCACTTTGAACAGGAAAGGGAGTCGTCCCCCGAATCGCCGGGATGCCCGTTGCCCCAGCATGCCGACGGGGTCTCTCCGGATCACCGCCTGGAGGGATTCCCACCCCTTTTCGGTTGTCACCCGGGAGGGGGCTTTCGGATGCGCTCCCATCCAGAGTTCCGCCCAGGGGTCGTTATCGGGATTTTCCCGGCCCAACAAACGAGGGATCGCGGTTGGGGAGCCCCATGCGTATTTCTGAACCGGATTTTTTAATCGTCGAATGCGTTCCATTTTTGCCACATTAGAATTCAAAATGTTTGGTTCTGTTATCACATCCCATATCTTAAAGGCAACCGAATGTTGTGTAAAGCATCCCGTAGTCAATAGGTTTTTCCTATACACTTTCTAAATGCCGATAGAAAGAACCATTTTGACAATTTTGTCGTTTAGCGCTACACATTGATAATGAAAGACAACAAAGACATAGCCGAGATCGAAGAAAAGGCGCTTCGCCTGACCCAGACCGTATCCGGCGCCGGCTGAGCGTCCAAGCTGCCGCCAGGGGACCTGGACCGGGCGCTATGCGGGTTGACATTTCCAACCGATGAAAACGTAATCGTAGGGCTCCATCGGGCCGACGATGCGGGGGTCTATAAAGTAACGGACGAGATCGCCCTCATCCAGACCGTCGATTTTTTCACGCCCATCGTCGATGATCCCTATTGGTTCGGCCAGATCGCCGCGGCCAACGCCTTGAGCGACATCTATGCCATGGGCGGCGTGCCCAAGACCGCCATGAATCTTGTCGGCTTCCCACTGAAGCGAATGGATATCGGCATTCTGCGAAAGATATTGGAGGGCGGGCTGGACAAGATGACCGAGGCCGGCGTCGTACTGGTCGGCGGCCACAGCGTCGAGGACAACGAGTTGAAATACGGGCTCTCCGTCACCGGGTTCGTTCATCCGGATAAGGTGCTGACGAAAGGCGCATTGGTGGCGGGTGACCGTCTGATTCTGACCAAGCCCCTGGGAACCGGGATCATCAACACGGCCATCAAGGGTGGGCTGGCCTCCGCGGAAATCATCGAATACGTCACCCGGTTGATGGCGGGGTTGAATCGGGAGGCGGCCGAAGCCATGGCCGACCATCCGGTTCATGCCTGCACCGATATCACCGGCTTCGGGCTTTTGGGCCATCTTGCCGAAATGGTCGTCGGCTCCGGTTTGAGCGCGGAAATCGAATCAGCCGATCTTCCCATTATCCCGCAAGCCGTGGAATACGCCGCCATGGGATTGATCCCCGGCGGCGCCTATAAAAACCGCGAATTCAGGGAATCCATGGTCGCCATCGCCGATTCGGTGGATCGGGGGATTCAGGATGTGCTCTTCGACCCCCAGACGTCCGGTGGTTTGCTGATCTGTATAGGCGCGGACTCCGCCGACGCCCTCATCTCTTCGTTGCGTGAAAAAGGCGTGGAGGACGCGGCGATTATCGGCAAAATCATTTCCGAACCAGCTGAAACGATTCACGTTATCTGAATATCCAAAAGGAGAATATATGAAAGAAGTGGATGCCAGGGGCCTGGCCTGTCCGGCGCCGGTGCTGCAAACCAAGGCGGCCATCGACGAAGGCGTCGATTTTTTAAATGTGGTTGTCGACAACGAGGCCTCCAAGGAAAACGTCCTCCGCTTCCTCGACACCCAGGGATTCGATACGAGCGTTGATGTCGAAGGAGGCGATTTCAATATTTCCGGGAAACGATCCGGCGTTGTTCCTCGATCGGCCGTTGAAGCGCCTTCGGCTCATGCCGAGGAGTCGAAAACCATGGTGATGATCGCCACGGATCGGGTGGGGTACGGCGACGATGAACTCGGCTTGAAATTGATGGTCAACTTCATCAAAACCCTCGAGGAAATGGGATCGGCCTTGTGGCGTCTTGTATTTGTCAACAACGGGGTAAAACTCGCCATTGAAGACTCCGCCGTGTTGGACGAACTCAAAACCTATGAGGCCGACGGCCTGCGCATCCTTGTTTGCGGAACGTGTCTGGATCACTTTAACCTGTTGGATCGCAAGCAGGTTGGAGAGACCACCAACATGCTGGACATCGTCACCGCCATGCAGTTGGCCGACAAGGTGATCACCATTTAATTTGTTGAACAAGAAGTTGAGCGATGCGATTGGTTTGAGGATTTTCCGTTCTTCGGACCGGGTCATCGGGCGACGACCCGGTCCGTCGGACGGATGTCGCCGGCGGCGCCCGCCTCCACGATGGCGGTGAAAACGTCCCCCGACGGCGCGTCCGCCACCCTGGCGTCCCCGATGATCCGGACGTCCGATCCCACCGCCGCATCGCCGGTCTCCGCCGCCCGATAGATCAGAAGCGGCCAGGACGGGGGCAGAGCCTTCCCCGGGGTTTCGCGTCCGGACAGGTCGATGCGGACCCGGTTTTTCGAGACATCGACGATCTCGGCCGCCAGAAGGGGGAACCGCCGCAGGAATTTTTCCGACAACCGCCGGCCCATGACCGCCAGGGCGTCCCGGTCCGCTGATGGCGCGTAAACGTCCCCGACCGCCAGGGTCTCCCGGGTCTCGATGTTCACCATCCGGGCCGCCGCCTCGATGCCGTTTCGGGTCTCATGGACCACCCCCAGCAACACCGCATGGGGCGACCCCCAGTCGGCGCCCCCGTCCAGCGCCATCCCCTGCCGGTCCAGCAGGGTCTGAAGATCTTCGGACACCCCGATGCGGAACCGGCGCGGCTGGAGCAGGCTGTCCAGGAGGTCGTGCTGGAACCGGATTCTGTCCGGATCTTCTTCCGTAAAATCGAAGGGATGGACCGAAATGCCGTACCGATGCTGCAATTGAAAGGCTTCGGGGATTCGCCGGATGATCCGGAGGCGTTTTTCGACGTTCCGGCCTTTGGCGTCGGCCGCCGTCACCGTCACCCGATTCTCGCCCGGATCTAAACGGACAAAGGAATTGAAGGAGATGATCCGCCCCCGGGGCAAGGTCACCGCTTCTCCGTTGACGCTCAAATGGCGGATCTCCGCCTCGCCGCGCACCTCGACGGGGACCCGCAACGTCTCGCTGAAGACGATCTGGGAATCGGTCAGGCCCCGGATGTCCACCGCCGGCGGCGCGACGGCCGCCCTTTCATCGCTTCCCGCCATCGCCAGCCATCCCCTGGACGACCGATGGGAACCGGCTCCGTCGTCCAGTTGGATTCGGGTTTCGTTGCCCAGGCGGTCCACCGCCGTCAGCGCGACCGTCCGGGAACGGAGCATGCCCTTGAACGGAATCGGTCCGTAGCCCGAGAGCCAGACCTTTTGCCCGTTTATCCGGAACCCGGAAATCCCGGCGGGATCCAAAAGGTTCCCGGAGACCGTCTTCCCGGGAACGAACCGGTCGACGGCGATCAGGGGGCCGGACCGGTCCACATGCAGCACCATTCGCCTCCAGACCTCGCCCCCCATCAGGTTCCGGGCCTGGACGTCGATCTCGTGCCGTCCCTCCGCCAGAACCAGATCTTCGGAAAACCGGACCTCCGGCCCGGACGCCGCCACAAAGACCGGCGATCCATTGATGGCGATATCGGAGATGAATTCGTCCCGGTCGACCGCGGTGCCGGCGATTCGGACCGGATCATCGCGAGTCCAGACGATGCCGTCCGCCGCGGACGCCGGGAGGGTCAGGGTCAGACGGGGTTTCGTCGGGATTCGGTCGGCCCGACGGAAGAGTTGAGCCCGGACCCGGTCCAGGTAAAATCGGGCTTTTTCCGATGGATACTGGTCCAGCGACCTTTCCAGTTCTGTCTTGGCGGCCGCGTAATCGCCTTCTATATAATGGATCAGCCCTTTCTCCCGGTGGGGAAAATAATCGATGAAGTGCATCCCCACCGTCCGGGCCCGACGCTGATCCGCCTCCCGGCGTCGGATGGCTTCGTGCAAATCCTCGAGGGCCGCCTGGTAGCAACCGCTTTCCATGCAGGACAGGGCCCGCTCGTAGTAATCGTACCAGCGACCGGTGAAGTCGCCCCTGGCCTCGCAATAGGCAACGTCCCCGGTGACGCAGACTTTTCGCGATACGGCGCACCCCCCAAAAAGCATTAGACCTGCGATAGCCAGCAGAAAAAGTGATCGATTCATAAAACTCGACGGATCATACATTGGAACCATCCTTGTGATATCGAATGGAGATCAAGGGGATATGAACGCCAGTTGACGCTTCATCTCCCCATAGGTCTCCCCGGAGAGCGGCGCCCAGGGGACGGTGGGCGAAAACTGGAGGACGGCTTTCACGTCCGGAGAAAAAACCTTTCCGGACCGCAAGGTCGGCCGGGGCAAACGGTACTTGAATTCCCCGCCCAGATCCAGGATCAGATCTATGGCGTCGTTTTCCTCCATCAGCTGCACCATATAATAAGGACGCACCCGGGCACGCCCCCGAAGGCGCCGCCGGCCGCCGGCATCCTGAAACACCTCGATGAGCGCTTTTTCCAGGCCCAGCGCCGTGTTGTCCGGAGCGGCCAGGAAGGCATCCTCCACGAGATACTCTCCTTCAGCAAATGGGATCCATTGTTCCATGAAAGGCTCCTCTACAGATCATCCCGACCTAATATATCATCCACATTAAAAAATTCGTCCGGAAATGACTCCAAAGCCAGCGCATCGCCTTTATACCCCCTTCGGATCAATTTATATCCGTTCTTCGACGGTTGCGAATAGGCTTCCACGCACGCCGCGTCGAGATCGACAACCCAGACCTCCCCGACGCCGGATCTGGCGTAGACCGGCAGCTTGAATCCCCGGTCGTATCCCAGGGACGAATCGGCTACCTCCACGATCAGATAGACGTCTTCCGGCTTGGGATGATTCGCCTCATAGAAATCCGGCCTGTCTTTCAAAAGGGCGACGTCGGGTTCAGGTTCCGAATACTCCCCGATTCGGATGGGATTTTGGACCCATACAATCACGCGATCCGAAAAGACACTTGTGAACAATCGCGTCAATCGCCCCACACACGCCGCATGAAAACTGCCGATAGCCGCCATTTTAAGAATCTCCCCCTCGATCAATTCCACCCGGTCGTTTTCGTCCAAAATGCCGGCCGCCGTCATCTCATGATACTCGGCCGAGGTGAACCGTTTTCGCTCCATTTCAGCCAGCATGGTTTCGCTCCTCTTCGAACAGGGTCAGGTTTTTCTCCAGCAGCTTTCCGGCCATCAGATCCGTCATGGCGGCGCGGAAATGGTCGGGCTATTTGACGACCCGCAGGATGTTGGTGGACCGCAGCTTTTCCCGCAGCGCCTCCAGGATGACGACCGACGGGTCTTTATCTTCGTCCATCCGACCGCATGACGCCGCCAGCTCCTCGTTGCCCGTCCAGAGTCGAAATTCGTTCATGAAATACCGCTCCATGGAAGCGGCGAACGCCGGCAGCTGAGAATCGGACATGTTGGCGATCCGGGTCCGTTCATTAAAATTGAGCTTTTTAGTCAGGATTTCAACGGCCTGATGCACTGATCGGGGGATCGTGACCGGCATTCTGGCGGACGAATGATCGCCCCTGAAAAGGGAAAGGGCCCCGGGCATGGCGGCGTCCACATGCTCCAGCCGCAACGCGGTGGCCAGGACGTCGGCCGCGGCCTTATGCAGTTCCGGCCCCCCGTCCGGACCGGTGATGTGGATGATCCCGATGTTGTGATCCCGAAGCCAGGCGGCGATGCGCCGGGCGGCGCCAAAGGCGGCGATGGATATGAGGTCGATGTGGAGGCAGGGGCGGCCATGGGTTTCGGCCGCTTCGCGGACCGCCTCGTCGGCATCGGTCAAGGCCCCCTCCGACAGGATCAGCGTACCGTCCCCTTCCGCCGCCAGTTCGAGGCGCGTTTCGCCGTCGTGGACATCGATTCCGAATTCCCCGGCGATGTTCAGGGCGGCCCGCTCCGGGCCGGTCAGCCCCAGGGTGAGAATGTACTCTATCATGCTGTTTTTCCGATCCAACTCGCCTGCATCAAATCCCATATCAATCGAATCCGCCGCCAAGAATCTCATTCTGAAAATAAATTATTTTTACCAGACAATCAGGTGAAAGGTCAAGCAGGCGATCTGTTCGGAGCGGTTGGGAAGGGGATGGGGCCCGGGGTTTCGGTTTCCTTCCGGCGATGAAAGGCGGGAACCCGGCGGTGTTCTTCGTGGAGAAAGCTGAGAATCTGACTGGCCAGCAACTGGTTTTCCGGGGATGGCTCGATATATTCGAGCCCGATTTCAAAGCGGTTTTCTTCGACGTCCCAGCGGTACCAGCAAATTTTGACCCCGGCATGGAAGAGCCCCTTGGGGGAAAACGCCTTCAACGTCAGCCTGGGCCGGTGATGGGCGGAGATCAGGAGCCGGTCGTTGACGAACATCCGGTCGGCGTAGACCAGCGCCCCTTTTCCGGAAAAATTGGTCACCGTAATCCCCATTCGGGTCTCGCAATCCGGATAACGAACCTCCAGCACAGCGTCCCAGAGAACGGTGTATCGATCGATCAGCCGACGGTTTTTCTGGAAAAACATGGGCGCCCTCCCCTCATCTGATGGATACGGGTCCTTTTCCGCATGGTTTTATCTGTCTCACATCCGGATAGAACGGGCAATGGGGCGGCCAGTGTAGTTTTCGGTAGGATTTCTCGCCCCCCCGCCCCTTTGGGCTTGCCCCTGAACCCGGTTTATGCCAGTATACCGCCGATTTTAACTTAAAAAAGGGAATATTACCATGAGCACCGTGATCGAACTGGAATATGAAGGGGGCCAAAAGCTCAACGCCCGATTCGGCAACCACCTCGTGAAAACCGATCAACCGCCCGAAGACGGCGGCGAAGACACCGCCCCCACCCCGTCGGACCTTTTCCTCGCGTCCCTGGTCACCTGCGCCGGGCTGTACGCCTACGGTTTTTGCGAGTCCCGAAAGATCGATGCGTCCCAACTCAGCATCCGCGCCACCTGCCACTACGACGAAGACCAAAAGCGCTACACCCGCATCAGCACGGACATGACGCTGCCGCCCGAATTTCCCGAGCGCTACCAGAAGGCCCTGATCCGGGCCATGGACATGTGCTTTGTCAAGAAACACCTCCACCAGCCGCCGGCCTTCGAAATCGAGGCCCATTACTGATCCCTCGGGGCGGACCGCCGGTCCGGCTGGAAGCGCCGGACGGACCGCCGGAACTCCTCGATGTCCGCTTCCCCGACGCCGGCCCCGCCGTATCGGAGCCGGACATAATGATCGATGATCCCGCGGGCCGCCGAATCCAGATCCGGCCGCCGGTCCGCGATCCGATCCGCGAAGGCCACCGGTCCCTGGTGGGGATCCCGCTCCAAACCGACCCGGGCCAGCTTCCGGCAAAACGATGCGTAGATCTCCCGGACCGGATCGGCGGTTTCCCGGGGTTTCCGGAAAATCCGGAGGCCGAATCCCAGGGCGATCAGGGCGATGAGCCCGAAGGCCAGCATCAGGGCCCGCACCGGCCCCTTCCAGGACCGCAAATCGATGCCGATCTTCTGGAGGAGGGACTGCTGCTGTTCAAAGGCGTAGCCGGCGAACCACATGTCCCAGCCGATATTGACCGCATCCCATCCGTCCCGGATCGCCCGCCACAGCCGGAACTCCTCGCCGAAACGACCGCCGGCGAGAAAATCGGGCGCCTCCCCCGGCGCGAGGGCCGCCGCCACCCCCTGCTCGATGCGGTCCGGGGCCACGGCGGCCGTGGGGTCCACCCGGACCCACCCCTCGCCCGTCAGGTAGACCTCCACCCATGCATGGGCGTCGGACTGGCGGACCGTGACGTACCCGCCGTAGCGGTTTTGAGTTCCGCCCTGGTACCCCCCCACCACCCGGGCCGGCACATCGGCGGCCCGCATCAGAAAGGCGAAGGCGGACGCATAATGTTCGCAGTAGCCCCGCCGCGTATCGAACAAAAAGCTGTCGATGGGTTCCGGGCCCAGGGTCGGGGGGGAGAGAGTGTAGACGAAATTCTCCTCCCGGATGGTTCGAAGGGCCGCATCCACGATCTCCCGGGGATCGTCAACTCCTTGGGCCCACCGCCGGGCCAGGTCGCGGCTCCGGGGATTGCCCCCTTCGGGGAGTTCCAGGGCCGCCGCCCGGTCCCGCCGGTGGACCGGCCCCGTGTTGTAGGTCATGAGCGAGGTGAGCCGGTAGTGGAGCTTCCGGCGAACCTTGCCCCGCCGCATCAGGGTGTAGTCCGGGAACAGCCGCGCGATGTCCGGATCCGTGGCCGGCAGGTCCAGGGCGAAAAGCCACCGGTCCCGGTGAGGTTCCAGCCCGATGGTGTAGGTGGCCGGGTCCTCCCCCTCCAGCGGGTCCATGGGCACGGGGGCCCGCAGCTTCCATTGCCAGCTCCGGCCGTCGAAATCGTAAAACACGATCCCCCGCCAGTACAGCCGACGCCTTTCCGGGACGTCCCCCTGGAACCGGGCCTGAAACGCGATCTCGTCGCTCTGGACCATTTGGGAGACCCGGCCCATGCTCAACGTGTCGGAGAATCCGGACGTGGCCTGGGTCTCCTGGGGCACACCCCACAGGCTCCCCTGGATCCGGGGGAAAAGGAAAAAGAGGATGACCGTCAGGGGCAGGGCCTGGGCCATAATCACCCCCGACAGCCGAAAATGGCGGGACAGGGTTCCTTCCGGATGGTTCAACCGGATGAGCACCGACGTGGTGACCAGCACGGAGAGGCCCATGTACATCGTCATGGCCAGGTTTTCGTAGACGAACAGGCTGGTGATGACGATGAAATAGGCCAGGAAGGCGGTGACCATCCGGTCCCGGTAAGAGGACATCTCCAGCGGCTTGAGCCCGGCCATGACCGCCAGCAGCCCGGCGAAGGCGTCCCCGCCCAGGGTGTGGCCGAAGGAGACCATGGCGCCGAAGATGCCGACCAGAGTCAGCCCGGTGCGCATCCATTTTCCGGGCCGCCGCCAGCCGTATCGCGCCGCCAGCGCCCCGTAGCCCCACAACCCGGCGCACCAGACCACGATCCAGGGCGGCAGCCGGAGGGCATGGGGAAACAGGGCCGCCGCCAGGGCCCCGATGATCGCCGGCGCCTGTCCGGCGTCGGGCTTCACGGGCGGTCCTCCGGTCGGCCGTAACGGGCCAGGGCCCGGAGACATTCGTGCTTGTGGGCCTCCCCCCAGTCCGGGGCCACCTCGACGCCGGGGAGCCGCAATCCGTAAAGGAGATGGCGGCGGTGCGCGTCGAGGACCATATGGCAGAGCCGGGAAAGGCGGTCCTCGGGGTCTTTTTCCCCCAAGCGCGCCCAGTCCAGTTCCACGGCCGCCCCCCGCTGGGCCGTGAACCGCTTCGTAAACAATCCCTGTCCCTGGGAATAGGTTTTCCAGGAGATGTGCTGGAGGGGATCCCCCGGCTGGTAGGGCCGCAGTCCCTGGAAATCCTCCGATCCCGGCCCCATGGGACGGGTTCCCTCCTCGCCGGTTTGAGACGGGCCGTCGGTGAGCACCAGGGGACCCGGCAGGGGCCGCGGATAGACCAGGCATTCCGCCGGCAGGTTCAACCGGGCCCAGGAACGAAAGAGACCCAGCGGGTAGCGGGTGCTGATGGTCAGCATCCCCGGCCGCAAAACGCCGCGAACCGATGCGGCCCGCTTCAGGACGACCATGGCGTCGGTCCCGGCCGGGAGATCCTGCTGAATCTCCGGCGCCTCCGGGAAGTTGAACCGGATCGCCGGCCGGACCGGTTCCGCGGCCCGCGCCACGAACTTGAAGGCGGCCGTCTCGCCGGCGAATACCGGACGGGACCGGACCGAGAGCACCGTAAGCCCGGACAAATTTCGGACGGTATAAAGGATGGACACGAAGGTCATGCTCCCCAACAGAAAGGTCAGCAGAAACCCCAGGTTGTTGTTGTAATTGAGGGCGCCCAGGAGCATGGCCGTCAACACCGCGATGAACAGGAGACCGAATCGGGTGGGCAGGACGTAGACGTTGCGCCGATGGAGGGCCGCCGGGAAAGAGAGGACCGGCGGCGTTTTCCCGAATTTACGCACGATGCGTTTGAATGGGGACCATTCCATGGAAATGATATTAGACTCCCGCCGCCGACGCTGTCCAGTGATTTTCCGTCAAAGGTTCGATAAGGCCGCGCGGGATCAGATTTGGTATAATTATTCCAGCAATTCGCCTAAAACCTTGATTATCGAATGGCGATGATCTAATCTTAAATGTTAATTCAGTGATAACGTGCATGAATCCGTAAAGCACCGATAGCCAAACAGAGGAGGTAAATCCCATGACAAGACGCTGTCTTTCCATCCTGCTGGCCCTGGCCCTGATCCCGCTGATGCCTGTTGCGGGGATGTCCGCCCCCCAGGGAACCCTGCGGGTGGCCACCACCACCATGCCCAACGCCATCGACCTGCCCATGGGCGCGGAGCGCAACGCCCACAACGTGGCCTGGCAGATATTCAACGCCCTGACCTGGATCAACGACGAGGGCAAGGTCGTGCCGGCCCTGGCCGAAAGCTGGACCGTATCCCGAAACGGTACGGAATACACCTTTAAACTGCGTGAAGGCGTCAAGTTCCACAACGGCGAGGCATTCAACGCCAACAGCGTGGTGGCCACCTGGGAACGGGGCAAGAAGGACAAGATGCAGTGGAAGGAAAAATTCGCCCTGGCCAAATATGTTCAAAAGGTGGACGAATACACCGTCAAAATCGGCGTCGAGAACCCCAGTCCTCTGCTGCTGCGGGTAATCGCCGAATACTGGGCCATGATTCCGCCCCGCTACTACCAGCAGATGGGCGAAAACGGCTTCCTCAACAATCCCATCGGCACCGGCCCCTTTGTTTTCAAAGAATGGAAAAAAGGCGACCGGATCATCTTAGAAGCCAACCCCGATTACTGGGAGGAGGGCTATCCCAAGGTGAAGAGACTCGTCTTCCTGCCCATTCCGGACTCGACCACCCGGATGGCCGCCATCCAGACCGGCGAAGTGGACCTCGTCACCCGGCTCAGCTCCGAGGAGGCCGAAGCCCTGAAATCCGTCCCCGACGTCAAGATGATCAACTATCCGGTGGATCGCGTCTACTACATCGCCTTC
>JAABTM010000392.1 GCA_011389855.1 Desulfobacteraceae bacterium
TAGTTGCCGTAGAAGCCGTGGACCTTGCCCACGGACTTGGGCAGATCGTCGGACAGCGCGTACCGCTCGCCCTCCTTGATCACCCTGGGGACCGGCAGGAACGGCGCCAGTTTTTTGGACACGCAGACCGGGCCCGCGCCGGGTCCGCCGCCGCCGTGGGGCGTCGAAAACGTCTTGTGGAGGTTGAGGTGGAGGACGTCCACGCCGGTGCAGCCCATGTCGACGATGCCCATGATGGCGTTCATGTTGGCGCCGTCGCAGTAGATCAGGCCGCCCCGGTCGTGGATGATGTCGGCGATGGCCCGGAGATTTTCCTCGAACAGTCCGAGGGTGTTGGGGTTGGTCACCATGATGCCGGCGGTGTCGTCGTCCATGAGCCGGTCGACGTCTTCCACCGACAGCATGCCCTGTTCATTGGACTTGATGGGCGCCGACTTGAATCCGCACAGCGAGACGCTGGCCGGGTTGGTGCCGTGGGCCGTGTCGGGGATCAGTATCTTGGTGCGGGGCTTTCCCTGATCCTGATGGTAGGCGTAGAAGAGCAGCATGCCCGTCATCTCGCCGTGGGCGCCCGCCGCCGGCTGCACGCTGCAATCCTCCATGCCGGTGACCTCCACGAGAAACCGCTCCAGTTCGTACATGAGGCGGAGGGCCCCCTGGGTCAGATCGGTGGGCAGCATGGGATGGGTGCCGGCGAAACCGGGCAGGGCCGCCTGCCGCTCGTTGGTCTTGGGGTTGTATTTCATGGTGCAGGAGCCCAGCGGGTACATGCCGGTGTCCACGCCGAAATTCCACTGGGAGAGGCGGGTGAAATGGCGCACCACGTCCACCTCGCTCAGTTCGGGAAAATCGGGGCCGTCGCCGGCCAGGGCCGGGTCCACGGCGGCCTCGGGGACCTCCTGGCGGGGCAGGGAATAGCCGCTTCGGCCTTTTTTCCCTTTCTCCCACAGGAGCGGTTCGTTCATCACCAGGCCGGTCGTGCCCTGTCGCTGTAAATTTTGCGTCATGATGTCGCCTCCTTGACCAGCGCGTCGATGTCCGCCTTGGAAAGGGTTTCCGTGACGCACAGCAGATAATGGTTTTCAAGATCCGGGTAATAGAGTTTCAGGTGGAGTCCGGCCACGATCTGTTTTTTCAGCAGCGCGGCGTGCTTCGTTTCAAAACCGGCCGGGAATTTGGCCACGAATTCGTTGAAGGTGGGGGGCGAAAACGGGATCTCGATGCCGGCGGATTTCAGCGCGCCCTTCAGGTATTCGGCCTGATCGTAGTTGAGCCGGGCCAGGTTCCGGATGCCGACGCCGCCCAGGGTCGCCATGTACATGGCGGCGGTGGTGGCGCACAGCCCCTGGTTGGAGCAGATGTTGGACGTGGCCTTTTCCCGGCGGATGTGCTGCTCCCGGGTGGCCAGGGTCAGCACGAATCCGCGCTCGCCGTTGCGGTCCACGGTCTGGCCGATGAGCCGTCCCGGCATGTTCCGCACGAACTTGTCCCGGGAGGTGAACATCCCCAGGCCGGGGCCGCCGTAGGATTTGGGGATCCCGAAGCTCTGCCCCTCGCCGCAGGCGATGTCGGCCCCCTGGGATCCCGGATTCTTGTAGAGTCCGTAGGCCAGCGGCTCGGTGAAGCCGGTCACGAAGAGCGCTTTGGCGTCGTGGGCCGCTTTGCCGACCGCGGCCAGGTCCTCGATGCAGCCGAAGAAATTGGGGGACTGGACCGCCACGGCGGCCAGGTCCGGGATGTCGCCCACCCCGGACAGGTCGGTGCGGCCGTCCTTCCACGGCAGAGAGACGACCTTGTAGCCGGTGGGCCGGAAATAGGTCTCCACCACCCGCCGGTAATTGGGGTGAACCAGTTCCGACACCGCCACGGTGGTCTTTTTGCCCCGGGCCACCCGGATGGCCATGAGCAGGGCCTCGGCCAGGGACGACGCGCCGTCGTACATGGAGGCGTTGGCCACGTCCATGCCCAGCAGCCGGGAGGTCAGGGTCTGGTATTCGAAGATGGCCTGGAGGGTCCCCTGGCTGATTTCAGGCTGATAGGGCGTATAGGCGGTGGAGACCTCGGATCGGCCGAGCAGGTAGGAGACGGCGGCGGGGATGTAGTGATCGTACATCCCGGCCCCGAGAAAGAGTTTGTGGTCCGACGGATCGGCGTTGGATTTGGCCAGGCCGTCCATGTGCCGGTTGAGTTCCCATTCCGTATAGGGTTCCGGCAAATCCATGTCCCGGTTGCGCCGGCAGGTTTTCGGTATGCTCGAAAAGAGATCCTCGATGCTCGACGCGCCCACCGCTTGCAGCATTTCCGAAATGTCTTCCGGCGTGTGCGGCAGATATCTCATGATGGCTATCCTTTCAGACTCTCGACATAGGCGTTTTTGTCCATGAGGGCGTCCATCTCCGCCGGATCGTCGGGCTTGACCTCGATCATCCATCCGCCGTCATAGGGCTCTCCGTTGACTTTTTCGGGGGCGTCTTCCAGCGCGCCGTTGGTCGCCACGATTTCGCCGCCGATGGGCATGTAGAGTTCCGACACCGCTTTCACCGATTCCACCGTGCCGAACTCGTCGCCCTTGTCGAAGGTTTCCCCCTCCGGGGGCAGCTCCACAAAGACGATGTCGCCCAGTTGGTCCTGGGCGTAATCGGTGATGCCGATGCGCACCGTGTCGCCGGGCTTCACCCACTCGTGGCTCTCGTTGTACTTCATGTCGTCCGGGAACTTTAATTCGCTGATCTCCTTCATCTTCTGCCTCCTTAAGTTTTGGGGTTGTTTTCGATCACGCCACTTCTTGTTCCGGGAAAAAGGTTCCTCTTTTTTGGGCCGAGTCAATGACGAATCTGTTGATCATCGGGGACAACTGAACCACACTGGAGAAAAATTCACCCCAGGACGATAAAAGCGCCCCGTTCAATTCATCCGAAATCCACATCAGATGTTCATTATTGGTTATGCCGCCGTATTCCTGAATGCCATAAATGCGCAGAAGCGTAATGTCTTTCAGATAGGTTTCTTTTAATGCGTCAAACTCGTCGCATTCGATTTCCACGCGGAAATCTTCAATCCTTAATTCCACTTTTTCTTTCAAAGCATTCGATAGAGACAGAATGAGTTTGTAATTGTCGACCTGTTGCCCGCATTTTTGAATGTATCTTCTTGTTAAAGAGGACCATATTATCGATTTAATCGGATTCCTTGAGTGCAGGAAGGCTTGAAGAAACGGCCATTTTTTTTCCGATCGATGATACAGCGTCACTTCATGAAGATAGGGATCAAATGTGTTTGTCAGCCAGTAATGTTGCTCTGAATACTGTCTTTTTTGTTCATTCTGATTTGTATCATAAAATACGATTTCATCCGTACTTGGAAACTTTTTAGCATGTTCTTTGTGACCGTCTTCCGCAAGAAACAAAGGCAGGTCTTTTCGTCGAAAAAAATGACATGTTGTGTGCGATGAATTTTTGAGCAATGAATTATGCTTCAAACAATACCCTGTTTTCGAGCCAATATCTTGATATTGAGAAGGATTAAAGAGGCAATTGTCGCATGTGTAAGGATTTCTCATTTGTTATACTCTTAGAAAGTATTTCTGTATATGCCTATAACACCAAGAAATTCTATCTTTTTTCTTGATGTTGTCCAATATGAATCGCCAGTCGATCAGCGCTTCCTTAGCGCGTTTCGCATATTGAAACGCTCTGCCGGCCAATATCCTTTCCGCTCTTTCAGATGTTTGAACAATTGATGTCAACTCATCAACCACTTCAGAATGATTTTTAAATACATGCCCATCCGCAATGATGTCATCTGAATTTGTTTTATACAATTCTCCACTGAAATGTCTGATGGCGTTTTGATCTTCAGAGACGGAAGTGTAAGGGGTCTTCCTACCTCGATGTTTGGTGATGTGGGAGACAATGCTTCTATCGCCATCAGGGTTCGGAGCGGTTACGCCGTTTGGATTGTCTTTTCGATAATGTTCCAATCAGGTTTTCCTGTTTTTACCCATTGGTTTCCAACGCGCTTGTTTTCAGTGATTTGCAATTTCCGTTCGGAATTCGGCCTTCAGGCGGATATATGCCGTCTGAAGGCGGAACTCCGAACCGGATTCTAAATCACCGCATCTCCTTCATGGGCCTCCGCGCGGTCCGGTCGGGGCGGATGTCGTCCGCGATGGTCACCCGGATCTTGCGCCGCTTGTCCCGAAGTTCCACTTCCTGCCCGACCGCCAGGGACCGGTCGATCTTGATAAAGCCGCAGCAAAGCCCCTTGGGCTTGAAATCCG
>JAABTM010000393.1 GCA_011389855.1 Desulfobacteraceae bacterium
GAAGAGGCCCTCACCCTGTTCGCCTCGGAACCGATGCGGTGGGACGCGGAAACCGTCCATATCGATTTTTCCAAGGGGGATGCGCTCTGGCTCGGGCTGGCCTGGGGCGACATGGCGGACCCGCCCGACGCACCGTCCATGGCGAGGATGCTGCGGGAAACCGAAACCTACTGGCGAGACTGGGTGCGGGCCCGGGAAACCGGCAAATATCCGAGCCGCAGGTTCTGGCGGGAGATCCTGGACCGGAGCGCCCTGGTGATGAAGCTGCTCCAGTTCCGGGAGACGGGCGCCATCGCCGCCGCCGGGACCTGTTCGTTTCCCACCATCGTTTATGGGCAACGCAACTGGGACTACCGGTTCTCCTGGATCCGGGACACCAGCCTGACCCTGACCGCGCTTTTCGAGATGGGCCATACCGAAGAGGTCTCCCGTTACATGACCTGGATCGAAGGGATCCTCCGAAAAACCGGCCCGGCGGATCTGGATATCCTCTACGGGTTGCGGACGCCGGAACCGCCCACCGGCGAACGGCGGCTGGACCATCTCTCCGGCTACAAAGAGTCCCGCCCCGTCAACATCGGCCAGTTCAATGTCGGTCGGCGCCAGCACGACATCTACGGCGAACTGCTGGAGATGTTTTTCGCCATGTCCCGATTCGCCGGCAAGATCGACCCCGATTACTGGGGATGGATCCGGGCCCTGGTGGATCATGTGGTGGAGATCTGGCGGGAGAAGGATTACGGCATCTGGGAACTGCGAACCGGCCCACATCACATGGTCCATTCCAAGCTCATGTGCTGGGTGGCCCTGGACCGGGGAATCGACATCGCCCGCCATTACGGCTTTCCGGCGGACCTGGAACGATGGGAAGCCGAACGGGAGGCGGTGCGGACGGATCTCCTGGAAAACGGCTACAACGAGAAGCGCGGCGCCTTCACGATGCACTACGACACCGACGCGCTGGACGCCTCGGCGCTCTGCATCCCGCTGGTGGGGTTTTTGCCCATCGACGACCCCCGGGTGGCCGGCACGATCCGGGCGGTCGAAGAGGAGCTGATGCGGGACGGCGTGCTGCTGCGCTACACCATCGACGACGGCCTCCCCGGCCAGGAACACGGATTTCTCATCTGCTTTTTCTGGTATCTCCGCTGCCTCGTCCGGCAGGGGCGGCTGGACGAAACCGAGGGCCATCTCCGGGAGGTCCATCGGTTCGCCAATCATTTGGGCCTGCTGGGGGAACAATACGATCCCCGCTTCCGGGAGATCACCGGCAACATCCCCCAGGCCTTCTCCCACATCGGCTACGCCATCGCCGTCCTGGAATACCTGAACGCCCGGAAACCCCGCCCGACGCCCGAGCCGGTCTCCCTGTCCACCAAGGCCCGGCTGCTGGTGACGCCCCGGGTGCTGTCGCCCGAAAAATCGCGGAAACCGGATGTCCCCGTGGAAAACCCGGGCAAGGCGGTCCGCCGGATCATGACCATCCTGCGGGGCCAGTTCTACGACGGCCACGCGGGCCGGATCGATTATCCGCTCATCGCGGGGTCCGATTATTACGACGATTTCCTGGATGCGGTGGCGGCCCTGCGGGATTTCGACCCGGCCCGGCTGACGACCGACCCGGAGAAGATCGCCTTCTGGGTCAATGTTTACAATACCCTGGTGATCCACGGCGTCATCGAGCTGGGCATCGCCGACTCCGTAAAAGAGGTCCCCTTCTTTTTCGAACGGACCATCTACGTCATCGGCGGACGGGAATACGCCCTAAACGACATCGAACACGGCATCCTCCGGAAAAACGCCGTGCCCCCGAAACGGCTCCGGCGGCGATTTAAAAGCGGCGACCCCCGCCTGGATTTGGCGGTGGAGACCCTCGACCCGCGGATCCACTTCTCCCTGGTCTGCGCCAGCCGCACCTGCCCGCCCGTGGACGCCTACGACGCCGACCGGATCGACGACCAGCTCGAAACCTCCGCGACGGTCTTCATCAACGGGACTACCGCGGTGGACAAGGACCGCAAGGCCCTGTCCGTTTCCGAGATCTTCAAATGGTATCGGGCGGATTTTCCGGCGGACCGGCCGGAACTGGCGCGGTATGTCGCCGCCTATCTCTACGATGCGGAGACAGGGAGATGGCTCTCGGACAATGCCGACGGCATGGGGGTGTCGTACACGCCCTACGATTGGCGGCTCAACCGTTAGAGCCTATCCGATTTTCAATCTTCGAAATAGTCGCGCTATTCCTGCGGTTGAAAAAGCGTCGGGGCCACCCGGTACGTTTCATATCCCCCGCTGAGGTTCCGGGATTTGAACCCGTGCTGCACCAGCATCCGATGGCCCACGTAGCCCCGGTAGCCCACGGCGCAGTAGGGGATGTAGAGCGTGTCCCGGTCCAGTTCCGACAGTTTGCCCCGCAGTTCATCGATGGGGATGTGGCGGGCGCCCTCGATCTTTCCTTCCAATTCCAGCTCTTTTTTCGTCCGGAGATCCAGCAGGACGGCGCCCTCCAATTCCGGGTCGTTCAATTGATGCCAGTGGGCATTGGCCACATCCCCCTTCAGCAGATTGGCCGCCGCATTGCCGGCGATGTTGACCGGATCCCTGGCCGAGCCGTAGGGCGGGGCGTAGGCCAGTTCCAGCTCCTCCAGGTCGAAGACGGTCATGTGGCCCCGGATGGCGGTGGCGATGACGTCGATGCGCTTGTCCACGCCGTCCCGGCCGATCATCTGGGCGCCCAGCACCTTGCCGCTGCCGGGGGAGAACACCAGCTTGACGGCGATGGATTCCGCGCCGGGATAATACCCGGCGTGGGATCCCGAATGGGTGTAGCTAACAAGGCAGGGAAATCCGTTCTGTGCGAGCCATTTTTCGCTGCACCCGGTGGAGGCCGCGGCCAGGTCGAAGACCTTGACCACCGCCGTGCCGAGGGTACCCCGGAAGACCGACCGGCGTCCGGCGATGTTGTCCGCCGCGATGCGGGCCTGTTTGTTGGCCGGGCCGGCCAGGGGCGTGGCGGCGGGCAGGCCGTTGATGAAATTCCGAACCTCGACGGCGTCGCCCACCGCGAAAATGGCCGGATCGGATGTGCGCAGGGTCTCGTCGACCCGGATGCGTCCGTCTTTGGCCACGTCAAGGTCCGCATCCCGGGCCAAACCGCTTTCCGGCCGGATTCCCACCGACAGCACCACCATGTCGCAGGGAATGGTTTGCCCGCTCTTCGTTCTGGCCAGGATGCGGCCGTCTTCGCGGTCGAACCGGTCCACGCCGTCTCCCAGGCGGAGATCGACGCCTTTTTCCCGGAGGTGATCGTGGATGAAGGCGGCCATCTCGATGTCCATGGCCGGCATCACCTGGTCGAGCATCTCCACGATGGCCACCGAAACCCCGCGATGGACCAGGTTCTCCGCCATTTCCAGTCCGATGAAGCCGCCGCCCACCACCACGGCGGAGCGGGGCCGGCGCTCGTCCACGAACGCCTTGATCCGGTCCGTATCGGGAACATTGCGGACGGTGAAGAACCGCTCCTCGTCGATGCCGGAAAGCGGCGGCCGGATCGGTTCCGCCCCGGGGGAGAGGAGGAGCTGGTCGTAAGGTTCCGTGTAGACATCGTCCGAGCCGCGTTTCCGGACTTCGACGCGTTTTCGGGACCGGTCGATGGCCGTGACTTCCGTCGCGACCCGGACGTCGATATTGTACCGCCGCCTGAAGAGTTCCGGGCTTGACAGCAGCAGGTCCTCCCGTTCCTTGATGACGTTGCCCACGTAATAGGGCAGGCCGCAATTGGCGAAGGAGACATGCTCGCCCCGCTCGAATACGACGATTTCCGCCTCTTCGTCGATGCGCCTAAGCCTCGCGGCCGCCGTGGCGCCGCCGGCCACGCCGCCGATGATGATCACTTTTTGTCCCACGGTTCCGGTTCCTCCGTCCTGTTGGGGTTGGTCATTCGAGTTTTGTGTCATTATAGGCAGTTTATCCGGGCCTGTCAAAGCGGACATCTCCGAACGCTTCAGAGACCCAGTGAAAATTAGGTGTTGCAACGGGCGCGGATGCTGTATTATGAAAAAAAGCGCTGCGGACAATCACTACAGCGGTTTTCAACGATCCAATTCAACCTGATAAAACCATGCGAGGAGGATGATGAGACAGAATCGGATTTCCAATACGACAGGCGTGATAACGGCGATATTCGGCGCGGCCATGGTCTGGGCGGCGCTCCTTTTCCCGTCGGCGACGGCGACCGCCCAAATGGCGCCCCTGACCG
>JAABTM010000394.1 GCA_011389855.1 Desulfobacteraceae bacterium
TCGGCGAAGGGCCGGGTGGTGGGCAGATCGTAAACCGTGGCCTTCATGTTCGGGTATTTCAGGCAGAAATGGATGGCGTAGGTGCCGGGACCGCCGCCCAGGTCGATGAGATGGCCGCGATCCGGGAGGTCCACCACATCCGCCACCATGGGCGCCTGGAGCATGGCGTTGTTGAACATCCCCATGAGAAAGCTTTCCCGCACCTCGGGATCGCTGAAGGAGGCCCGCTCCCGCACCGGCTGACCGGACTTGATGGCCTTGTGCAACTGAGTCCAGGAGGGGGCGAGATGATGATGATGCTGGATCATGTACCCGAGATACCGGGGCGAATCCTGGGATAGATAGGCGGCGGACGCCTCGGTGTTGGCGTACCGGCCGGCCTCCTTTTTCAACAATTCCATGGCCGCCAGGGCGTCCAGCAGCATGGCCGCGGCCCGGACCTCCCCGCCGATTTTTTCGGCCGCCTCTTCCGCCGTCAGCTTCTCGTTTCCGATTTTCGTAAACACATCCAGCTTGACCCCCGCATGAAGCGTGCAGGTGCGCCAGTAGTAGCCGGAAGTTTCCAGGAGCGTGCCGGGATGCCATTGGGTTGGGGTCATGGTGATCTCCACACAGTAGGTTTTGGTTTTGTCTTTATGCGTTTAATTCTTCGACAGGCAATAACTGCTTGCCGTGGCGTACTGTCAGAATTGAAATCCGTCTTGCCTCGATTCGATAGATGATTCTATAGTTGCCGTGGATTAATTCCCTGATGGCGGGGTCGTTGACTTCCGGTACGATCCGGCCGCTTTCGGGAAGCGTCAAAAGCTGTTTTACTCTCGAAAATACCTCATCGGCCCACCGTTCGGCAGCGGAAGGGTTGTCCTGGGATATATAGGCCGTTATTCTGGATACGCGCTCTAAAGCGAGCGGCGACCATATGATTTTCACTTTTGGATTTGGGCCTTTATGATCGCTTCAGCATCTTGGTGCTCAATGCCCTCGCCATTGTCGATCTGATGAATGGCGGTTTTCAGGTCATGCAATATTTCGATTTTTTCCTGCATGGCCTCGTATTCCCGAACGTCCAGTAAAACCGCCACGCTTTTTCCGTGCTGCGTAATGATCAAGGGGCGTTTGGTGTTCTGAATTTGTTTCAGAAAAGAGGTGATGCCGGTTCTCACCTCGGACAGGGGGCGGATGTCTTGATCGATTTTCAATCTTTCCATGATCTGCCTTCCAATGATTGTATTTTGTACACCATAACGTACAAAAAGCGTAAATGCAACCCGCAATCTGTGACAATTCGATTTGTCCTGTTAGATCGAGCGGCCGGATGCACGGTTTTCTCATGGGTCAGTTTATGTCGCATGAGGGGGCGGTTGTCAATTTGGATCGCGGATTTGCCGTTTTGGTGTATGGCAAGGCGAATCACGCTATGCTAAAGTAGGGTCGTTAACAGATAGTCGGGCGGTTGCGTTTTGTGCTGGATCAGACTGCGGGAGATGATATAATGATCTTGGAATTCTTCAACAAGGCTAAAGGGAGCATGACGGCGGCCCAAATATGCTTTGATAACGGGCTGAACAGCTCGGCGGTTAATCGCGCCTATTATGCCGCTTTTCAGGCGGCAGTGGCGGCTCTTGCACATAAAGGCATCCGTAAAGATCGATTGGATCACAAATGGGTGCAGGCCGAATTCAACGCGAATCTCATTAGAAAGACAAAACATTTCCCCTCGAAATTCCGAGCGTATTTGGGCGACATGCAGGCGGTCCGGAATATGGCTGATTATGATATGGAAGAAATTGGCGCGCGGGCTGCATCCAAGCAACTCGCGAAAGCGAAAGAAATGGTGGAAGCCATTGGGAAGGTTTTAGAAGCATGATCAATTTTAAACAAGAAGAACTTATCCAGGGCTTGGTGCGAAAGATTAAAAAGAGATACCCGGAAGTGGAATTGGTTACAGTGGTGGAAAGCCCCGAAGATCCAGAGACATTGTGGATCAGGGTCTCCGCCCCGGAGGATGAAGACCGGGAAATCGAAATGCGGGAGTTCGCGTCGGATAAAGCGACCGATATCCTGATGGATTACGGCTACCACATGCTGGTGATGCCGACGCGAAAAGCGGCGGCCTGAGAAGACAAGGGGGGCCGGAATGATCGAAAACGCCATCATCATGGGCGCGGCGGGGCGGGATTTTCACAATTTCAACGTTTATTTCCGGAACAATCCCCGCTATCGGGTGGTCGCGTTCACCGCGACTCAGATACCGGATATCGAAGGCCGACGGTATCCGCCGGAACTGGCCGGGGAAGGGTATCCCGATGGCATTCCGATTTATGAAGAGGACCAACTGGCCGACCTGATCCGGGAGCACAAGGCCGATCTGGTGGCCTTCTCCTATTCCGACGTGCCTCATACCGAGGTGATGCACAAAGGGGCCGTCGCCATGGCCGGGGGCGCGGACTTCATCCTGCTGGGGCCACCTACACCATGCTCAAGCCCAAAAAGCCGACTGTGGCGGTCTGCGCGGTGCGGACCGGATGCGGCAAATCCCAGACCACCCGGGAGGTCTGCCGGATCATCCGGGACCACGGCAAGACGCCGGTGGTGGTGCGTCATCCCATGCCCTACGGCGATCTCACGAAACAGGTCGTCCAGCGGTTCTCCGGTTTTTCCGATTTCGACGCCCACCACTGCACCATCGAGGAGCGGGAGGAGTACGAACCCCTGGTGGAGCGCGGCATCGTCCTGTTCGATCCCCACCGACCCGGCCACGAACTCCGGTATTATCCCGGCGAGACCAACATGATCATGGCCGACATCGCCGTCATCAACAAGGTGGATTCGGCCCCGGCCGATGGCGTGGCCCAGGTGCGGGAGAATATCAAAACCCATGCCCCCAGGGCCGAGATCGTGACGGCGGAGTCGGCCCTGCTGGTGGACGAGCCCGACCGGATTGCGGGGAAGCGGGTGCTGGTGGTGGAGGACGGTCCCACCCTGACCCACGGCGAGATGGCCTTCGGGGCCGGCTTCATCGCCGCCGAAACCCACGGCGCGGCCGAGCGGGTGGACCCCCGGCCCCATGCGGTAGGCTCCATCCGGAAGACCTTCGACCGGTACCCTCACATCGGGCCGGTGCTGCCGGCCATGGGGTACGGCGACGTCCAAACCCGCGAGCTGGAGGCCACCATCAACGCCACCCCCTGCGATCTGGTGCTGTTCGCCACGCCGGTTAACCTGTCGCGGTTGCTGACCATCGACGCCCCCACCCTCCGGGTGCGTTACGAATACCGGGACCACGGCGATCCCCGGCTGGCCGATGTCCTGGAACGGAAGCTGACGGGGATGCTGGACCGGGACGGCGGTCATGGCTGAAAAACGGAAAAAGCCCGTGCTGCTGGCGGCCCTGGGGGGCAACGCCCTCATCCGGAAGGGCCAGACCGGGACCGTGGCCGAGCAGTTCGACAACCTGCGGGTTCCGGTCCGCCAGATCGCCCGCCTTTCCCGGGACTACCGGATCATCATCACCCACGGCAACGGCCCCCAGGTGGGCAACCTGCTCCTTCAGCAGGAATGCTGCCCGTCCACGCCGCGCCTGCCCCTGGAGATCCTGGTGGCCCAGACCCAGGGCCAAGAATCGGCTACATGATCGAATCGACCCTGGACAGCGAACTCATGGCCATCGGGGTCCACCATCATCCCCTGGTGAGCCTCCTTTCCTATGTGGTGGTGGACACCGCCGACCCCGCCTTTTCCGAGCCCACCAAGCCCATCGGCCCGGCCTTCAGCGAATCGGAAATCCGGGATCTGCCCTATCCGGTGGTCAAAACGTCCAGGGGCTACCGGCGGGTGGTGGCCTCGCCCAAGCCGCTGACCATTGTGGAAAAGCGGGAGATCCGGCGGCTCATCGACCGGGGCTTCATCGTGATCTGCTGCGGCGGCGGCGGGATTCCGGTGATCCGGGAGGGCCGGTCCTTCGCCGGGGTGGACGCGGTCATCGACAAGGACCTGGCCAGCGCCAAACTGGCCGAGGAGGTGGGGGTGGACGTCTTCCTCATCGCCACGGATGAAGCGGGGGCGGCCGTGGACTACGGCGGGCCGGACCAGCGGTTTCTCCGGTCCGTGACCGTGGACGAGGCCGAAGCCCATCTGGAAGACGGCCATTTCCCGCCCGGCTCCATGGGACCCAAGGTGACGGCGGCCGTCTCCTTTATCCGGGACGGGGGAAAGCGGGCCCTGATCACATCGGTGACGGCCGTCGAGGCGGC